>JBOHFG010000110.1:0-21077 GCA_050699575.1 Pseudonocardiaceae bacterium
CCGGTGGCCGAGCCGGGGATCAGGTGGCGCTGGGATCGCCGTCGCCGCCCGGACCGACGTGCCAGGCCGGGTCACCCGGCACCGGATGCCCGCACTCGTCGACGGTGTGGCCCGTCCAGCGCAGGCACGACAGGCACATCCAGCCGGGCGCCACGTCGTACAAGCTGGTGTCCCTGACCAGCCGCTGGCCGCAGCGGGCGACGTACACCCCGGAGGGATGGTCGGCGTCCTCGTCGACGGCGTGAGACCGCCAGTCCAGCGCGGACACGCCCCAGCGCGGGGCGGTGCCCACCGGGTGTTCCTCGCGTGCGACGGGCATGCTGGCCGGGTGCTCGCTCATCCGAGCCACTCGATCAGCGCGTCACGCAGCGCGATCGCCTCATCCTCAGCCAGCGTCAGCGCGCAGGAGTCATCCACGTGCGGGTCGAGCTGGATCTCGCCGTCGAGCTTGGCCACCACCTGGTTGGTGAATCCCCGGGCCACGTCGCGCGCCGAGCACGAAGCGTGAATCACCCTGCGGCGGTTGTCGGTCGGTTGCGTTGGTACGTCAGTGGTGGTGTCGGTCACCCGACAGAGACTGCGGCCTAGACCACGTTAGTTGTCAGCACTCCGCTGACCATGGCCGCCGATACCGAAGCAGTTGAGCAGACTGTCCAGCTCCCACACTCGGCGTGTGGCCCGCCGGTCCAAGGTCAGCACCAGTTCCCGGGCGATCGGGTCGCTGCGGATCCGCTGTGGTGCGATGCGGTCGGCGGTGTCCAGGTGGCGGATCACGTCCGCGTCGCGTGGACCATCCTCCTGCGCAAGCAGGCGAGCGAGGTCGAAGTGCAGTGACGACGACCTCTCACGGCTACCCAGTGCGGCGATATCAGTCCGAGCCGCTGTGACGTCCTCGTAGACCTTGGCGCCCTCGGCTAGCTCCACTCCGATCGACACTCGCCACGCTGCGACGTTGGTCGGCCCGAAGTGCTGCCGCATACCGTTACGCTCACCCACTCTGCTCGCGATGTGTGCCGCTTCGTCCAGATGCGCGTGCGCAGTGTCGGCATGTTGGTGCCGTGCCGCGGTTCGAGCCTGTTGAAGATGCATCATGCCGACGATCTCAGCGGCCAGCGTGTTCGTAGCGGATAGCTGCACCGCCGGCGCCAGGTCGTTGATCCCTTCGGACAGCACCGCGTGCGCCCGGGTACGTGCTGCCACGCTCGTGAGCTCGAGAGCCCAATACCAGCGAGCGAACCCGAGGAGCGCAGGGTTGTCATGCTGCTGCGCGAGGTCATAACCGCGCTGTGCAGCGGTCGCCGCCAGGTCCACGTTGCCTGCACGACTGGACACCACGCCGGCCACGAAGCACGTGGTGACGGCCGTAGTGAACGCTTGGTCTCGCCGCGCCGCCGGCACGGTCAAGGCGCTGGCCTGCGATTGGGCGAGCAGACTGCCGACGTCGTGGCGCGCCAGGGAGTAGTGCGCCTGGCCACAGTGCTCGTTGGCCTCGTCAGCCAAGCTCGCCAACGCTTCCAGTGGGCGCGGCGTCACGTCCGGCACGTCCGTCGGACCGAAGTCGTTGAGCACCAACCGGATACTCG
This sequence comes from Pseudonocardiaceae bacterium, assembly GCA_050699575.1. Classification (GTDB taxonomy): domain Bacteria; phylum Actinomycetota; class Actinomycetes; order Mycobacteriales; family Pseudonocardiaceae. Next base: position 1,584 of record JBOHFG010000110.1, read on the forward strand.
GCAACACCGCCAAAGCGTCTTTCGTCGCACGGTCCAGCGCCGGGTAGGGCTGCCCGGTCAGATCAGCCACCGAGCAACCCAGCGCACTGGCCAGATCCTCCAGCAGACCGCGCCGGTTGAATCCGCGCTGGCCCAGTTCCAACACGGACAGGTACTGCTTGGTGATCCCGGCCAGCCCAGCCACCACCTCCAGGCTCAGCCCGCGACGACGCCGGATCATCCGAGCACGCGCACCGATCGTTCGCGCGTCATCGTCAACGTCCACGAAACCCCCCTCTCCTCGCCGGGTCCCCCCGCCGATGCCCCGGGGAGCGACCCCAGGGCGGACACCTCGGCGAAGAGGTGACGCAAGGCTACGCGCCGCACCCCTTACCGCCGGATCTGACGGTCACGACCAGTTGCGCGATACGCCCGCATTTCCTGGTGGATGCGATCAAGCCCATGGTGTCCGCCAGCGTGGACACCACCCGGACGGGCTACACCGGTATATTTTCTTTGACCTGGCGAATATGGAATTCTCTCGCTTTCTATTGAACGGTACCCTAAAGGTAGCCCCGCATGTTCTCCAGCCGTTCAACCAAAGACCTTAATTGGGTTAGCAAGTCCAGAGTAGATCCCCGAGACCCGAGTGCGTTCACCACCGTGATGAGCGTCATCGCGTCGTCGCGTAGACCCTTCAGGCCATCCGTCGCTCGCGCGAGTATCTGTGCGGTGTCCGCGAGACCAGCAAGGTTGTTTGATGCTTGATTCAAAATTATCGCCGCGTCAACGTCCATGTATGAATAATTTTGTCGAAATTGTTCAATCTCCTCCAGCATTTGCTGCATAAAAATGGCCGCCTCTGGATCCTGCTTCTCCAGACGTTCGAGGACCTCAAGAATCTGCCCCTGTCTCAGCTCGTACGCGTCGCTGATTAGCTCCTGCAGGCGGTCTTCGGTTAGCTCGCGAAGTCCAGCAAGAGCAGCCTGGCCAGGGGTTTCCCGGTCGGTTTTCCATTTCAAGATCCTCTCGTAGGGGAACTTGTGTTCGTGTTTTTTATCGTCTACAAGGTCGTGATGCGGCTTGCAAAGGTAGATCAGATTTGGGAATTTTCTGCGCTCGTCGTTCGACATCTTTTTGTCATATCGAGGGCCATTTTCTTCGGCGCTTCGAATGTGTGCAATCTGGCAGACTGTTGAATATTTCCCCTCGGCATCCTTGACGGCCATGACAATCGGATGACCGCAATCAGGCCAATAACACGAGCCGCGGCTGAGGAGCACTAAGGCTGCACGATCGCCGACGCTGTAGTTTCGCGGATCGGTCGTATCAGACATATGACCTCTCATTCTTGGCCGATGGTCAGCCAGTCCTCATCTCGACAATTTTGCGAGCTGACGCTTAGATTGCCCGCTGACCGTAGCGGGCACCCCCACAACCCGCAAGCCGCTGGCGATCCACGAATGGTGGCGGCGTGAACCGGCGAAGCTGGACCCTGCCGCTGGTAGCGCGCCCCCGAGCGGCGGCCCCGGGGCGTGAACCCCGGCGAGGAGGTGAGCGGGGGGCTACTGGCCGCCCTCGCGGGCACAGATGATCACCGCCGACGTGTGCAGTAGATCTATTGCACGTGCCCATCAACCGGTATGCGGCGGTCGCTCGCCACCGCCTACGGCACACCATCGGTGGTGCTTTTCGGCCCGATGTCGCCGCAGCTCTGGGGGCCGCCTCCAGAGCGTCCGCAGCATGTTGCACTGTGGGCCGGCAACACCGGCGACACCTTCGCAGACCAGCCCGATCCGGGCCTGCTCCGCATTCGCTCAGGAGGGGGCGGACGTGCTCATCACCTATTTGGAGGGCGAGGAGGAGGATGCGCGGGAGACAGCACGCTGGGTCCGTGACGCCGGCCGTCGGGCCATCACGCTGGTCGGTGACCTCCCGTGACGAGCAGTACTGCGGCGAGGTAATCGAGCGCGCCGTGCAGGAGTTTGGGCAGATCGATGTCCTGGTCAGCAATGCGGCTTACCAGATGTCGCAGGATGGTGGGCTTGAGGGCATCACCACCGAGCAGTTCGACCGGTGATGAAGACGAACGTCTACGCGCTGTTTTGGCTGTGCAAGGCGGCGGTGACGCACATGCCGCCTGGCTCCACCATTATCACCAGCTCCTCGGTCCAAGCATTTCAGCCCTCTCCCCATCTGATGGACTATGCGGCCTCCAAGGCCGCGATCGTGAACTTCACCAAGGCACTCGGGCATGACCTCATCAAGCGGGGTATCCGCGCCAACTCGGTCGCTCCCGGCCCGGTGTGGACCCCGTTGATCCCCGCCACCATGACCGAGGACAAGTTGGAGTCTTTCGGCGCGCAGGCGCCCCTGGGGCGGGCGGCGCAGCCGGCCGAGCTCGCACCGTTCTACGTGTTCCTCGCCTCCCAGGAGTCGAGCTACATGACCTCGGAAGTCCTCGGGGTGACCGGCGGCTCACCGATCACCTGACGAGAGCGTCACGTGTCCGTTGCGCCGATGCCGGTGCGTAGCTCGGTGAGTCGTCCGCGCAGGCCGGAAGAGGGCTGCAGCGGGGGTGTCTCCGAGCCAGCGTTGTGGCGCATGCCATCGAGCAGCTCGAGCAAGGCGTCTGCTGCCGAATGGGTGGGCTGCCAGCCCAACTCGTCGCGAGCGCGCGAGGTATCCATCAGCGGTAGCGTCAGGAGCAGGTCCACCATGCCGGGCTCGGTGGGAACCAGTCGGGCACGCCAGGCCAGCGCCGCGAGCTGGCGGAGGATCCAGGCTGGCAGCGGCACTGTTCGGGCGCCTAACAGATCGGCGAGCTCACCTGATCCCAACGCAGGATCAGCGGCCAGATTAAACGCACCCGATGCCTCGTGGTTCAGAGTTGCCAGCGCAAACGCCTGGCCGACATCGAGGCTGTGCACGGCTTGAAACAGCAGCTCCGGCAGCCGGGGCACCAGCGGAATGAACCGGGGGTGCAGCAGCGGAGTCGGCAGGAACGGACCGGCGAACAGCCGCCGGATGCCGCTAGCCGCGGCCCGCTTGAAGACGAAACCGGGCCGTAGCCGAACTACCCGAGTCTGGGGATGACGGGACTCGAAGGTATCGAGGATCCGTTCGACGTAGGCCTTCTCCCGCGAGTAGGTGCAGGTCGGTACCCCATTGGTCGGCCATGACTCGTCTACCGGGTGATCCTTCGGGCCGGCTGAGTAGGCGCCGACGGAAGAGGCGTAAATCACCGCGCTCACGCCTGCCGAGGCGGCGGCTTGGAACACCCGCGACGAACCACCGACATTTGTTGACCACGTTGCCCGCTGGTTCCGGGAGGGCTGGATCAACCAGGCAAGGTGAATAACAGCATCCATGCCGGCGAACGCCATACCCAAGTCGTCGGATGCGACATCTGCGCTGACCCAGCGCACCTTGTCAAGGGGGGAAGAAGGCCGCCGCCGCGCGATGCCCACGATCTCCTCGATGCCAGCCTGCTCGCGCAACGCCGCCAGCACCGAGGTACCAAGGTTGCCGGTGGCACCGGTCACGGCCACGCGCATGCCACTCACCTCTCCACAGGTTTACCGCCGCCGATCGACGGCGCTGCACCCTGACTACCCACAACCCTGCTCGCCAAACGGAACGACGCGGATGGCGCTGTGTCTTGGTCTGTGGATCCGGGCCGCCACCAGACCTCCCGCGTCAGCTCTCGACTCCCTACCGGGTCGCTGGCCTACCCTTCAGCATCACCCCGGCTCCCGCGATGGTCCAGGTAGTCGACGGCGAAACTCGCCTCTCCTTCGCCGACCGAGGGTTGACACAGGTTTCAGATCGATCTCCATCGGGTAGAGAGACATTGCTGCTACTTCGATGGAGAGGAGCTGAGGATGTCTGAACCCCACACTCCGGCAGGAAGCACACCTTCCGCAGAGTTGGAGGAGGGGTCGTCGAATTGCGGCAGCGGGCTGCGCGAGCGGACTCGTGAGACGGTCAGTTAAACGCCGACGGACCGGTGGGCCAAAGTGGCAGCTGCCAGGCTTGCGTCGATCACCATGATGATCATCGTGTGAAGGGTGTGAAATTCATGAGCTCTCGGAGCAAGTGGACTTACGAGTTAGTGAGTCTGGCAAGTGGCATCCTCGGTGGAGCGCTGGCTGGCGCAGCGTTCACCAGAATATGGCGTGCTGTCTCAGACGAAGATAAGGCGCCCGAACCGACTGCGCTCGATCGAAAAATGGGTGAAGTCTTGGTTGCCGGCGTGCTACAAGGCGCAATATTTGGACTAGTCAAAACTGTTTTAGGCCGGATAACCGCCCAGGGTTACCGCCGGTTCACCAGAAAAAACCTGACGCACTGAAAGGACCTCAGCGCCCACAGCAAAACTGTTTGAGGCCGCGCATCGGCCGCAGTCAGGACTTCAGGCGGCCATGATCGACTTCGTTCGGATTGTTCGCGTATTGCTCCCTGACATGGCAAGCGGCGGGCACGACCAGCACGGCGACCAGCGCCGTAACGATCAGTGTTGTGACCAGGAGCAACAACCGCGTTGGCGACTCTTGGCGGCTTCCTTCACGAGACCCCGTTTACTGCGGGGTGAGGTGGGGTAACTGATTGCAACCCTTAGGATGGGGTTTTCGGAACGAAGCCGCAGGAGGGGACCGGAGATGGTGGAGGTACCTGTCACACCTGAGTCATCGGCACGGTCAGGACCCGTTGTTATCGGGGCTGCTGGGCACCGCGAGGCTGCTGGTTGCCGGAACTGCAGGCGCGTTTCCGCCGCGCTGAGCGGCTCGCCAGGTTGCGGCGGGTCGGGCCGCGTCGAGAGTGGTGCCCCAGCAGGCGTGGCTGGGCGGGATGGTAGCAAGGTCTGTTCACGGCTGCGGGCACCTCAGGTAGCCACTCCGCACGTGCTTTCTACAAGATTTTGCACGTTGGCTACCTGATAAAGGATTATCCATACCGATTTTATCGGAAGACTGCCGACCGAGGAGGAATAGAGATGGATCTTGGGTCGATCGTCCTGGTGATGTCCGTCTTGGTGGTTTCTGGTGTACTCATAGGGTGGAGGCTCAGTCGGTGGCGGTTCGAGGTGCGAGCTAGACGGCAAATTGCGGCACGGGTTTCCGTGTGTAAACAATTGCATGAGCTTCAGGCTGCAAGGCAAAAAGGTTACTTTGCTTCGTCGAAGCCGGGAGACTGGGCAAACGGGTCCCAACGCCGAGCCGCGTAGCGGATCGTCGCAGGGGAGAAAGGAACGCGGTGGGCTTGGCTCGGCGAGCCGCTTGGCAACGCCGGACTGTCAGGGGCAGCTAGGCGTCCCCTCCGGGGCGCCACCGAACCTGGAGAATGGAGCTGAAGATGGCGCTTTTACCTGGCACGCTAAGCAAGGCAGGACCGTTGTCCTCCAGCATCCTGAGTCTGGAGGTGGCCGAGCATGGTCCCGACACTCGCGTGGTCACCGTAGTGGGCGAGATCGACGCGGTGAACGCGCCGGAATTAGCCGCCTTTCTGACCGCACAGCTGGTCGTTTCCACGGTCGTGGTGGTGAACCTCGATGGTGTGCGGTTCATGGAATCCGCCGGGCTGTCTGCGCTGCTTGAGGCGAATGAGCTCGCCGGCCGTGAAGACCGCGTCCTGCGGTTGGTGTGCAATTCCCAGATCGCCAACTGGGCACTAGAGGTCACCGGGTTACGGGAGCATCTTACCTTTGCTGACAGCATCCCGAACGCATTGAAGAACTCATCCTGACGGCCGCGGGGGCCCGCGCTGCGCTGAGCGACGCCGCTGGATCACCGCTCTGGGCGCTGACGAAGATTCACATCAACGCGCCGATGACTCACAGAGGGCTATGACGATCATGAACGAGGGGAAAACAGTTGGCCACGGGGAGATTACGAGGAGGAGTCGACGGGTATGTCTGTCCCTGTGGCGAAAGGAAACGGCGTGACGAAGATGCGGGAGACCGAGCGCAAGTACGAGGCGATCGAGGGGTTGGAGCTGCTCGACCCGGCTGGGTTGCTCGGGTTCGGCACCGGGACCGAGCCGCTTGAACAGGACTTGAAGGCAGTGTACTTCGACACCGCCGATCTGCGCCTGATACGTGCAGGGGCGACGTTGCGGCGTCGGGAGGGCGGGTCCGACGCGGGCTGGCACCTGAAGTTGCCGGTGGGCAAGGACAGTCGAGAAGAGCTGCGGCTACCGCTGGGCCGCTCCCCCCGGCGTCCGCCGGCCGAGCTGGTCGCGCTGACCCGGGTGTACACGCGGGGCGCGCCACTGGCCCCAGTTGCCGAGCTGAACACCCGTCGGCGCCGCTGGGTGCTCGCCGACGCCGACGGGAAGGCGCTCGCGGAACTGGTCGATGATCAGGTGACCGCGCGGAGCATGGGTGAGCAGATCACGACCGTGTCCTGGCGCGAGGTGGAGGTCGAGCTCGCCGAGCACGGTCAGCTGAAGCTGTTGGACCGGATCGAGCGCCGGCTCCTCAAGGTGGGGGCCCGGCGTGCGGGTTTCTCCTCGAAGCTGGGCCGGCTGCTGGCCGATCGGATGCCCCTCCCCCGTATCGCTACGCCGGGTCCTGATTCTGCTCAGTCGGCTGGAGAGGTGGTGCTGGCTTACTTAGGGGCGCAAGCCGAGCGGCTACGCCGGTATGACCCGCTGGTGCGGCGGGACGCCCCGGAGGCGGTTCATCAGATGCGGGTTGCTGCCCGTCGGATGCGCAGCGCGCTGCAGGCATTTGGCCGGGTCATCGACCGGGACCAGACCAGGGACCTCACCGCGGAGCTGAAGTGGGTGGCCGGCGAGCTGGGCAGGGCCAGGGACGCGGAGGTGATGGCCGAACGGTTCGCGGCGATCCTCATGGAGTTGCCCGACGAGCTCAAGCTTGGACCGGTCGAGGCCGCGTTCACGCGCTCCTTCGAGCGCCGACAAGCTGACGCCCGCGACGTCGCGGTCGCCGCCCTGGACAGTGACCGCTACCTTGCCCTGCACGATCAGATCGATGCGTTACTCGCCGACCTACCGATCACCGCCCGCGCCACCCGCAAAGCCGAGCGTGAGCTCCCCAAGAGTGTCCGGCGGGCCTACCGCCGCGTCGAATCGCACATGGCCGACGCGGATCGCCAGCCACCAGGCGAGGAACGCGACCGTGCCTTACACGAGACCCGCAAGGCCATCAAACGGCTGCGCTACGCCAACGAGACCGTCCAACCCACGGTGGGCAAGCCGGCCACGCGACTGCGGAAACGCCTCAAGGCCGTCCAGGAACTCCTTGGCGAACACCAAGACACCACTGTGTCGCGGCCAGTGCTGCGCGAGCTCGCCGCTCAAACCCACCTCGAGGGCGGAAACGTCTTCACCTACGGCCTCCTGTACGCAACCGAGACCGCCCGCGCCGAGCGGGCCGAGAACAACCTTCCGCCGGCGTGGAAGCGGATGCGCAAGCCCAAGAACACCGCCTGGCTGAAAAAGTAAGACCAGGGTTGTGCCGGCGACCGGTGTCCTGCGCGCCCGCATGGCCGTGGCCGCATCCTTCTCGGTGATCGGGGTCGCGTCCGCCTCGTTCTTCTCCCGCGCCCCCGGCATCCGTGACGCGCTCGGGCTCTCCTCGGCGCAGCTCGGGCTGCTGCTGCTATGCCTGTCCGGCGGCTCGATCGTGGGACTGCCGCTCTCCGGGCCGATCGTGCACCGGTTCGGCCCGGCCCGCACCGTGCTGACTGCGTCGCTGACCCTCACGACGGGGCTCGTCACCCTGGCCGCCGGGCTGCAGACCGGCGTGGTTGGTCCGGCGACGGTCGGCTTCGTGCTCATCGGGCTCGGAATCGGGATCGGGGATGTCGCGATGAACGTCGAGGGCGCCGACGTCGAGCGGCGGCTCGGCCGATCCCTGATGCCGCGGCTGCATGCCGCGTTCAGCCTCGGCACGGTGGCGGGAGCCGGCGTGGGAGCGGCTTCGGCGGCCGTCGGTGTGCCGCTGGCCGTGCAGGTACTCGTCGTCGCGGCGCTCGTGCCCGTGTCGATCGCCGTCGCGGTCCGCTTCTTCCTGCGCGTGCACAACAACGCCGCGCCGGAGGCATCCGGAGCGCTGGCGGCCTGGCGCGAGCCGCGGACGCTACTGATCGGGTTGCTGGTGCTGGGGTTCGCTTTCCTGGAGGGCTCCGCGAACGACTGGATCGCCGTGGCGATGGTCGATGGCTACAGCACGAGCGAGGCCGTTGGCGCGATCGGCTTCGGCCTCTTTGTCTCGGCAATGACTCTCGGACGGCTGATTGGAGGCGCGGCTCTGGAGCGGTTCGGTCGCGTCGCCATACTACGGGTGACCGCGGTCACCACTTTGGCCGGTTTGCTTCTCGTCCTGCTGGGCGGCAGCACCGCGTTGGCGCTCCTCGGGGCTCCACTGTGGGGCCTCGGGGCGTCGCTGGGGTTCCCAGTCGGAATGAGTGCGGCCGCTGACGACCCGGGAAGGGCCGCCGCCCGGGTGTCCGTGGTGAGCTCGATCGGCTACACAGCGTTTCTCGCCGGTCCACCGCTCATCGGTCTCCTGGCGGAAAGTGTGGGAATCCTGCGAGCGCTGTTCGTCGTGCTCGGCGCACTCGCACTCGGCCTGCTGGCGTCGGGTGCGTCGCGGCCGCTCGATGCGGCCGACGACCGGCAGATGCAACTCTCCGGATACCGCTATCCCGACTGCGAGTAACCTCCGGGTCCTTCGGCTCTAACCGGCCGGTGCTTTGTGTCTCACCGACGCGATCACCTCGTCCTGCTCGTCACCGCGTTCTCATCCGTGCCCGCAGCACTGGACTTAGCGAAGGAGACCGATCAAATATGCGTATCCACAGCGTGGCCGGCATGCTCGCCGCGGCGGCCGCCGCCGGGGGGCTATTCGCTGGCTGCGGCAGCAACACCAGCCCCACCACGCCACCGCCAGCCCCAAGCAGCGCAGCAGCCGCCGGTCAGCAGCACAACCTGGCCGACGTCGTGTTCCTACAGAACATGATCCACCACCACAGCCACGCCATCACGATGTCCCAAATGGCCCGCAACCAGGCGACCTCACCGCAGGTCAAGGATCTCGCCGCCCGGATCGAGACCGCGCAGGGTCCGGAGATCCAGCAGATGAGCGGCCTGCTCACCGCGTGGGGCACCCCGGCCCCGACCACTCCTGACGGCATGGGCGGTACGGAGCACGGTCAGATGCCCGGGATGGTGAGCGGCGCCGGGTTCAACCGGATGTTCCTCCACATGATGGTCGTCCACCACCAGGACGCGGTGGACATGTCCCAGACCGAGCTGGCCCAGGGCAGCAACCCCGACGCCCGCCACCTCGCTCAACAGATCATCAGCGCGCAGCAAGCCGAGATCAGCGAGATGCAAACCCTGCTCCAGGTGATCTAACCGGTTGGGCCGGACCGGGTGGCCGCGGCAGCAGCACTGTCGCGGCCACCCGGTCCGGCTTCACGACACCGCGCCGCTGCCTACATGTAATGGTCGACGTCTTGCGCCGGAGCGGTTGGCGGCTCAACGCCAAAATGGCCGAAGGACCACCCCGAAATTTCTGAGAGTCGTCCTCGCCAGTGCATCCCGGCAGCGGGCAGTGGACTGACACCGGGAGCCACTACCCGGGCCTCGGTCAGGTGGATGTAGGCGGTCTGATCCTGCTGGGCCACAAGACGCTGGTAGCGGTCGGGCAGACCCTCGGTCACCTCTCGCGCAGCCCGACGCTCGGCGTGGTCCCTCGCCAATGACTCGGCAGCACCCTTGAACAGCCTCGCCCAACCACCGTGCTCGTCATCGATGGAACCCCCAACGTGCACGACGAACGCAGCACGAGCGGCGTGCTCAACGTCATCGAACCACTGCCAGTCGGGGATGATCGTTCCGCTGACGACCAGGCCACCCAGCGTGAGCACGACACCCGGTCCGCCGTCCTGGCGCTCGGTGAGAGTGTTGATCGCCCCGACCACGACTTCTAGCGCTGGGTCTATCTGCGGCACACAACTATTCTGGGCCATTCCAAGATTATCCACCACCGTGGGCTGGTAGAACACAGTTTTTCGGCCCAACTCCGCTGCTGCAGGATTGCACGACCGTCACGGCGAGGTGGACAATCGCTTGAGCCTAGTTGCCGCTGGCCAGGTGGCCGCTGGAGTCCGGCAGCGGCAACGAATGCACCCTTCCGGACCGTTTCCCGGGCCGAAGCGAGGGGAATACCGCGAGGACGACCTGCTGGCAGTCAACGCACCCAAGCCCTCCTTCGACCGCCCAGGGTCGGGGTCGATCCAGCAGTGTCCCACCGTCTGGTCTGGCGTGGCTATCTGCCGCGCGTGGTCCCCGGTCAGCGCTACGGCTACCGGGTGCATGGTCCTTATGCCCAGCGGCGGGTTTGCGGTGCAACCCGAGCAAGTCGCTGCTCGACCCGTATGCCAAGGCAATCGACGGTCGCATCACATGGAACGAGGTGCTGTTCGACTACCGGTTCGGTGACCCGGACTCCTACAACGACGCCGATTCCGCACCATACGGGATGACCTCGGTGGTAGCCAACCCGTTCTTCGACTGGGCCGACGACCGGCCGCTGCGAATCCCATATCAGGAAACGGTGATCTACGAGGCACACGTTAAGGGCATGACGATGCGCCATCCCCAGATTCCCGATGATGTCCGTGGCAGCTACGCCGGCCTCGCTCACCCAGTCATGATCAAATATTTCCGCGAGCTCGGGGTGACCGCGGTCGAGTTGATGCCCGTGCACCAGTTCGTGCATGACTCCACACTTGCCGAGCGTGGGCTGTCCAACTACTGGGGTTACAACACCATCGGCTTCTTCGCCCCGCACAACGACTACGCCTGTTTCGGCACCCGTGGCCAGCAGGTGCATGAATTCAAGGCTATGGTCCGCTCGCTGCACCGGGCGGGCATCGAGGTCATCCTCCATGTGGTCTACAACCACACCGCCGAGGGCAACCATCTTGGGCCGAGAGTTCCATGAGGTGGACCGACTGTCGGCGTTCTTCGACCTGGTCAAGCAGGACCCGGTGGTCAGCCAAGTCAAGCTGATCGCTGAACCGTGGGACGTCGGCGAGGGCGGCTACCAGGTCGGCGACTTTCCCCGCTGTGGACAGAGTGGAACGGCAAATACCGCGACACTGTTCGCGACTTCTGGCGCGGCGAACCGGCCACACTGGCCAAGTTCGCCTCCCGGTTCACCGGCTCATCGGACCTCTATGAAGCAACGAGGACAATGGTGAGGGAAACCGCGACGGTAAGAACCACAACCGTTCGTGGAATTGCGGAACCGAGGGCCCCAACGAGAACGGCAAGATCATCGAACTGCGGGAACGCCAGAAACGCAACCTGCTGACCACCCTGCTGCTCTCCCAAGGCGTTCCGATGCTCGCGCACGGGGACGAACTTGGCCGCACCCAGCACGGCAACAACAACGTCTACTGCCAGGACGGCAAGATCAGCTGGGTAGACTGGGACGACGCGCGGCTGAACTCAGCCCTCACCGAATTTACCGCCAGGCTCACCCGGCTGCGCGCGGCTCACCCGGTGTTCCGCCGCCGCCGTTCTTCCAAGGCCGCCCGATCCGCGGCTCCAACATCGAGGACATCGCCTGGCTACGCCCTGACGGGCAGCAGATGAGCGAGGAAGACTGGAACGTGGGGTTCGCCAAGACCGTCGGGATCTTCCTCAACGGCCGCGGCATCCCCGAAACCGACGATCTCGGCTAACGGATCATTGACGACTCCTTAACGGTGGGCCGGCCGGGCATCACCTCGGTGAGCCCACCGACGATCTTCTCAGCCTGACGGTGCTCGATCATCTCGTAGAGGTTGGCGTAGCGGTAAAGGTGGTCAAAGTTCTCCAGCACGCCGAACTCGTAGGCTTGCCGCAGGTAGGGGTCCGGCTCGTTGCGAGCCACCCAGGCGGTCAGGTCGACCGCGACCTGCTCGTAGGAGATCGTCGTCTCCAACACGGACGCCGTGCCTGGCAGTAGCCAGTTGACCGTCTTCTTCTGCTGCTGCTCGATGTAGCCACCTCGATGCCGTTCATAGTGATGATGCGGCACTTGGTGTAGGGATCGGTGTCGTCGGGATCGACCGGGGTGACGTTGAGCTCGCGCCAGTTACGGAGCTGACGGTCCAGGGGATGCCTTTCTCGGTCAGCGGGTTGAAGGTCACAGCAGTGCCTTTCACGTAAGGGAATTGATGTCAACTTCTGGGGTCATTGGTCTTGCCGCTGGTACCGCGAACCGCGTCCTGGACCCGATCCACGATCGCGGCGATCGGACCGGCTGCGAGGTTGGCCGTCGCCGACTCCACGCCGGCGTAGGGGTGGGTGGGCGCGAACGCCTCGGCGGCCTTGACAGCGGTTGCCATCGCCTGCAGCGTCGCCTCGTCGAGCTTGTTCCGCAGCTGCATGAACTCGTAGCGCTCTTCTGAGCGGGCGTGCGCCAGCACCGCCAGCCGCAGGTCATCCAGCAGCTCAAGGAACACGGGGCTCCCCGGCCTGCAGGCCCTCCAACTGGCTGAGCAGCTGCTTAGCTTCGTTTTCCTCAGCCAGCCGGTCGTCCACCAGCCCGTCGTTACCGCCAGCGAGCACGCGCCGGGCGGCCGGATGTACTACTTCCTCCTCGGCAGTCTCGTGCACCGCGAGCATCCGGCGCAGCCGGTAAAACGCCTCCTGCTGCGGGCTGCGCCGAGCTCACCTCGTCAAAGAGGTCACGGATCAGCGAGTGTGTTGGATCAACAAGTCGACGACGTCGACTTCGTGTGAAGTAACCTGTGCTTGAGCCACCGGATCTCCTCCCTGGACTAGGCCAGCAAGAGTGGGCTACCCGCCCCCGGCAACACGAAACACCCCGTGTCACGCTCATCGACTTCTGCCGTTTGCCCATCCCGTTCAGCGGGAACAATGCACTGGACGCATGCGGAGGGGAACTATCGATGAGTACTGCACGACCGTTACTCGGCGAAGCTCGACTGACTGCGGTCTTCCGTGGCCTTGCCGGGCTGCGGCGTGCACGCGCGTTCCATCCCCGCGGGCTCATGCTTGCTGGGGAGTTGACGACCGAGGAGGAAAGCCCTCTTCCGTTGGACGCGGGAGTACGCCCGGTGACCGCCAGGCTTTCCAAGGGTGCTGGAACACCTGGTGGCGCTCTCGACATCCTTGGACTCGCCGTGCGCATTCCACCCGAAAAAGGATTTTCACGGTCATGGGATCTCGCGCTGTCCAGCTCGGGAAGCGGAGCACTGAGCCGGATGGTTCCCCTTCCGGTACGGCGATGGGGTGCGGCGCGCTACGGCAGCATTGTCCCTTACCGTTACGGTACTCGACATATGTGGCTGCTCGCGGTACCACAAAACAACGAGCCATCGGAACCCGCATCGCTGAAGAGGCTGGAGCAGTGGGTGGGCCACCGGCCGCTACGGTTCATCATCCACATGGGACTAGGTGGCGACGGCTGGCGCGAGGCTGCCAGGTTGACGCTGCACACCGTGCTACCGAACACCGAGGCGAACCAGGTGGCTTTCGACCCGATGACAAACCACCCTCCAGAACTTCGAATGTCTCCCCGCTGGCTCAGCCGGATACGTGAGCGGGCCTACCAAGGCAGCCGAGTTGGCCGGGGGGCCTCGGCCAGCCCGTCGTCCAGTGGGACTGGCTAACCGTGTCCAAGGCGGGCTAGTGCCTCAACCGCGGGCACGGTGTAGTAACCGCCGGCCAGCGGCCGAACATAACGAGTGAGGGCGCACCGGATGCCGTCGCTGGCGCCTACCATGCGCCGCAGCATCTCTTCCAACCGCCACTGATCTCGGCTGAACCCGACAAACGCGGTGCCGTGGTCGGAGACACTCCCGTAGGCAACGTTGCGACGGAAGATCGACTGCTCCTCGCCGTCAACCTCCAGGACCGTCGGCGCCACATGGCTGTCCGCCGGCATGACCTCCTCCGGCAGTTCGACGCTCTCGGGCTTGGTGCGGCCCATCACGCGCTCCTACTGCTCCTGGGACAACCGGTCCCAGCCAGCTGAATCGTGCTGCCATAGCTGGTAGAGCACCACGCTACTGCCAGCCCCCGATTTCCCAGCAGGCACCGTCGCCGCTTGCGGTGCTTCCAGCAGGAACGGGTTCTCTCTAGAAAGGCATGCTCCGACGTCCCGAGGGCGAAAATACCCGGCTGCGAACTCATCCCGAGATGCTCGCAGGCCACCGTCCAACCCGGTCAGTCAGGGCACCAGATATCCGGGCGGCCGTTCTCGCAAGGGAGACGGTTGCAGTGACAGGCGATGGAGCGCAGGAGCTCGTCGGGTACGGCAGAGATGGAGGTACCATCGCCCGACGCTCCTCACCGAGGCCGCGGAATACGTTGACGACCTTTGAGCCTCGGCGCTAAATCTCATGGCCTGAGGGCGGGTGGACGCACTGAGGAGTGGGTGGCGGTGGGTAACGGGGTGATTCCGGCCAGAGTGTATGACGCCGTCGTAGTGGGAGGGGGTCCCGCCGGCCTGAGCGCGGCGACCTGGTTGGCACGTCACCGGCGTTCGGTACTCGTGATCGACAGCCGCGAGTACCGCAACCGCTGGGTGGAGCAGTCCCATGGCTATCTTGGCAGCGACCCGGCCAATCCCATGGCGCTGCTTGCCACGGCAAGAACGCAGGTGAGCCGCTATCCCACCGTTGTGCTCTGCGACGACAAGGCGACGACAGCGCGGCGCGACAACCAGAGTCGCTTCGTCGTCGGCGTGGGCAACCAGGAGTTCGTCGCCCTGCGCATGATCCTCACCACTGGCGTAGTTGATCAGTTCCCCGACGTAGTCGGCTTCTTCGACCACTACGGCATCAGCGTGTTCCACTGTCCGACTTGCGACGGTTACGAGGCCAAGGATCGCACGGTCGTCGTGTTCGGCTGGAGCGAGTCGGTTACCGGTTTCGCCCTGGAACTGCTCGACTGGGCCAGCCGCCTGACGATTCTCACCCAAGGGCGGTGTTTTCAGGGCAACGAGCGTGACCGGCAGGTCCTCGTGGACCACGGCGTCGAGCTGATCGAGGACGATGCGGTCGAGCTGGTTGGTCAACCCGGGCGGCTGCAGACGGTCCGCCTGCGCAGCGGCGCCAGCATCGACGCAGATCTGGTGTTCTTCTCCATCGCTCACCATCCCCGAGTGCACCTCGCCGAGCAACTCGGATGCGAGCTCACCGAAGACGGCTGTCTGCTGGTCAACAGCGACGGACAGACCACCATCGAGGGCCTCTATGCCGCCGGAGACATCACCCCCGGCATTCAGCTCCTCTCAGTCGCCGTCGGCAAAGGCGCGATCGCCGGGGTAGCCTGCGCCACATCACTTCGAGGACAGCTAGGGGCGCCCAGCTCACCGACTCCGGCTCCCAACCCCGAAACCGAGCTGCGCGCATGAGTTTGACACCTCATTTCAGGAACGCTTGAGCTTGAACGTCAGACGAGAAAACCTCCAAACTTGGGCGCCATAGCCGTGGTAGGGCCTACTTAAAGACGTCCTTGATTTTTTCGCCAGTCTGCTTGAGCTTCGCCTTAACCTGATCCGCCTTGCCCTCCGCTTTGAGTTTGTTGTCGCCGGTCGCCCGACCCGTGGCTTCTTTGCTCTTGCCCAGAAGTTCTTCGACCTTGTTCTTGGCCTTGTCCACAAGACTCATCGCGTTCTCCCTGTCCTGAACCCACCAGACGGTGGGGCTCGTTCGGTCAAGAATAGTCTAGCCGGAACGGTGGCGCCCGCTCGCCGTCGCACCGAGCGTCGGGTCTGCTGAGTATGGGATGGCCGAGCCGCTCAACCAAAGGTCTCGGTGGTCACCCGCCGGAGCTCGTCATGCGCAGTTTTTCGAGGACCCACCTCAGCCCATCCGGTTGTCACCGTCGGCAACCTGCCCGCGGCCAACCGCCTCCGCCCACACCTCCGCGTCAAGATCGGCGGCCGGGTCCACGTCCGTCTCCTCGCTGCCGTTCGGCTCGTCGAGCAGTTCGTTGGTTCGGCTTGTCAGCTCGACCGCTTCAAAAGCGGTGGTCGGCTCGGGTTGGACGTCGGGTTGCTCCTCCGCCAACCGGTCGCTCAGCGGCCGGGGGTGAGCCTGCTCGAAGGGCGTCACGCCGTACTTGTCGACAACTGTCCACCCTTCAGGCGGGTCCATGCCTGCCTCCAGGGGATCTTCTCGCAACCGGTCCTCATCAAGGTCTTCAGCACTGCTGAGAGCCGCGCCGTCACGCTCGACGGAGTCCGGCGGCCCGGTGTCCTGTGGCGGTGTGGACGAGTCCCACTGCTCAATCACTTCGCACTCCTATGCCGTCAACGATCACGTTGCTATGCCCCATGCCCCGCATAGTTACCACCAGACGGGATAAAACAAACGATGAGGGGGAGTCCGATGTAACTACTCCACAACGGTTTGGTAACAGCGCTCGCCCAGGCTGGATGGGGTGACCGCTGGACCGATCGCCACGAACTGCCCGTACTGCTCGTTGCAGTGCGGGATCAGTCTGGCGGGCCGGGATGACGGCACGATCGAGTTGACCGGCCGCGACGACCCGGTCAACCGGGGCGGGTTGTGCATCAAGGGCGCGAACGCCGCCGAGCTGCTCGGGCATCCTGAACGGCTGCGCACGCCACTGGTCAGAGACGTCCGCGGTGGTCCGCTGCGGCCGGCGGGCTGGGACGAGGCGCTGCCGCCCGCACCACGGGATTCGACGCGGTCCGCCGGGCGGTGCGCTCCGACTGGCCGGACCGCGTCGAGCGCACCACCGGAGTCTCGGTCACCGAGATCACCGAAACGGTGCGCGCGCTGGCCACCGCCCGCACCGCGATGATCCTCATCGCGCGGGGGGTGGAGCAGCACGCCGACAGCACCGACACAACACAGGCGTGGATCAATCTCGCGTTGGCCCTGGGCCTCCCGGGACGAGGCGGGCTCCGGATGGGGCACGGTGACTGGACAAGGTAATGGACAGGGCGGGCGCGAGCACGGGCAGAAGGCCGACCAGCTACCCGGCTACCGCAAGCTGGCGGATCCAGCCGACCGCGCGCACGTCGCCGCGGTGTGGGGGGTCGATCCCGATGAGCTGCCCGGTCCGGGCGTCTCGGCCTACGAGCTGCTCGACCGGCTGGGCACCGACGCCGGAGTCCGAGTGCTGCTGGTTGCGGCGTTCAATCCGGTGGTGTCGGCCCCGAACGCCAGCCATGTCGCAGAGCGACTCGACGCCCTGGACTTCCTCGTCGTCACCGACTTCTTCCTCTCCGAGACCGCGCAACGCGCCGATGTCGTCCTGCCCACGACCCAGTGGGCCGAGGAGGACGGCACGATGACCAACCCCGAGGGCCGGGTGCTGTTGCGCCGCAGAGCCATCGACGCGCCGGCGGGCGTGCGCAGCGACCTGGAGATCCTGCGAGAACTCGCCGACCGGCTGGGCCGCGGACAGCTCTTCCCGACCGACCCACGCGAGGTCTACGCCGAGCTATGCCGGGCCAGCTCGGGCGGCACAGCCGACTACACCGGGATCACCTATGACCGGCTCACCGCGGGCGAGGAGCTGTTCTGGCCATGTCCAGCGCCGACGCACCCCGGGACGCCGCGGATGTTCCTCGAGTCCTTTCCCACCACCGACGGCCGGGCCCGGTTCGTCCCGGTGACGCCGGAGCGGCCCCGGGAGCGACCGAACGCCGAGTTCCCCTACCTACTGACCACGGGCCGCTCACGAGGCCACTACCAGTCCGGCGCGCAGACCCGGCGCAGCCCGACGCTGCAGGGTGCAGAGCCGGAGGCCTACGCGGAGCTGCACCCAGAGCTAGCCGCAGCGATCGGCGTCGCCGACCGCGCACACGTCCGCCTCCGCACCCGACGCGGCAACGTAGTGCCGCGCGCCCGGCTCACCCCCGGAATACGGCGCGACACCGTATTCGTGCCCTTCCATTGGAGCGGCGAATCCGGAGCGAACGCATTGACCAATGCCGCGCTCGACCCGACCTCCCGAATGCCGGAGTTCAAGACCTGCCCAGTCGCTGTCGAATCAACCGACACCAGCCCCGACCGGCCCGGCGACGAACGGGCACCTGCCGGATCCACCGCCGGCCTTGCTTCCTAATTCCGACCCACCTGCTCCGCGACGGGTGAGAGGCCTCGCTGTGAAGCTGCGGTGAAGTCACCGCTGCCATCTACTTCGGGTCATCGTTGGCAGCGGCACTCGAAGTCCCTGCGGGGCCGGTCGGTGCATCGCTTCTTCGATGAGCGGGTCAGGTTTGCGCAGTCGGAGTTCAGCCGCTACGAACCGGGCCGCCAGCTCGGACCAGTCGTGCGCGCGGCGGAGCATCGCGTGGCCATCACCGAGCACGTCGAAGCGACACACCCGGGACGTGACGTGCTTGGCGCGCACCGCAAACCGGTAGGACAGCCGCGGATCAGTCGTGTGTTCGCGGTCGCCGTGCGCGATGAGCACTGACCGTCCAGCGAGTTGGTGCACCGGTTCATCGTCTAGGATCCACGGCGCTAACGCACACACCGCGGTCACCGCCGGATGATCAGCCACCCGCAGTGCCGCCCGCCCACCCATCGAATGCCCCAACAACACGATCGACGCATCCGGGTGCTGGTCATGGAGCTGAGTCAATGCCCACCTCGCGTCCTGCACCGGATGCCGCTGAGGCTCATCCCACCCCCGGTAGCGGTACCGCAGGATGCGCACCGACAGCCCACGCCCGCTCTCACGCCGATGCAGCAACCGGGCGAAGGGGATCATCCGAAGGTAGCTCAACTGCGGCCACCGTCGAACCGTGGTCGGGCTATGGGCCTGTCCCCCGTGCAACACCAGAACGATCGAATGGACCCTTGCGGGGTCCCTTGGCCAACGGTCCTCAATCCAGGGTGCGGATTCGTTCACGAGTTTCGCGCCCTCCAGCTCGGTAGTGCAAAGCTCGGTCGGATCGACACTGCCACACTGTCGCGCGGCCGGGGGCGTTAATGGACAGTCCAATGAATATCCCGTGGTGGAGACCGAGGTTCTTACTCTAAGGTCACAGCGTGACTATGACCCCGCCGACTGGCCCGGCGTCCCCCGATGATGACGACCCGGCGCTGCACGCTGGGCACGTCAACGTCCTCGCCGACGAGCTGGCCCGCTTGTTCGGCTCAACCCCGCAAGCGGTACGAGAGCACGCCGCCGAGGCGGCGCTAGACGTCGTTAATCGCCACCTGCGCCAGGAACAGCAGCAAAGCGGCAGCTGACCAGGCTATCGCGAGAAGGGGTCAAGTTCAGGGTATTTTTCATTACCCATCTGTTGCCATCATTTTTCGATGGTGGAAACGGCGAAGACCGACGTGTCGTGGTCGATACCGACCGAGACCCAGGCGCTGTTGTCACCCAGATCGTAGACCCCGTATGGAATTGCTTTTCCGTCAGCCTGACTGGGGAAGTCGTAAGTGGAGACTTCAATTGGTTCGCCTTCGGGGTGCCATTCGTTACCTGCCTGGGCGAACTTCCCGACCAGCTTTGTGTCGACGCTGA
>JBOHFG010000111.1:0-38377 GCA_050699575.1 Pseudonocardiaceae bacterium
CCGGCCGTGACCCCTGCGCCGATAACGGGGATGCACCGCGAAATACTGCGGTAGCAACATTCGCATTCCTGCCGCGTCAAGCAGTGTTCCCATGGGACCGATAGCACCGACCACTTGCCGGTCTTCGACCCTGACAAGGACCGGACCCACCTCGATCCTCTGGTAGAGGAAGCCAAACCCGTGTTCCTTGAGCTGTTCGGCAAACACCGGAACGTGTCGGCGACGGCGCAGTCCGCCAGCGGCGTGGCCTCGTCGCAATATCGTGTGTCCTGGTCCCCAAGAGTCTTCAGCAGCAGTCGCGTACTCGCACCCTTGGCGGTGTCCTGAAACCAGATGACCCGGCCAACGGCCGCACCGAAGAGGGCACACCGCTGGGTGAGTTCACTGAACTGCGGTGGACTCTGCCGTGTGGATCGACATGGAAAATGTGTGGCCGGCGTTGCACCCGGTGAACACCTTGCGTTTCCGTAGATGCTTCACTGACTGAGACGGCAGAGTCTCAGCACCTCCGTAGATCGTCGGCACCATGTTGACATACTCATCGAACGACAACCCGAACCGTTCGGCGATAGCCCGCATATGGTCGACTTCATGGGCGTTGCGCTTGGTGACAATCATGCTCAGCGCCAGCGGTAGTCCAGCCTCACACCCAGCATGCAGTCCTTTCTCGAACAGCCTGAACGCACCCTTACGTCGAGTCAGGCCATCATAGCTTTCCGCACTCGCCCCGTATACACTGAGCGTAATCCGGTACGGACGTCGAGAAGTGAGTAGATCGAGAATCTTGGGATTCGACAACCGTGAACCATTGGAGAGAATGGTCAACATCATCCCAAGATAGTAAGCCAGGCTATACACCTGGGTAAAAAAAGCGATCTATCATCGGTTTGCCGCCAGTAAGTTGAAGCCATAGCACTCCGGCATCTCGTATGACGTGAAGTAGTCGTTCCCTGTCCGGTCAAGATAAACCGTCAAATCTCTTCAACCCCAGGTAACAGTGCTCGCAATCGTAGTTGTTCGTAAGAGGCGCGACCATAGCCGAGCGAGGATTCCGGCCTGACAAGGATTCTGCCGGACACGGGTTCATCAGAGATGTCAAGATCCCAGGCGCGGCGTGCCACGGCGACCAACCAAGCCGGACTGATGTTATCGGGTACAGCCTGGGCGAGTTCCTCGTACCTGGCGTAAGAGATCTTCATCCCGTTACGGCAGCCCGGTCGCACCAGAATGTAGTTTCCCAGGAAAGCGCTGGCGATGAGTTCGTACACTGGCCCTCCTCAGGGTCATCCGCCGTCGCGCCGGTCTGCTCGGAAAGTAAGAGTAGGTCACGCGGCGTCCTCAGGTTAGACACGCCCAATACCGCTCGACTCGCAAGAACTTCACAAGGACGGGTTCCTGCCGCTGGGGCCTAGAGCGTCACGCCGATCCAGCGAGCGAACCCGGCCAGAGAATCGGTGGCCCGCCGGTCAGTCTCGGCAAGCAGGTGAACAGTCTCGTGGACCTGCGGGTGGTAGCGGGTCAACTGCGGGGCGAGACGGCGGGCCCGGTTGAGTGCATCGAGGGCTTGGGCCCGGGCGCCGTACAGCGTCCACGCGCGGGCGACATCGATCCAGTAGCGTCCCGCTCGGCATGGCTCGTCGCGTTCCGGGTGCTGCACGCGGCCCGCACGGGCGACGGCGGTGGTGCCATCCGAGAGCTCGACAGGTACCGCGACCCAGTGGAGGTCGACGTTGGTCTCTGTCGCAAGCACGTCGAAGTAAGGGTTTGCGGGAACCCCGCGCGCGACTAGCTCCCGAGCTGCGGTGATGTGATCGTCGGCCCGGTCGGCGATGCCCTCGCGAGCGTAGGCGATGGTCTGCCGGAGGTGCAGTTGGGCACGCACCGAGTTCGCGGTGGGGCCTCGCTGCTGCGCGATCTGGGAGTGGGCACGTTCCATGAGGCGCAGCACCCCGTGGTAGTCGCCGCGGAATAACCGCAGCGCACCGCGCTGATATGCGGCAGTCGCCCCGCGTAGCGGATCACCTGAATGGTCAGCCGCCTGCCGCCAGCGCTCGTTGACCTGCGCTGCAAGGTCGAGATGACCGAACCGGAAGCAGACCGTCTGAGCAAGCAGGTAGGCGTCGGAAAGCAGTGACCACGCCATCTCGGACTCGATGCCAGCCCGGGCGTCGGCGGCAAGCACGTAGGAATGCTGTAACAACTCGGGTAGTGCGGCAGTCATCTGTACATAACGTGATCGGGTTCGGTCACGCTCACACTCGTCGAGCTTGGTGCGCAGCTCGACCTGTGTCATCGTCGGGCCGCTCAACACCGGATCATCGGCACAGTCCAGCGCCACCCGCAGCGCCGGCACCCTCGCTTGGTGTGCTCTCAGATCAGTGATCGCGGCTCCGTGCGGCTGAGCGTAGAGCGCTTCCACCTCGATCTCCAGACCACTGGCCACCGCCGCGGTGAACCCCGGTGAGGCAGGGACCACACCCCGCTCAACCTGGGAGATCAGGCTCGCGCTGACATGGCTACGGGCGGCGAGTTGCTGCTGGGTCAGTCCGGCTAGCTTTCGCTGTGAGGCGAGCCGTGACCGACAGCTCCCGGCGGTGCGAACTCTTCCACGGTGTGGACCCCCATACAGTCTCTGTTCGCCAGTTTGCACCACACGATGGCAGATCGCTGGCAAAGCGCAGCGCACTGCGAATCTCTTGCTCATCTTTCATGACGGCTCCCGGTGGTGTCCGCGTTGCCGGGTCGGCACGAGGGGGGTTGGCGGCGCCAGTCGTCGGGGTGGGTGGGGTGCCAGCCGTGCTGGAGGTAGGCGGTAGTCCCGGTGGCCAGCGCGTCGGCGCAGGCCCGCAGGCGGCGGGCCATGTGCGGGAGGAGCAGGTCGTCCCACTCCTGGGCGGTGGTCAGGCGCCACTCGCTGAGTTCGTGGGTGTCGAGCCGCAGGCGCGCTTCGGCTTGGTCCTGAGTGAGCTGCCCGCCCTCGAACAGGAAATTAGCCAGTGCGGGCCTGCCGTCGCTGCCCGGGAGCACCCAGTCCACAGCCAGGAGGCGACCCGGCGCGAGGTCGAGACCAAGCTCTTCCTTGATCTCGCGGCGCGCGGTCTGCCAGGGGTATTCCCCGGCCTCCAGGCCGCTGCCGGGGATCTCCCAGGTGTCCTGGCGATAGGACGGGCGAACCAGCAGGATTCGTTGGTGGCCGTCGTGCAGGATTGCGCCGGCACCGGTGATCTGTTTGGGGAGGCTGGCGTAGTACTGCGCAGGGGGCAGTGGCGGGCGGCTCATGCGGCGGCAGGCTAGCCCAGCCGCAGTGGCGGGCGGGTGTCGGCGGCAGAATCAGGAACGAACGTCATCCACGAGGGGGAGCTCGATCCGTTGACCGCCGGGGCCGAGGGCGAACCGCCATGCGTCGACGGGTGGCTTGCCCCTGTTCAGCCACCACTGGTAGGCGGTCTGCACCTCGTCCCAGAGCTTGCGTGCTCCGCTTTGACGCACCTCGTAGGGCGCCTCGGTGGTGATCTCCAGGGTAGCCCAAGAGCCGCTCCACTGATCGATGAGGTACAGGGTGCCGGTCTCCGCGCTGTCCGGATCGTAGAGGCTCTCGCACTGAGGCACGCGCAACCCGATGGTGGTGGACACATCGACATCACCGGCCACATACCACGGGTGCAGATCGGTGGTGGACACGGTCGCCAGATCCTCGTGTCGCACGATCCGGCTCATGATATAGCGGGGGATGCGCTGGGCGCGCAACCACATGAACGCCGCCGGCCCGACGATCCGACCCGTCGCGGTGGCATCACGGTGCACAGTGAGCGCGAGCAGACCACCCGGGTAGTACGGGGTGCCCCACGGGGTGAGCACCAGCCCCCCCGGACGGGTCTGCGCTACCCATGCATACGGCACCTCCGCAGCCGCCACCGTGGAAAGCACCCGATGATAAGGCGCCCCCGGCAGATAACCCTCCGCGCCGTCCGCGGTCACCACAGTCACCGCACCGAACCCCGCGGCGGCCAGAGCCCGGCGGGCGTGCCCGGCCACGGCCGGGTCCACCTCCACGCTCACCACCTGCTCAGCACCGAGCCGGTGGGCCAGCAACGCCGCGTTGTACCCAGTGCCGGTACCGATCTCCAACACCCGCATTCCCGACTCGACGTCCAGCGCGGCGAGCATCTCCGCCACCACGCCCGGCATCGACGCCGAGGAGGTGACCTCGAACCCGCACTCCGCCTCACCGACCGGGTGACCATCGTCCACCTGCGTGGCTACGGCGATGTTGGCGTAGGCCCGCTCCAACCAGCCCTGCGGGTCATCACAGCGTCGCAGCGGCACCAGATCGCAGTGAGCACTCGTGTCGCCGTCGTGGCGCCACACCAGCTCCGGGATGAACTCGTGGCGGGGAACCTCGGTGAACGCGGCCCGCCACCGTTCGTCCAGCTCACCCCGCTGGGTCAGACCCTCCACCATGCCCTGACGTAGCGCCTCGGCATCGGCCACTACGTCTTGTCGTTCTCGTCAAGGGGGTCCGGCTTGCTGTGCTTGCCGGGATCCGGTGGTGGAGGTAACGGCTTTTTCGGCGGGAGTTGCGCGTCACCCCCTGGATCCGGATCCGGGGGCGGCTTGTCATGCTTACCCATGTGACGCACGGTAACACTTCACTCACACCTCGGGCAACGGGAACTAGTGCGTTGTGCGAAGGTAGGGCAACAGCTACTACCACAACGGCCGGGCGCGCAATAGAGCACCGGCGAGTATCCGTTCACGGCAGCGCCCGGCCACTGGAATGACGCGGCACTGCACCTCTCCGGGACCGAGCGAAAGCGCACCAGCTAGCACCGGTGGCCGGTAAACGGGCGGAGTCACCGCGGTGGCGTCATCAGCGTGACGATGCGCTCAAGGTCGTCTACCGAGCCGAACTCCACGACGATCCGGCCTTTGCGGCGGCCCAGTTCAACCTTGACCCGGGTGTCGAAGGCGTCGGAGAGGTTCTCCGCGAGTTGCTGCAGCCCCGGCGCTCGCATCGGTCGGGGTGCCACCGTCTTCGGGGTAGTCCGGGCCGGCTCCGTACGGCTGAGCGTGACGGCTTCCTCGGTGGCTCGCACGGACAGCCCTTCGGCGACGATCCGCGTTGCCAGGGCTTCCTGGGCGAACGGCTCCTCCAAGCCGAGCAACGCTCGGGCATGGCCAGCGGAGAGCACACCCACCGCGACCCGCCGCTGCACCGCAACAGGCAGCTTGAGCAACCTGATGGTGTTGGTGATCACCGGGCGACTGCGCCCGATCCGCGCCGCCAGCTGCTCGTGGGTCACCCCGAAGTCCTCCAGCAGCTGCTGGTAGGCAGCGGCCTCCTCCAGTGGGTTGAGCTGCACGCGGTGGATGTTCTCCAGCAACGCGTCGCGGAGCATGGCGTCGTCACCGGTACTCCGTACGATTGCCGGGATGCACTCCAGCCCGGCCTGCTGTGCTGCCCGCCACCGCCGCTCACCCATGATCAGCTCGTAGCGATCAGCGGTCGGTTGTCCGACTGCCGGCAGTAGCTCGATCGCCGGCCCCGCCGGCAGTGGGCGGACCACGATGGGCTGTAACAGCCCGAATTCCCGGATCGAGTGCGTGAGCTCGGCCAGCGCCTCCTCGTCAAACACCTGCCGGGGCTGCCGGGGGTTGGGCACGATGGCCCCGATCGGCACTTCCTGGTAGCTCGCTCCCGCGATCCGGCTGACCGGCGCGTCCAGGTGACCGTCTGGACGCTGACCCGGCGCGGGGTCGCTCACCTCAGTGCTGACCGGTCCGGTAGGAATCAACGCGGCCAAGCCGCGACCGAGTCCGCCTCTGCGCTGGACACCAGGCGTGAGGGAGGTCGGCGTCTGGGGGAGTGCGCTGCTGGGGGACATCAACGGGTCACTTCCCGGGCAGCTGGGCGACGATCGTCAGGCTCCAGGTAGCGGTGGTCCAGCGCGATCTCTCGCGCCGCGTCCAAGTAGCTCAGGGCACCCCGGGAACCGGGGTCGTACACCAGCACGGTCTGCCCGAAACCTGGCGCTTCCGAGATCTTCACGCTGCGCGGAATCACAGTGCTGAGCACCTGGTCACCGAAGTGGTTGCGGACTTCGGTGGTGACCTGATCAGCCAGTTTGGTCCGCCCGTCGTACATCGTCAACAGGATCGTGGACACCGTCAGTGCGGGGTTGAGGTGCGCCTGCACCAACTCGATGTTCCGCAACAACTGCCCGAGCCCTTCCAGGGCGTAGTACTCACACTGGATGGGAATCAACACCTCGGGTGCGGCGACCAGCGCGTTCACCGTGAGTAGTCCCAGCGAAGGGGGGCAGTCGATGAAGACGTAGTCAACGCCCAGCTCATCCAGCACAGCCCCGGACAGGGCCCGGAACAGGCGGGACTCTCGGGCCACCATGGACACCAGCTCGATCTCGGCGCCGGCGAGGTCGATGGTGGCCGGGATGCAAAGCAGATTGGGGGACTGCGGGCTCACCGCGACGGCGTCGACGATCCCGATCTCCCCGAGTAACACCTCGTACACCGACCGAGTGCCAGCGCGGTGCTCGATTCCCACCGCGGTGGAGGCATTTCCCTGCGGATCCAGGTCGACCACCAACGTGCGCAGGCCCTGGAGAGCCAGCCCAGCGGCAAGGTTGACCGTGCTCGTGGTCTTGCCTACCCCGCCCTTCTGGTTGGCCACTGCCAGGACTCGCCGGTGGGCGGGACGGGGTAACCGGTCCGTGGGATGTTTGACCCGAGTGGCCCGCTCCGCTTCGTCTGCGATCGGCGTCCACCCGGCGTCCGACGGCCGGGCACTTCCTGGGTCACCTCCGAGCGAGCGAGCCGACGCTCCAGCAGGGGCCGCAGCGGGAGCTTCGTAAGGGGCACTGGGGGGACAGGACACCTGATGGGCTCCACTCTGTCGTGGTCGAAAGCGGTCGTGGTCGAAAGCGGTCGTGGTCGATGGCGACACGCGAGCGAGGCCATATCGAGGCCGCGACCTACCTAACGCGCCAGCACCATCCCGCGACACGGTTTCACGTGAAACACGGGGCTCACTCTCACCGAGCTTTCTTCCGGCGTGCCCCCGCCGGCCGAGGGGCCAGCCGGGGTATCACGATGACCGTCGTCGGTGGCGCCACGATGGTGGCACCGCACTGCACGACCTCCATCGCCGCCCCTCCAGCAGCCCGCACCGTAACGGCGTCCCGGGCAATCTCTTCCCGCGCGCTGGCCCCCTTCACCGCGAGCAGGCGCCCACCCGGTGCCACCAGCGGAAGGCTCCAAGCAGCCAACCGTCCCAACGGCGCGACCGCCCGAGCCGTCACCACGTCATTGCCGCCGAGCTCCCGCCGTACCGGCGGCTCCTCGGCGCGACCACGGTGCACCGAGATTGTCAGACCGAGTTCGGCGAGCACTTCCTGTAGCCATGCCACCCGCCGGGCCATCGGCTCCAGCAGGATGACCGTCAGGTCCGGCCGAGCGAGCGCAAGCGGTATTCCCGGTAGCCCCGCGCCGGACCCGACGTCGAGCACCCGAGCACCCTCGGGCACCAACTCAGCGAGCACTGCGGAGTTGAGCAGGTGGCGTTCCCACAACCGATCCGCTTCCCGCGGACCGATCAGACCTCGATCGACCCCGGACCCGGCGAGCAACGCCGCATACCGCTCCGCAAGGGGGTACCGATCACCGAACACTGCGTGGGCGGCTACCCAAACGTCTGCCACGGCCGGCGGAACCGGCGGTACGCTAACGGCCGGCTCGGCCGGCGGTACGCCAACGGCCGGCGGAACCGGCGGCACGCCAACAGCGGGGTGTTTCACGTGAAACATCAGCCGGGCAGCACCACGACACAGCGGTGTGGCTCCTCGCCCTCGCTTTCGCTGAGCACGCCGTCTACTGCGGCCACCGCGTCATGCACGATCTTCCGTTCGAACGGTGTCATCGGCTCCAGGCGGACCGGCTCACCACCATGGAGCACCCGCTCCGCGGTCGACCGGCCCAGCTCGCTGAGATCGTCCCGCCGAGCGGATCGCCACTGTGCGATATCGAGCATCAGCCGGCTCTTAGCACCGGTCTGTTGTTGCACCGCAAGGCGGGTGAGCTCCTGAAGCGCCTCGAGTACCGCACCGTGCGGCCCCACCAGCTTCGCCAGGTCGTCTCCACCATCAATGCTCACCATGGCCCGACCAGCCTCGACGTCAAGGTCGATGTCGCCGTCGTAATCCATCAGGTCAAGCAGTCGTTCGAGGTAGTCACCCGCAACGTCGCCCTCTTGAACGAGCACATCCTCACTCACCGGCGCGTGGCGCACCAACCGGGTGGCACCGGACGCGCCATCAGCATCCACTACCGCACCAGGGGCAACCGGTGAGTCCGGCTCGGTCACCGCTGTCTCAGTCGCCAGCGTTTCCGCCACAACTGTCTCCTCTCTGGGCGCTTGCGCCCTCAGCGGCGCTTCCGGTTGGTCTTCTTCTGCGGCCGCGGCCGTTGCTGGATCATGCCAGGTGGTGCAGAGCCGTCCACACGCGCCGAGCCCTGGCCGTCGGCCGACCCTGGGCTAGCATCGATCGATCCGGCACCCGGGGCTGCCACACCGTTCGCTGTCACCCCGTTCGATGCCGCAGAAACCGGCCCGGACGCGGAATCTGCCCCGGACGCTGAGTCTACGGAGTCCGGTCCGCCCTCGGGCCGATCAGCGAGGCCCGAGGGCCCCTTCGGTCGGATCGGCTTCTGACCCGGTTTCGGCGCCAGGGCCTGGCGCTGCACCACCGCTAACTCCTTCTTCTGCGCGTCCTCCGCGTCGATGCGCCGATACACCACTCGCTGCTGAGCCAGCGTCCACAGGTTGTTAGACAGCCAGTACAGCAGGATCGCCAGCGGGAAGAAGGGACCACCGGCGACCACGCCCACCGGGAACAGGTACAGCGTGAGCTTCTGCATCATCGCGGCTTGCGGGTTCGCGGCGGTCTGCACTGGATCTTGCCGCTCCACCGAGTGCTTGGCCGTGAGATGGGTGAGGATACCGGCGACGAGGGTCAGCGGCACCGCGACCGCGGCGATCTGCCACCGCGAGATGTCGCCGTAGCGCGCCAACAGGTTCGCGGGCTCAGTGATGTAAGACGACAGCGGCACCCCGAACAAGTGGGCGTCGAGGAAGGATCGGACGTCGACCGCGCTGAACACGTAGTTGCCGACCGCGCGGTTTTGCTCGGTGGACAGGAAGTCCCGGTTGAACGACCGCAACACGTGGAACAACCCGATGAACACCGGGATCTGCACCAGCACCGGCAGGCAACCACCCAGCGGGTTCACCCCGTGCTCGGACTGCAGCTTCTGCATCTCCGCCGCCATCTTCTGGCGGTCGTCGCCGTACTTCTTCTTCAGCTTCTGGATCTCCGGCGCGAACTCCTGCATCTTGCGCATCGAGCGGACCTGGCTGACGAACGGCTTGAACAGCACGGCGCGCAAGGTGAACACCAGGAACACCACAGCCAACGCCCACGCGAAACCGTTGCCCGGACCCAGCAAGTAGCCGAACGCCTTGTGCCAGAACCACAAGATGGCCGACACCGGGTAGTAGATGAAGTTCAGCACTACGACTCACTCTCGGCGGGGGAGCTGGGTGATCTCGCTGGGGGAACCGGGTCCACCCCACCAGGGTGCCAGGGTGCACAGCGAAGGAGCCGTCTCGCGGTCCACCACGATCCGCGCAGCACACCATGCACGGTCAGCGCCTCGATCGCGTACGCACTGCAGCTGGGAAAGAACCGGCAGGTGGGCGGCAAGACCGGAGAGATCCACCGACGATAGCACCGCAGGATGAGCACCAGGACCCGCACCAGTGGAGCCGCTTGAGGCCCAGAAACCAACACCGTCATCGCCCGCCGCTCGGGGTGGTCCGAGAGCCGAGCAACCGCCGCAGCGCCCCGTCGAGGTCATCACCCAGCGCCGCGCTACTTGCACCGGCCGACGCCGGCAACGCGCGCACCACCACGAGCACTCCCGCGGGCAGTTTCGCCAACCGCGACCGCATCAGATGCCGCAGCCGGCGCTGCACCCGGTGGCGCATCACGGAGCCGCCGACCGGCCGACCGACCACAAAACCCACCCGTGGCGGCACGTCGACCGCGGTGGGACGGGCCAGGTGCACGACGACAGCCCCGCAGGCCGCCCGACGACCCCGCCGCATCGCTGTCGCGAAGTCGTCGCGGCGGGTGAGTCGGGTACCAGCGGGCAGCAACGCCAGATATCCGCAGCGTAGGCAGATCAGGCTGACAACTCAGTACGGCCCTTGCGACGCCGGGCCGAAACGATGGCCCGACCGGCGCGGGTATGCATGCGCAACCGGAACCCGTGGGTCCTCGCGCGGCGACGGTTGTTCGGCTGGAACGTACGCTTGCCCTTGGCCACGGCTGTCGTTCTCCTGGTACTTGAGTTCTCACGTTGCGGGGTCGCAGCCCTCAGGACTGCGGGTGCTCAGGTACGTCTCCCTGCCAGTCCGGGCAACAAGCCCGGACAACGAACGCTCTTGCGTGCCTGGTCCACGGAGACCGAACCAGCTCCGTGGACCAGGCGCGCAAGAATACCCGCCGGTGGGCAGGAGACGGCCCGATCCTAGGCGGCCGGCACCGGCTCCGTCAAAACCAGCATCCCGCGTCACCGTCCGAGCGACACGCCGTTACATCGGTGGTGCTTGCTTACACCGGGTTCTTGTGGCAGCACCCCAGGCTTGCTAGCTTGCGGGGCCCGATCATCGCTGGGTTCGCACGGCAAGCTGGCACGTCGGGGACCCTGGGGAGCGGAGTAATCCATCGTCATCCACAGCTGTGGACAACCTTGTGGACACACCAGTGCTCCTGAAGTCCACCACCGGCCAAAGGGGAGTCAGCGGGTGTCAGAGCGGCAAACCGATCTCGGTCAGATCTGGAACGAGGTCGTGCGGGAGCTCTCCACCGGAACTCTGTCACCCCAGCAACGGGCCTGGATGCGGGTGACCCGCCCGATCGGCCTGCTCGATGGCACTGCGCTGCTGGCTGCACCCAGCGATTTCGCCAAGGACGCTATCGAGCGCGCGCTACGCGAGCCGATCAGCGCGGCACTGTCCCGGCATCTGGGTCGGCAGGTCTCCCTGGCTGTCAAGGTTGACCACCCGTTGCCGGTGCCACCACAGTTGCCGCCACAGTTCACCTCGGAGAGCACTGCTGAGTCCGAGAGTTCCGCTAGGCCGACCGGGGAAGCGGTCACTCGCCCCGGTGAGCAGAGCGAGGAGGAGGCCGCGCTGGCCACCGTGCACGAGATCTGGCCTACCTACGGTGGCCCGGCCGCCGCGGCGGCGACTCGGCCGTCGAGCTCGCAGACCAGGCTCAACGAGAAGTACACCTTCGATACCTTCGTGATCGGTGCCTCCAACCGGTTTTCGCATGCGGCCGCCGTCGCAGTGTCGGAAGCACCGGCCCGGGCGTACAACCCGCTGTTCATCTGGGGTGAGTCGGGCTTGGGCAAGACGCACCTGCTGCACGCCGTCGGGCACTACGCGCAACGGCTGTTCCCCGGGATGCGGGTGCGGTACGTCTCCACCGAGGAGTTCACCAACGACTTCATCAACTCCCTGCGCGACGACCGCAAGGTCGCCTTCCAACGCCGCTACCGTGACGTCGACGTGCTGCTGGTGGACGACATCCAGTTCCTGGAAGGCAAGGAAGGTACCCAGGAGGAGTTCTTCCACACCTTCAACACCCTGCACAACGCGAACAAGCAGATCGTGATCTCCTCCGACCGACCGCCTAAGGGACTCGGCACCCTGGAGGACCGGTTGCGCACCCGGTTCGAGTGGGGCCTGATCACGGACATCCAACCGCCCGAGCTGGAGACCCGGATCGCGATCCTTCGCAAGAAGGCCGCTGGTGACCGGCTGGCCGCACCCGACGAGGTGTTGGAGTTCATCGCCGCCCGGATCGAACGCAACATCCGCGAGCTGGAGGGAGCCCTAATCCGCGTGACCGCATTCGCCTCGCTGAACCGCCAACCGGTCGACAACCAGCTCGCCGAGATCGTGCTGCGCGACCTCATCCCCGACGACCAAGCGCACGAGATCGGCGCACCGAACATCATGGCGGTGACCGCGGAGTTCTTCGGGCTCACCCTCGAGGACCTGTGCGGGCCGGGGAAGACCAAGCACGTCGCGCAGGCCCGGCAGATTGCCATGTACCTGTGCCGGGAACTGACCGATCTATCGCTGCCCCGGATCGGCCAGACCTTCGGTGGCCGCGACCACACCACCGTGATGCACGCCGACCGCAAGATCCGCAAGGAGATGGCCGAACGCCGCCGCACCTACGACCAGGTCCAGGAGCTCACCTCCCGCATCAAACAACGCGCCCGCTCCTGAGCACCGTGCTCGCATGGTGAGCAGACCCGCAGAGTTCGTCGAGTCCACCATTGCGGGACCGGGCACGGCACGTCTGCAGAACATCCACATGCCTCGCAGCTGGGGCGGATGCGGCGATGGTGTCTGGTGCAGATCAGGGTCTCAGTAGGGGAGAACCCTCAGGTGTCTCGCAGCACAGTGCACCACGCTATGAGTTGTCGGTTGATCCGCCTGGGCGCAACACCGGGACGCCCAGGCGGACAACTGACCGGCCGGGATCACCAAATCTGTCTGGTCATGTATCGGCATTGCCCGCGAATCATTGTCCGTTGGGTTCGGGGCTCGCGCGTCGGGCCGGAATGTGTGCGGGCAGCGTCAGCAGCCGATCGTGCAGGTCTCTGGAGGCTTGCCCCGGCTGACGTTCGCTGAGCAGGTCAACGTCCAAAGCCCGCAGACGGCGCCGGGTGGTTTCCCGCAATAAAGCCGGTAGCACCGTGTCCAGAACGCTGTTTGCGAGCGCGGTGGCCTCGGCGGTACTGCGTTCCGCCGCGTGGACACGGGCGAGGATGACCGTCGCGGCGGCCCAACCTCCCGATCCGGGTCTTTTCAGCTCAAGCGAGCGGTCCGCATGGACGCGGGCCACACTGGTGTCACCAAGGCATAGGAACGCCTCGGCCAAGTGCTGGTGGAGTTCGGCGCGATCGAATCCGAAGCGTCCTGGCTCGTCGCGGCCGGCAGTGTCCATGTGGCGTTGGGCAAGCGTGGCAGCATGCCGGGCCTCGCTTCGGTGGCCGAGCGTGGCTAGGTCCCGAGAGATCGGGACCGTATGCGGGGTCGCGACCCGGGTCATGGCCTGTGCCGCAAGCGCACCCAGCGATCCACCAAGCGTCGCCCACCACGCCTGCGACAGCCCTGGGTCGACGCTGAGCACGCCACCCGGCTTGATCGGGGGCACAATCACCAGTTCTGTTTCATCGGCCCGCCACACCACGCCCTGCCCCGTGAGCTTCGAACACGGCCGCGCCTCAATGCGAACCCAGGTATCTCGATCGGTACGCGATCCCACCGAACGCCGCTTCACCACGGCGGACTCCCGATCCAACCGCACACCCAAACAGCGCTCCACCCGATCGGCCACGTCCTTCCAAGACTGTGTCCTGAAATCCACCATCACCTCCGACGGCGCCGCCGTGCGAGTGCGCATCCCGTGCACGGTAACCAGATCCCTCCCAGCACTCCACGAATCGAGCACGTAGCACGACATCGGGTTTTCAGTCGACCGCGGCGTGCGCGCTCAGGACGTCCCGGTCCGCAGCGGGTGGCGGCACAGCGACCGGTCCGAGCAGAAGGGCGGCCAAGGCGGCGGCCGTGGCGGCAAAAACCGCCGCAACGACGAAGGCAACGTGATAGCCGTTGGTGAGGGCGACGAGCCGGTCGGCACCAGCGGCCGTTAGTTCGCTAGTGCGGGCATCGGCGAGGCTGGCAAGCACGGCCAGCCCCAGTGCCCCGCCCATCATGAACGCAGTGTTCGCCACTCCCGAGGCGACACCGGCCTCGCCCTGCTCCACCTCGCTCATCGCAGCGAGCAGCATCGGGTTCAACGATATGCCCATCCCGAGACCGAGCAGGATCATGCCCGGCAGCACGTCGACGGCGTAGGTCCCCTCAATGGGGACCCGCGCGAACAGCGCGAGGCTGGCGGCAACGAGAAGCATCCCGGCCGCCAGTGGCGCCCTGATGCCACACCGCAGCACGATTCGCTCGGACAGGCCGAGTGAAAGGGCACCCATGATCAAGTTCGCGGGCAGAAAAGCGAGACCAACCGGGAGCGGATTGTAACCGAGTACGAGCTGTAGGTAGAGGGCGGCCAGGAAGAACCAGCCGAACATGGCAGCCGCCCACAGCACACCAACGGCGTTCGCGGTGACAACACTGCGGAGGCGGAACAGCCCGAGCGGCATGAGCGGCGACTCGGCGCGGGCCTCAATGCGAAGAAAGGCCGCGAGCAGCGCGACAGCAACGATGAGCGGGCCAATCGTGCGGAGGGAGGACCAACCCACCTGGTTGCCATCCATGATTGCGTAGACGGCAATCATCAGAGCCGCGGTGACAGTGACGGAGCCGGCCACGTCGAGCCGCCCGGCGCTGCCCTGACCGGCTCCAGAAGGAATCAGGACGAGGCAGAGCACGATGACCGCAGCACCGATCGGGATGTTGGCCAGAAAGATCCAGTGCCAGTCAAGGGCATCGGTCACGATACCGCCGAGAAGCACACCGATACTGCCGCCTCCGGCGATGACGAATCCGATGACGCCCATCGCCTTGGCTCGCTCGGCCCGTTCAGTGAACATGGTCATGATCAATGACAGGGGGGCCACCGAGACGACCGCACCGCCGAGGCCCTGCACCGCGCGCGCCCCGATCAAAAACTCCGCCGAGCCGGCCAAGCCACAAAGAAGTGAGGCAGAGGTGAACACCACTAAACCGATCAAGAACAGCCGACGGTGGCCGAACAAGTCGCCCATCCGCCCGGCCAACAGCAAGAATCCACCGAAGGTCAGCATGTAGATGTTGACCACCCAGGCCAGCGAGGTCTCCGAGAACCCGAGATCCACGCGGATCGACGGCAACGCGACGTTCACGATCGTGGTATCGAGCACGATCATCAGATCACCCAGGCATAGCACCAACAACGCCAGCCAACGTCTCCGCTCGACAGTCACGCCTCGCTCCGTTCGTCCCCGACTCCTTGATCCCCGTCCCGGTTGAGACGACGGTGGAGCACATCGCGGCTGGCAGGTCTCCTCGATCAGTTTGTGCCATTTGGTCTTTTACGTTGTCGCGCGGCTGAGTTCTGTTGTTACGGGTTGCGCGAGGTTGGGGGATCATCCACCCACACCTGAGGACAACTCTGTGGATAACTGGGCGCCGCTGTGCATCACGCTCCGGCGCGGGCAACCGTCCACCGCCGGATCGGCCGCCGCACGAACTACAACAGGTGCAGTCCACAGCGCACCACACCGTCGGAGCTGCCCGGACGGCGAGCATCCACAGCGCCCACAGGACTTACTACTGCTACTGGTGTTCTCTTTTCAGGAAGAAGACCTCAAAAACAAGCCCGTGGATGCCCGCAGCACCAGCGGATACACCGACGTCGACGTCGGATGTCCCCGCTACGGTAGGGGCCCGCACTACTAGGAGGGCTTGGCTAACTCCGTGTACATCAGGCAGCTCACGGTCACCGACTTCCGCTCCTGGGAGCATGCCGAGCTCGACTTCGAACCCGGTGTTGCGGTGCTGGTCGGCCCGAACGGGCAGGGCAAGACGAACCTGGTCGAAGCGTTGGGCTACCTGTCCACGTTGGGTTCGCACCGGGTGTCCACCGATACGCCACTGGTGCGACACGGCGCTCAACGCGCCATCGTGCGAACCACGGTGGTGCACGCCGGCCGGGAGCTGACCGTGGAGGTGGAGATCTCGCCGGGGCGGGCGAACCGGGCCAGGCTCAACCGCTCTCCGGTGCCGCGGCCGCGAGAGGTGCTCGGGGTGCTGCGCAGCGTGCTGTTCGCCCCGGAGGACTTAGCACTGGTCCGTGGTGATCCAGCGCAGCGCCGCCGGTTTCTCGATGAGCTGCTGGCCCTGCGCGCTCCCCGGTTGGCGGGCGTGCAAGCCGACTACGACAAGGTGCTGCGCCAGCGCGTCGCGTTGCTCAAGACCGTTGGCGCAGCGCGGCGTGCCAACGGGGCAGGGGATCTGCGCACCCTGGACGTCTGGGACGGACACCTCGCCCGACACGGTGCGGAGCTGCTCGCCGCCCGGCTGGACCTCGTCGTCGAGCTGGCTCCGTACGCTGTGGCGGCCTATCACGCGGTGGCTCCGGAGTCAGCCACCGCGCAGCTGGAGTACCGCAGCAGCGTGGGTGACGCGCTACCGGTGGGGACTGGCAAGGCCGACGTCGAATTGTTGGAGGTGGCGATGTTGACGCAGCTGGATCGGGTGCGGATGACCGAGGTCGAGCGTGGGGTCTGCCTGGTCGGGCCACATCGCGACGACCTGGAGCTCGTACTGGGCGGGATGCCGGCCAAGGGCTACGCCAGCCACGGCGAGTCATGGTCCTTGGCGCTGGCCCTGCGGCTGGGTAGTTACCAGTTGCTGCGCGGTGCCGGTGCCGAGCCGGTGTTGCTGCTCGATGACGTCTTCGCCGAGCTGGACACCCGGCGCCGGGCCCGGCTCGCCGAGGTGGCGCTGGCTGCCGAGCAGGTGGTGGTCACCGCGGCGGTCGCGGGTGATGTGCCCGAGGAGCTTCACGGGACGCGGTTCGACGTGCACGGCGGGCAGGTGCACCGTGTCCGATGATTTCGAGGAGCGGGCCCAGGTTGGGGATAACCCTGTGGACAGTGTGGATAACTTGATGTCGAGTCACTCCCCGAGTCCCGCGCAGCCACCCCGGGGTGCGGACATTGCCCGTGCAGCGCTGGCAGCCGCCCGGGCTGCAGGGTCCGCGCGCCGCACGTCAGCGGACCAACCGGCCCCGGCCCGACGACGTCGCCGCTGGTCCGGAGCCCGGCCCGACGATCGGGATCCGCAGCTGCTGGGCCGGCTGGCGTCCCGGTTGGTCGCTGACCGCGGTTGGGCAGACCAGGTGTCCGCGGGTGTGGTGTTCGCCCGGTGGGCGCAGCTGGTGGGTGCCGAGGTCGCCGAGCATGCCCAGCCGGTATCTCTGAAGGAGGGGGAACTCGTCGTACGGGCCGGCTCCACCGCCTGGGCCACTCAACTGCGGTTGTTGCAACGGCAGTTGATCGCGCGGATTGCCGCAGGCGTCGGGCCCGGTGTGGTGAACCGGCTGCGAGTGCAGGGCCCGGCGGCGCCGAACTGGGTGCACGGCCCCCGGCACGTCCGCGGCCGCGGACCGCGGGACACCTATGGTTGAGCCGCCCGCCGCAGGTGTCCCCGGGACCTTGAGATGTCGCTGTTCGGGCGCCTGAGGCCGAGCCAGAGGTGTCCTGGACCCCGTTCTGAGGTGGCCCACCAGTAGAATGGCCCTAGTGGGCCAGCGCTGTGCCCCCTGCCGCCGGTACCGGCTACCTGCAGCGCACGACGCGACACACCCTGACGTCCGTTGGACAGAGCACGAGGAGACACCGGGCCCGTGGTAGCGAAGAAGAGTGAGTACAACGCTGAGTCGATCACTGTGCTGGAAGGCCTCGAGGCTGTGCGCAAGCGGCCCGGTATGTACATCGGCTCCACCGGGGAACGGGGTCTCCATCAACTGGTGTGGGAGCTGATCGATAACGCGGTCGACGAGGCTCTTGCCGGACACTGTGACCGGTTCAGCCTCACGATCCTGGCGGACGGTGGGCTCCGGGTGGTCGATAATGGCCGAGGTATTCCGGTTGACATCCATCCGAAGCTCAAACGACCGGGTGTCGAGGTGGCGCTTACCGTGCTCCATGCCGGCGGCAAGTTCGACGGAAAAGCCTATGCCGTATCCGGTGGTCTGCATGGCGTGGGCGTCTCCGTGGTCAACGCGTTGTCGACCCGTCTCGAGGTGGAGATCAAACAGAAGGGTCATGTGTGGCGGCAGACCTACAAGTACGCCGTCCCTGGACCGTTGGAGAAGGGTGAGCCAACTCGCGAGACCGGGACGAGTGTGACCTTCTGGCCTGATCCGAGTATTCTGGAGACCACCAACTTCAACACTGAGACGGTGGCTCGCCGCCTTCAGGAGATGGCGTTTCTGAACAAGGGGCTGACGATTTCTCTGCGTGACGAGCGAATCCCCGAGGAGAATGGCGAGGACGCCGAGGGTCAGCCGGCGCGGGTCAAGGAACTGACTTATTGCTACCCCGGTGGCCTGGAGGACTTCGTCAAGCACATCAACAACTCCAAGGACCCCATTCATCGCAAAGTGATCAGTTTCGAGGCCGGTGGTGACGGCCTGGATGTCGAGGTCGCGATGCAGTGGAACTCCGGGTACACCGAGTCGGTGTACACCTTCGCCAACACGATCAATACCCACGAGGGTGGCACCCATGAGGAAGGCTTCCGCTCCGCACTGACCACGGTGATCAACCGTTACGCGCGGGAGAAGAAGCTACTCAAGGAGAAGGACTCCGCGCTCTCCGGTGAGGACGTGCGCGAGGGCCTGGCCGCGATCGTGTCGATCAAGCTGCGGGAGCCGCAGTTCGAAGGCCAGACCAAGACCAAGCTGGGCAACACCGAGGCCAAGTCGTTCGTGCAGCGCACCTGTAACGAGTGGCTGATCGACTGGTTGGAGCGCAACCCCACCGAGGCCAAGACGATCATCAGCAAGGCCATCTCGTCGTCGCAGGCCCGGCTGGCCGCCCGCCGCGCCCGCGAGCTGGTGCGCCGCAAGTCGGCAGGGGATCTGGGCGGCCTGCCCGGCAAGCTGTCCGACTGTCGGTCCACTGATCCGTCCCGCAGTGAGGTGTTCATCGTGGAGGGTGACTCCGCGGGCGGCTCGGCGAAATCCGGCCGGGACTCGCTGTACCAGGCGATCCTGCCGATCCGCGGGAAGATCATCAACGTGGAGAAGGCGCGGTTGGACCGGGTCCTGAAGAACACTGAGGTCCAGGCGCTGATCACCGCGCTGGGCACCGGGATCCACGACGAGTTCGACCTGGCCAAGCTGCGCTATCACAAGGTCGTGCTGATGGCCGACGCTGATGTGGACGGTCAGCACATCCGCACCCTGCTGCTGACGTTGCTGTTCCGGTTCATGCGCCCGCTGGTTGAGCATGGGCACGTGTTCCTGGCCCAGCCACCGCTGTACAAGATTAAATGGCCGCGAGCGGAGGCGCAGTACGCCTACTCCGACCGGGAACGTGACGGCCTCATCGAGGCGGGTATCGCGGAGGGCCGCAAGCTACCCAAGGACGACGCGATTCAACGCTACAAAGGTCTCGGTGAGATGAGCGCCAAGGAGCTGTGGGAGACCACCATGGACCCGGCCAACCGAGTCCTGCTGCAGGTCACCCTGGACGACGCGGCGACCGCGGACGAGCTGTTCAGCGTGTTGATGGGCGAGGACGTGGAGTCCCGCCGTTCCTTCATCACCCGCAACGCCAAAGACGTCCGCTTCCTAGACGTCTAACCGGTCGCGGTCCGGGTCAGCTTAGGGCCGGCTCGTAGGGAAACCGGGTGGCGCCGAGCGCGGGGACGAGGTCGGTCAGCCAGGTCGCGGTGGGGTCGAATCGGGCGAAGAAAGGTTGGTTGACCAGCTCGGCATTGCGCGCTTGCACGAAGTGCAGCACGAACACCTGCTCGCCGCAGATGTCGGCTACCCCGTCCACGCAAACCTTCCCCGGTTGCGCCGACATGATCGGGCCTCGGACCGTGCGGGCCAGCCCCGAGACCTGCTTGTAGGCGTCGTGGAAGATCTCGTACCCCCGGGCCAGTGGCACTGCGAAGTAGTCCTTGGGTCCGGTGTCACGCTCGACGAACATGTAGTAGGGGATGGCTCCCATTCTGGTCGCTGTGCGCCATAACGTGGCCCAGGTGCTGGGGTCGTCGTTCACCCGGCGAATCAACGGGGCCTGGCACCGGATCACCGCGCCAGTACTGCGGATCCGTTGCACGGCGGTTGCGGCGATGGTCAGCTCCAGCTCCCGTGGATGCGAGAAGTGACCCATCACGGCGAGGTGCTTGCCAGCCGCGACGATACGGTCGAACAACCGCATGAGATCGTCGGCGTCGGGGTCGGTGACGAACCGGTAGGGCCAGTACGACACGGCCTTGGTGCCGAGGCGGATTGACTCCAGGCCTGCTAGCCGCGGGTCGAGCAGCACTTCGATGTAGCGCTCCAGTACCGCGGTGCTCATCACGAGCGGGTCGCCGCCGGTGATGAGCACGTCGGTGATCTCAGGATGGTGCAGGAGGTAGGCCAGTAACCCGCCGGTGTCATTGCTAGCCATCTTCAGCTTGGGTTCACCGACGAACTGCGGCCACCGGAAACAGTAGGTGCAGTAGGCGTGACAGGTCTGGCCATGCCGGGGGAAGAACAGCAATGTCTCGGCGTACTTGTGCTGCATGCCGACCAGCTCGGCGCCGTCATGGCGGGGGACGTTGAGGTCGACCTGACCGCCCGGGTGCGGGTTGAGCTGCGACCGGATCTCGTGAGCCGCCAGCTGAAGCTCCTGGCGGGAGGCTCCTCGGCGGAACAAGTCGACCATCCGGGACAGGTCCGCAGGCGCGAGCATGTCGCCCTGCGGAAAGGTGAGGCGGAAAATTGGATCGTCGGGCACTGCCATCCAGTCGATCAACTCGTCCACAACGTAGGTGTTGGTGCGGAACGGGAGCACAGCTGCCACGGCCCGCATGGCCAGCCGTTCATCGACTGAGAACCGCGCTCGGGCGGCCAGCTTCTCGATGTGGTTATCCGTGTAGGCGCGAAACACCGGCGCCCCTGGGACGTCAGCTGCTAGGCGACTGGACGACGTTCGCTTCTCTCCTCCGAGGTCCCGCCACTGCCGGCGGGTGGTACCGGGCCAGCCCTTGTTCATCCCAACGAGGAGCTCGGCTCAGCGATCCTACTGTCGCGCAGGCTGCGGCCGGGCTGGCCACGCCCATTGCCGGTCACGGCTATTCCGACTCCTCGTCGGCCTTGCGCACCAACACAGTCAAGTTGTCTTCCACGACTGCTTCGAGACAGACGAACACCTCGTGGCTGCGACCGTACTTCTCCTCGAACTGGGCCTTGAGCGTGGCAAGCAAC
Organism: Pseudonocardiaceae bacterium; assembly: GCA_050699575.1. GTDB lineage: Bacteria > Actinomycetota > Actinomycetes > Mycobacteriales > Pseudonocardiaceae. The sequence continues at coordinate 21,096 of JBOHFG010000111.1, forward strand.
TTCGGCTGGGCATCGTCGGTGAGCGAGAGCTCGTTGAGCACTTGCTGATCACTGTGCGAGTAGGCCAGCACCGCTCCGGTCCGGTGGCGGGCCAGCTGCGCCACCATCCGGGAGTCACCGACGTAGTACTTGCCCTCCAGCTCGATGAACTCGACGTCAAGGTGCGTGTCGGTGCCGGCAGCGTCCACCAGCATCACCGGCAACCGCATGAACTGTGTGAGATCTTTGCTCCCTGCCCACAAGGAGTTGAACCGCTCGTTGACGAATGCGCCCAGCGGAGAGTCGGCGATGATCTCAAGCTGGGCGCCCTGGCTTGATATCTTGCCGACCGGGAAGAAAGACACCAGAGCCTTCTCGTCACAGCGGTAGAGGGTGATCGCGGGTGACGCGGTGTACATGCGCACGTTGACGTCACGACCGTGCGATGTCGGGCCGGCTTTGTTGCGGAACTCGTAGAGCACCCGAAGATTGCGCATGATCTCGCGGTAGACGTCCGGGTCATCGAGTTCGTGCGCGCGTTGCCTGGCGGCGGAAGAGTCCGGGTCGAGCAGCAGAATCTGCACGACCGCCTGGCGTTCCAATGCCAGCTCGATGGCTTCGAAGAAGCTCGCGGTGTCCGGGCCATTGAGCAGGGTGGAGTACGTGTCCATGATCCGCACGTTCGAGGTTGCACCGGCGACCTGGTCGACATACCACGCATAGTCGAGCTTGGGGAGCTCCCGCACGCGACCTTCGCCCGCCCGTCTGACGATCGGTACGATCACGAAGATGGTGACGATCGCCCCGACGAGATCCGCGCCCACATTGATGAAGACGTTCTGGTAGTACTGGTCGATACCCCGGCCCAACCCCAGCAGGAGGATGGCGACCGCCATCAGCCCGACGCGCACCGCGACGTGCTGGCGCCGCCGGGCAGGCCAGAACCGCTTCCGCGGACGCCACCGTCGTTGCCGTGCGTTCCGCTCCGTGGAACCGAAGTTACTCGCCGCCATATGCCGCACCCGCTTCTCCGGCTGTGCTGTGTAGCGTTACTCAGCGTGCAGTAAGCATCATCCGGTTTACTGAGACTATATGGATGACCACATCCTGGGGAACTCGAGACCGAGTGATAACAGGGCGTAGTGAGGGGCCGTCGTGTCGGTGGATTGGTGTACGTGTCGCGGGCCGGTTGGTCCAATTGGCTGCTGCGGCGTGACGTGGCAGCCAATACTGTCCACTCATGTCGACCCTGCCGCCTGGTCCGGACTGGCAACCGAACGACCCGGCCCAGCAGCCTGGCTACCCACCACCCCCGCAGGGTTACTACCCGCAGCAGGCCACACCAACGCCGGCCGGTGACCCGCTGGTGCCGGCTGACTTCGGTGGATGGTTCGACCTGGTGATCGGGGTGGTTCGTCGCAGCTGGGTCCCACTGCTGTTGATCCAGTTGGTCGTGGCGGTGATCAGTGCGGTGTACTCGCTCGTGCTGCGCGGCCTGGACGGCACGGAGGTGGGCACCTTCATCGGGGTCAGCCTGCTCAGCGTGGTAGTGCTGCTCGCGGTCGGCATGTTTGCGCAGGGAGCGTCGGTGTTCATCGCGATCCGCGACGCGGCCGGTGAGCAGACCACGCCCGCGGTGGCCCTGGGTTTCGCCGCGACCAGGGCATTACCACTGCTCGGGTGGAGTTTTCTCGCGGGACTCCTGATGGTGCTCGGATTCGTGGCGCTGATCGTCCCGGGGTTATATCTGGCGATCGTGTTCTTCGCCACCTTGACCGGCGTGGTCACTGTGGAGCAAGGTGGCCTCGGCCGCTGTTTTACCTTGGTGCACCGCCGGTTCTGGCCCACCGCCGGCCGGATCCTGCTCTATGGCCTGATCTCCGTGAGCTACTTCATTCTGGTCAACGTCGTGGTGGGGCTGCTCGTCGGCGCTGACTCAGCAGCTGCCACGCTGCTGGAGCAGGTGCTCACCATCCCGCTCAGCTTAGCGGGCGTCGGGGTGGCTGTGGTGACCTACGCCGAGCTGCGGTTCCACGAGCGCCCCGACGTACGCACACCGACACTGGCGGCCGAGCTGCGCCATTGAGGCGCCTTCACACCGGCTTGCCGCGGTGACGGGACTCGACCGCGGCGACTTCACCAGCCACCAGGCCCGGTCGATCCTTCGCAGGCTCGGGTTTGGGTGCACCGCCTGGGGTATGTACCGCAGCTGCAGACGCCTGCAGACGCGTGGCCACACGATAGCCCACTGTGCCGATCTTCGGTGCCGACGAATTAAGGTTGCCCCATGCCGGTGAAACCTAGCGTTCACACGATCAAGGTGTCGTTGCGGCACATGAAGCCGCCGATCTGGCGACGCCTGCAGGTGCCCGCCAAAACGAGCCTGGCGCAGCTGCACCACATCATCCAGGCCGCGATGGGCTGGGACGACTGCCACCTGCACCAGTTCGAGGTGCGTGAGCTGTGCTACGCCGCTCCCGAGCACGAGCTCGACGATACCCGGGACGAGTCGCGTCGAACCTTGGCCACCCTGCCGGTCGGCGAACGCTTCAGTTATTGGTACGACTTCGGCGACGACTGGCACCACGACATTCTGGTGGAGTCCATCGACCAGGCCGACCCAGCACTCACCTATCCGCGATGTGTGACCGGGCGCCGGGCCTGCCCACCCGAGGACTCTGGCGGCCCGGGGGGCTTCGCCGAGCTGATGCGTGCCCTGGGTGACCAGAATCACCCACAGCGCGCGAGATGCCACGAACTGATACCAGTCGACTACGACCCGACGCACTTCGACCTCAACGAGATCAACGACGCGCTCGCACACCTCGACGTCGCGCTGTCTGCGTAGCTGTCGTCAGCGCGCGGGCAGCGACCCTACCGATCCGCTGGTGCGCGAGGACTACGCGTGGCATCTGGCTGAACATCCCCGGCGCAACGCCGAGCTGCAACCCTGACAGTGCAGTCAGCCCCTGGATACCGCCGATGAAGGCCCGCCACCCAGCTCCGGTCACTCCGTAAACCTCACGTGCGTCCGCGACGGGCTATGCGATAATCAGCTTCAGCCTTCCCGGCCACGACATGATCAACCCGGGTGGGGTGTGCGGCGACGAGCAAGCAGGGGCTCGGAGAGCGGTGGGAATGGGTAAAGACCAGCGGCGCCTCTACGTGTGCTCGCAGTGCCACGGCATCCAGGTGATGATGGAGTGGAAGCATGCGAGCCTGCGCGGCCACCCCGACGTCCAGGAGATTCGGACGATGGAGAACTGCCCGATCTGTGACGGATCTGGGCAGCTCCTCGGGCCGGTGACATAACCGTAGACTGGCCCGTATGCCCCGTACCGCCATCCTCTACGCCCGATCACAACGCCGCGATGCGCTCGATCGGCAGGTCCGGGAGCTGGAGGACTGGTGCGATCGAGCCGGCGTGGTACCGGTTGACACGGTTGCGGAGGTGGCCCTCGGCATCCGTGCCTCGAGGCGGTGTCGGACGGTGCTCGCTGAAGTGATGGCGGGTCGGGCGGACCTCGTGGTGGTACGAGACGTCTCCCGGCTGTCCGAGAACTCCGAGCAACTCCGGCAGATTATCAGCGAGCACTCGCATCGGATCGCCATCAGCCGAGACGACGTGGACCACTCCCGGTAACCACCTATTCCAGCTCGCGGTGAACGGGTAGGAAGGGTACATGCTGCCGCCAGTCCTGGAGATCTACGTGGTGTGGCACCCGGATGACCTTGCGGGTGCCGGTGCGGCGCAGGACTTTGTCCAGCACTTTCATGGCACTCGCTTCGGGGGTCTGGTAGGCGGTGCGATCGAGGTCTACGTCCGCTCGGTGGGGTGGCGTGGGCCGGCTGACGCGCCTCGGCCGCTCCCGTTTCCCGGTGTCCCGGTACTCAACGGTGTCGTGGCAGCACAGCTGGTCGCCGTGGTACCCGTGCTCGGCACGGAGCTCGCCGCGGTGGTCGAGAGCGGAACAGGTCCCTGGCACGACTACGCCGTCGACATCGTCACCACTCGGGACGCCCATCCCGAATGTGTTGGCGTCTTTCCTGTGGTGGTCGATCGTGCTGCTGTCGACGGGACAAAACTCAACCGTATCTTCGGCAGGTTTCACCGGATCGGGAGAAGTGCTCCTGTCGAGCAGGAATCCAGTTCACGGTGTCGGGACTTGGCTCAAGGGATCGCGCAGTGGGCGGGCGACCCGCGCCTGACGGTGTTCATCAGCCATACCAGCCGTACCGCCCCCGGTGATGAACCCCAAGTCGCGAGCTTGATCGAGCTCCTGCGGTCGGTCATCGGCCAGACGTGCCTGGACGATTTCTTCGACACGAACGACCTCCAGCCGGGGGTTGACTGGGATAAGGAAATTCGCTCGGCCGCAAGCACGGGTGCACTGCTCGCCATTCGCACCGACCTGTACGCAAGCCGGGAATGGTGCCAGCGAGAGGTACTGTGTGCGAAGTGTGCGGGCATTCCGGTGGTGGTGCTCGATGCCTTGCGGCGAGGCGAGGAGCGTGGGTCATTCCTCCTGGATCACGTGCCTCGCGTGCCTGTTCGTCACCATTGTGATGACGAACGCAGAGCGGATATCCTCACTGGGTTGAACCTGCTCGTTGACGAGTGTCTGAAGGGTGTCTTGTGGCGGCGCCAGCGCGAGCTCGCGCAGGGGCGAGCAGACCTTGAGGTTGCCTGGTGGGCGCCGCACGCTCCGGAGCCCGCCACGCTGGTTGCCTGGCTCGCCGCGGAGCGCACGGCCGGTCGCCTCACGGGCGCCGACAGTGCGCGAATACTTCATCCCGACCCACCGCTGGGGACGGACGAGAAAAAGGTCCTCGAGCAGATGGCGAAGCTCGGTGGGTTGGCCGGGGGACTTGACATCATGACGCCGCGGATGCTGGCCGCGCGCGGCGGATGATCGCGAAGGATGCCGCTGATGACGTTGCTGCCGCCCGACGCCCTGCGGGGAATGCGACTCGGTATCTCAGTGTCCGAAAGCACCGATCTCGGACGGCTGGGCCTGCTCGAGGAGCACTTTCGGTTGGCGCTCGGTGAGATCGCGCGGGTCGTCCTGGTGTCCGGGGGAGGGCTCGCATATGGCGGGGATCTCCGCCCCGGCGGATATACTGAATTTCTCGAAGGGGAACTGCAGCGATACGGTCGGCGGGACCGGCCGTTGCTGGTCTGCCTGGCCTGGCAGGAACATCGGAAGCTGTCGTTGTCCGATCTCTTGCAGCGGCGGAACCTCGGCCTGTTGGGCCGAGTTGTCTGTCTCGATCCTGAAGGAGCGGAGATAGACCCGGCCGGTGGACGAAGTGAGGCTCCGGTGCTCGCCGATGATCCCGACGTACGCCGCCGGGCCTTGACGGCGATGCGCCGCTACCTGGGGGAGCGCACGGACGGCCGGGTGCTGCTCGGCGGCAAGCGGCGAGGATTCCACGGCGAGATCCCTGGTCTCATGGAGGAGGCGCTGCTTGCCCTGGTGGCCCACCAGCCGTTGTATCTCGCGGGTGGCTACGGCGGCGTCACCCTAGACATCGCCCGGATACTCGGTATTGCTGATGGCAGTTGGCTGCCACCGGAAACCGGAGCGCCACCCGCAGACCCGAGGTTTATCGACGGGCAAGCCCGCCTGACTGCGCTGACCCGGGCGCCGAACTGGTGTGGGATGCGCAATGGCCTGTCCGACCACGAGAACCGGACGCTGGCGACCTCCCACCGGCCGAGCGACATCGCCGCGCTAATCAGCCTGGGACTGGGCCGCCTGGGACTGGGCCGCCAGGCGCGAGACCGAGATCCCGACGCAACGTCCCGTGATGCTGGAGACCCGTGATGCCGGAGAGCACTACCGGCGCCGGTCTGGCGTACCACGCTGAGCGTCCCGGCGATGGTGGCGTTACGGTGCCTTATGCCATTGCCTGAACCGCTCACTATTGATGATCTTGATGAGATCGGCTGCTCGTTCGGTGAGCAGCCGTTTGAGGTCGCTGCGGAGTTGGTCAACGCAGTTGACCAGGGGCTGCTGGACGACCGCGCGGACATGGGGTACGCGTTGATGTTGGCTGCTGAGCTCACTGAGCGGGCCGGAGATTTGCTGGCCGCCCAGCTGCTCGCCGAGCGAGCCGTCGCGGCCTACTGCGTCTATGACGAGCCGGACGGCTATGCGCAGGCGTTTCATGCTGAGTTGTTGCTGCGGCTGGGCCGTGAGGATGAGGGGCTGGCCCAGTTGACGGCCATCCGTCCGATGCTGTCCGACGAGCCCGGTGCCGTGTCCTACATCAGCGAGGCGTTGGGGAAGGGCGGGCGTCCCGAAATTGCCGAGCAGTGGCTGACCGAGGCATTGGTCGCTGCCCTGCAACAGCGGCAGGAACTGGAGTCCCAACAAGATTCACAACCCTACAAGGATGCTGCGGAGGTGGCGTCCAGGTTGGCCCAGGAACGCCACCGGGTACGCCGCAACCTGGGCCTGCCGCACGATGAGCACGACGTCTTCGCCGAAAGTCTGATGAGTTCGGTGATGGATACGCTCGGTACTGGTTGGCTGGACTCCGCGGGAACCGCGGTGCTGTTCTGGCCGCGGCGGGAGTTCGACCTTCTGCTGGTGCGCTGGCCGGAGCTCGCCAAGGAGTACGGCCAGAACTGGGGCGAGTACCTGACCACGGTGGAGCAGAGTACGGTGCGGTGGTCGGAGTCCGGTTACCCCCGGTTCGTCTTGTTCGCCGCTGATGTCGACCAGTTGGCTCGCTACGCCGAGCGCGCGGGCAGTGACCCCACCGACCCCCAGGTCCGGCAGGGCTACCTGGGGTACCTCCAGGAGATCGCCTGGCCGCCACTGTGAGTGAGGAACCCGGGGGTCCGGGTCAGCCGAGCGTGCTGGTGCGGAGGGCGTCGAGGAAGGCGTGCCACTCGGCGCGGGTGCACACCAGGACGGGCCCGGCGGGGTCCTTGGAGTCGCGCATCGCGACCCGGCCGGGCAGTTCAGCGATCTCGACGCAGTTGCCCTCGACGCCGTGGTTGCTGCGGCTGCTCTGGCCAGCTGGCGCTGGTGCAATGTCCCCTTGATGTGTACCTCACCCCCGTCGTTAGTGCCCATCATGATCCCGGGAAAACGGTGGTGGGAACTACGTCCCGAGTACCGACGACCCCGGCACCGGACTGCTCCAGGAGTTCTCCTCGCGGAACTCCGCCGCGCTGATACTCAGCTACACGGATCTCTACCCGGTGGACGACTGGCCAGAGCCGCCCGGCGACCTCCCCTGAGCGTCGCCGATAGACTGGCGTGGTTGCGCGCATGTCAGCGCCCGCCGAAGGGAACCAAGCTCCGTGACCGAGACCATCCTGCCGCCGGACGGGGACCGCGTCGAGCCGGTCGACATCCAGCAGGAGATGCAGCGCTCCTATATCGACTACGCGATGAGCGTGATCGTCGGGCGCGCGCTGCCGCGTGTGCTGGACGGGCTCAAGCCGGTGCACCGGCGGGTGTTGTACTCGATGTACGACTCCGGCTTCCGGCCGGACCGCGGCCCCGTCAAGTGTGCCCGGGTCGTCGGCGACGTGATGGGCAACTACCACCCACACGGTGACACCGCGATCTACGACACCCTGGTGCGGCTGGCCCAGCCGTGGGCGATGCGCTACCCGCTGGTCGACGGCCAGGGCAACTTCGGCTCTCCGGGTAACGACCCGGCAGCCGCGATGCGCTACACCGAATGCCGCTTGACCCCGCTGGCCATGGAGATGCTGCGGGACATCGACAAGGACACCGTCGACTTCGAGCCGAACTACGACGGGCGCACTGAGCAGCCGGTCGTTCTCCCGTCCCGGATCCCGAACCTGCTGGTCAACGGCAGCTCCGGGATCGCGGTGGGGATGGCGACGAATATTCCCCCGCACAACCTGCGCGAGGTCGGCGCCGGTGTGGTTTACCTGCTGGAGAACCCCGACGTCGACGACGAGACGCTGCTCGACGCGCTCCTCGAGCGGATCAAGGGCCCGGATTTTCCGACCTATGGCCTGGTCGTGGGCACCGACGGCATCGCCGACGCCTACCGCACCGGTCGCGGCTCGATCCGGATGCGCGGCGTGGTGGAGGTTCAGGAGGACGCCCGGGGCCGTACCACGCTGGTGATCACCGAGCTGCCCTACCAGGTCAACCCGGACAACCTCGTTGAGTCGATCGCGGCCCTGTCCCGGGACGCCAAGATCGGCGGGATCGCCGAGATCAACGATGAGTCCTCCGACCGTATCGGCATGCGCATCGTGGTCACGATCAAGCGGGACGCGGTGGCCAAGGTGGTGCTCAACAACCTCTACAAGCACACCCAGCTGCAGCACACCTTCGGCGTCAACATGCTGGCGATCGTCGAGGGCGTGCCGCGCACGCTGCGGCTGGACCAGCTGGTGCGGCACTACGTGCGCCACCAGCTCGACGTCATCGTCCGGCGGACCCGATACCTGCTGCGCAAGGCCGAGGAGCGCGCTCACCTGCTGCGCGGCCTGGTTAAAGCGTTGGACCTGCTCGACGAGGTGATCGCGCTGATCCGCCGGTCCCCGACGGTGGACGACGCGCGCAGTGGGCTGATGGAGCTGCTGGACCTTGATGAGATCCAGGCGAACTACATCCTGGAGACCCAGCTGCGCCGCCTGGCCGCGATGGAGCGGCAGAAGGTGGTGGAGGACCTCGCCGAGCTGGAGCGGGAGATCGCGGACTACCTGGACATCCTGGACAAGCCCGAGCGGCAGCGCACCATCGTCCGCGACGAGCTCGTGGAGATCGTCGAGAAGTTCGGTGACGACCGGCGCACCAGGCTCACCGGCTACGACGGCGATGTGTCCACCGAGGACCTGATCGCCGTCGAGGACGTCGTGGTCACCATCACCCGCACCGGCTACGCCAAGCGCACCCGCACCGACCTGTACCGGGCGCAGAAGCGGGGCGGCAAGGGCGTGTTGGGCGCTGGCCTGAAGAGCGACGACATCGTGGTGCACTTCTTCATCTGCTCCACGCACGACTGGATCCTGTTCTTCACGAACAAGGGCCGGGTGTACCGGGCGAAGGCCTACGAACTGCCCGAGGCCAACCGCAACGCCCGCGGTCAGCACGTGGCGAACCTGCTGGCGTTCCAGCCCGACGAGCAGATCGCCCAAGTCATGCAGATCAAGGACTACACCGCCGCGCCGTATCTGGTCCTGGCCACCCGAGACGGGTTGGTGAAGAAAAGCAAGCTGACGGACTTTGACTCCAACCGCGCCGGTGGGCTGATCGGCATCAACCTGCGCGACGAGGATGAGCTGGTCGGGGCGGTGTTGTGTGCTTCCGAGGACGACTTACTGCTGGTCTCGGCTCAGGGCCAGTCGATCAGGTTCTCCGCTACCGACGAGGTGCTTCGCCCGATGGGGCGGGCCACGTCCGGGGTGTACGGGATGCGGTTCAACAACAATGACGAGCTGCTGTCCATCGCGGTGGTGATCCCCGGGCGGTTCGTGCTGGTCGCGACCGCGGGCGGCTACGCCAAGAGAACTCCGATGGAGGACTATCCGGTACAGGGACGCGGCGGCAAAGGCGTGTTGACTCTTCAGTACGACATCCGGCGTGGCAAGCTCGTCGGAGCACTCGTCGTCGACGTCGATGACGAGCTCTACGCCATCACCTCCAGCGGTGGGGTCATCCGGACCACCGCCAAGGAGGTCCGCAAGGCCGGCCGGCAGACCAAAGGGGTGCGCTTGATGAACCTCGGTGAGGGGGCGAGCCTGGTGGCGGTCGCACGCAACGCCGAAGAGTCCGGCGACCCAGATCTCGGCCTGGACCTCAGCGGTACACCGGCGCAGGATGAGTTATGACCAGGCCGGAGAACGCTGATGCGTCCGGTGGGGATCCTACGGCGGTGAAGCTGCAGGTGGGAGCCCCCGAGCATGCTCGGGGCAACAACGCCCCGCCACCTGCGGATTTCTCCCCTTCCACGGTGCGGGTCGGTGGGTATACGCCTCCCGAGCGAGTGCCGCCTGCAGCTGGCTCGACCACGCAGGCCCGCTCGGTGCGGGTCCCGCGGCGGACCAGTCTGCAGTTACAGCGGCTCGAGCCGTGGTCGGTGCTCAAGTTGTCCCTGGTGCTGTCGGTTGCCGGGTTCCTGGTCTGGATGGTGGCGGTGGGGGTGCTCTACGGTGTGCTCGCGGGGATGGGAGTGTGGGACCAGATCAACGGTACCTACTCGGACCTGACCTCAGTGAACAACCCCCAGGCACAAGGGAACGCGGCGCTGGTCAGCGGCGGGCGGGTGTTCGGGGCAGCGCTGGTGATCGGTTTGGTGAACATCGTGCTCATGACCGCGCTGGCCACCGTGGGGTCGCTCATCTACAATGTTGCCGCCGACCTGGTCGGTGGTGTCGAGGTCACCCTGTCCGAACCCGAATGACCCTGCACTTCCAGGCGGGTGCGGACCACATTGGGGTTGTGCGGTACCCTCGCTGGGACGCTGGGGGGCCTATAGCTCAGTCGGTTAGAGCGCATCCCTGATAAGGATGAGGTCGCTGGTTCAAGTCCAGCTAGGCCCACTGAAGAAGAACCACTCTGGCAGGAGGCGAACCACCGTGAAGAAGATTATGGCACTGTTGCTGGTCGGTCTGGTTGCGTTGATCGTGGTGCAACGTCAGCGTTCCGCCAGGGCCGAGGCGGACCTCTGGCGGGAGGCCACCACCCCGAGCGTCTGAGTCGCTGCTGGGCGCGCTTGCCGTGCCCGGAGCCGGGGACGTAGCTCAACTGGTAGAGCACCGCCTTTGCACGGCGGGGGTTGAGGGTTCGAGTCCCTTCGTCTCCACGGCACGTCACCGCAGCTCAGAGCCGGTCTCATCCCTCTTGGTCCGTCTCGTCCACGTCCGGTTCGTCCCCTTCAGTCGGCGAAAAGTCGGCGGGCGCCCCGAAAGCAGCGAAAACGCGGTGGTCGTAGTCGTCCGGTGTGTGGGTGTATCGGTTGAGCGTGGTGGATGCCTGCTCGTGGCCATGACCCGCTGGACGATGTTGACCGGTACGCCGTCTGAGACGAGCCAGGTGGCATAAGAATGTCTCAGGTCATGAAACTCGCAGGCCACCTGCGGCATGATCCGCGACGTGCGCGAGTGCTTCCCGCTCGGTCGGAAACTCGCGATGCTTTGTCGCCTCTGCGTTGTCTGGCCAGGTAGCCCACCAGGCCGATGGCTCGACGCTGCCCAGTAGCCCCGCCCGTACCAGTGCTGGGCGCCAGACCTGTCGGCGGAAGTTCGAGCGTCGCTGCGGCGTGATGTTGCGGGTCGGGAAGACCAGCCAGCGAGGGTCAGGCTCGGTGTCACCCAGGGTCAGCTCCCGGTGGGCGTTGAGCTGCCGTAGCAGAAAGTCCGGGAGCGGGATTGTCCGCATACCTGCCCGGGACTTCGGGTACGGACGCAAGGTCACGGCAGCGGCTGTCTCCGTGGCCACTTGGCCGATCGTGACGCGCCCCCGGATCAGATCTAGGGCGCTCCAGGGGAGTCCGGTGGCCTCACCGCAGTTTCTCGATTCGGAAGCAGCCACAGTTGATGACGGTCCCGGCGACCGAGTACCGCACGGTGTCGTCAGGGAGAACTCCCTGCTCCGGCAGGCACCTCCCTGTGTAGGTCCCTGTGATGGTGGGTTGACGCCAGACAGTGCGCGGTAGTTTCGCCGACCAGGACGTTCACGAATTAATCGACTCGAGGGGGTGCTAGCCATGCCTGATCTAACGGCTGGTGTTTTTGTCCGGTTGTGCCGCATCGAACACCGCGTGAGTCCCGTCTCGCTGGCCACGTGTGCGGAGGTGTCGGCGCCGTTCAGCTCGCTGTCGCCCAGCGGCGATGTGCTGACCGTCCTCTGCCTGAGAGAGGGGTGATCACCGGTGGATCCCTTCGGCCCCGAGTTCGTCGAAAGCGACGAGGTGCGTGCTGCGGTGGAGGCTCTTGATATCGGCGCGCTGTTCCGGCTGGTCCAGCGTCTCGGGGTGAGTCAGCGCCAGATCGCGGAGCTGACGGGTCAGTCACAATCTGAGGTGTGTGCGATCCTCAATAATGGCCGCAAGGTGCTCAACGTGATGGTCCTGCGGCGCGTCGCGGATGGGTTTGGCATATCCCGAGCGCGGATGTTCCTGGGCTACGGTGAGACAGGACCGCAGGCACCATTAACCGAGGAGGAGGTGGCCGAGGACGTGAAACGCCGTGTTGTCCTCGCCGCTGTTTTGGGTCAGCCGTTCCTGAATGTGTGGGGTGAGCCGATCACACTGGGTCTGCCTACCGACGACCCGCTGCCCTCCCGGCTGAGCATGGCCCACGTCCAGGAGGTACGAACGCTCACCGATCAATTGGTCGGCAGGGCGCGGTATTACGGCGGGCAGGCAGGCGTGTTCGGCGACGCGGTGCGGCGCTACACGCGGTGGATGGACGTGCCCGGGTCGGAGGAGGTCAAGGCCCAGTTGGGCGCCGCGCTGGCTGAGCTGCACACCGAGGCGGGTTGGGCTTGTTATGACTCGGGTGTGGACGGGACTGGTTATTTCACCCATGGTCTGCCGCTGGCCCATCAGGCCGGGGACACCTACGCGATCACCTACGCCGCCTGGACCGCCGGGGCGACACTAGTCCGCAACGGGTACCCCAACGACGCTCTCAAGCAGTTCCAACTCGGCGGGTTCTCGGCCAGCAGGCCTACCTCGGGCGCTGACAACCCCCGACTACCGACGCTCATCGCGTGGCTAGACTTGAACTCCGCGACCGCCTACGCCCTCATGGGCGGTCTTGATGAAGCTACCCGCCACCTTGCCAAGGCTCACGACGGATGGGAACCTCGCGATGCCTTCGAGCGCGGGGGCATGGCTCGTGCGACCGCAGGGATTCAGCTCGACTTGGGTCGGCTCGATGCTGCCGAGCAGTCCGCTACTAGCGCGGTGCGCAGCTACGGGGAGGGCCACCGCCGGGGCCGCACGTTGGCTCAACTGCTTCTCGCCGAGGTACATGTCCGCGCCGGGGAGCCCCAGGGGCTGATTCTGGCCCGCCAGGCCATTGATGGGGTACGCACTCTGCACTCTGTCGCCGCACGACGGGAACGACTCATCCCACTGGCCGCCGCGCTGGAAGCCCGACCCGGCAGCGACACCCGGGAGCTAGCCCGGATCGCCCGAAAGGTCGCTGCGACACGATTCTAACTGCGGTGACGGCGCCGTAGCGGGGTCCAAGCGGGCCGGGCCGACAGGGGTCTACCCCCCGGTACCACGCAGGTCACGGCCCATTACCCGGGGGTCTACCTGGGTAGCGGCCCCCTCTACCCGGCGCCGCCGGGTAGAGGGGGCTTTCGCGTCAGCGAGTGCTCCGACGGTGAGCAAAGCTTCGGCAGAAGGTGGGTGCCACGCCGGTGGTGCCGAGCGCCCTGCTCCGAGTTGGCTCACCCCGGGTCGATACCCCGAATATCACTGTGGGTAGTCGTGGGTGGAGTGGTCGGCTAGTTAGCTGGCGGGGTTAGGTCGGCGAGGGCGAGTTAGGTTTCTCACTTGCCGGGTTAGCCACCCTGTAGGTGGTTTGATCTGCGAGAAGTTAGGTGAGTGAGCCGAGTATCGTCCCGGCGACTGGCCCACGTCGATGCTGAGTTGACCGGGTGGCCGGGCTCCGCCGGGCCTGTGGCGTCTGGGGGTTGCCCGTATCGTGTTGTCGGCTGTGACGCGATAGGCGGGTGATCGTGGCTCATATCTTCATCAGCTATGCCACTTCGGACCGGCCGGTGGCTGAGGAGGTGTTGGGTTGGCTGCGGGTGGCGGGTCACGAGGCGTTTCTTGACGATGACCTTCGCGACGGGATCAACGTCGGCGAGGACTGGCGGCAGCGCCTGTACCGCGAGCTGCGTGAGGTTGACGCGGTGATCGGGGTGGTGACGTCGTCGTTTGTGGCCTCGAACTGGTGCTCGGCTGAGGTGGGGATCGCCGACGCGCTGGGATGCCGGCTCATGCCGGTGCGTGCTGAAGCCGGTGTGGTGCATCCGCTGATGCGCGACCTGCAGTACGCGGACTACCAAGCTGACCCCGGGCGAGCCCGCGACCGGGTACTGCAGGCGGTGCGGCTGCTGGATGACGGTGCAGGGACGTGGCGGGAGGGTGAGAATCCTTTCCCGGGGTTGGAGGCGTTCACTGCGGCGCGCAGTCGGGTGTTTTTTGGTCGCGCGGCGGAGGCTCGCGAGGTGGGCAACCGGTTGCGGGCGATGGGTGGCACTGGTGGGATGCTGGCCATCGTTGGGCCGTCGGGTTGTGGGAAGTCCTCGCTGCTCAATGCTGCGGTGGTGCCGTTGCTTGACAGTGATCCGGCGTGGTTGACGGTGCCGAGGTTGCTGCCGGGGAGTGATCCGCTGCCTGAGCTGGCCAGGGCGTTGGCGGCTACGGCCACTCATCTGGAGTTGGGCTGGTCGGCCAGCGAGGTCCGCGGCGTGCTTGAGGGTGGTACCGATGGTTTACGCCAGGTGACGGATGATTTGCTGGCAGCCGGCTCGGCCACCCACCAGGGGCTGCTGGTGTCGATCGATCAGGCCGAGGAGTTGTTTACCCGCACGACCCCGGACGCCCGGCGGCGATTCGCGCAGCTGTTGGGTGACGCTATTGCCGGCCCGGTGCGGGTGGTCGCGGCGATGCGGTCGGAGTTCCTCGATGACTTCCGCGATCTGCCCGCGCTGACTGGGGTACCGATCGAGGCCTATGTGTTGGCCCCGTTGGACCGGGAGATGCTGCGCGAGGTCATTGAACGACCGGCGAAGGTGGCCAGGCTGCACCTGGAGAACGGACTGGCGGCTACGCTGGTTGCCGACACCGGCGGTGGCGAGGCGCTGCCGCTACTGGCGTTCACCCTGCGCCAGCTGGCCGACGGCCTGCCCGCCGGAGGCACGGTGACTCTGGCCCGCTATCACGACCTCGGCGGCGTTCGCGGTGCATTGACCCGGCATGCCGACGCCGCGCTCGTCGAGGCTGTGCGGGCCAGCGACCTGACCGAACGCGAAGTGCTGGCCGGGCTCACTCGCCTGGTCACCATCGACGACACCGGCCGCCGCGCCCGCCGCCGGATCACCCTCACCAGTCTCACCGAGCCGCTGCGCGTCGCCTTGCAGGTCTTCATTGACCGCCGCCTGTTGCTCAGCGACACCGACGACGGTCAGGTGCGGCTCACCGTGGCCCACGAGGCCCTGCTCACCGAGTGGCGCCCCCTGGATGCCGCCACCGCCGACATCACCCTCGCCCTGCGCGCCGCCCGGACCGTCGAGCAAGCGGCCGCTGAGTGGGACAGCGATGGCCGGCCCGAACATTACCTCTGGGATGACAAGCGGCTCACCGCTACCCGGGCCACCTTAGGGATAAACGGCGACAGCACTCGCAACTCCGCTCCGACGCTCCTCGTCGAGCTTGATGACCAGGCACGAGCGTTCCTCGACGCCACCGCCCAACGTGTCTACGCCACCCAGCAGCGTGAACGGCGTCGCCGCACCCGCACCCTCACCGTGCTATCCACCCTGCTGGTGCTCGCACTGATCGCCGCCGGTGTCGCTGTCTGGCAACAGCACCGGGCCAGCGGGGCCCAACACACTGCCATTGCCCGGGGCATGGTGGCTCAGGCTGAGCGGATCCGCGACCAGGATCCCCGGGGTGCGCTTCAATTCGGTGTCGCCGCCGAGCAATTCGATGACAGCCCGCAAACGCACGTGAGCCTCCGGCAGACTCTCGAATCAACGCCCCATTTCAGGACTCTGAGCAGCCACACCGGCGCGGTGCGGGGGGTGGCTTTCGCCCCGGACGGGCGCACCCTGGCCAGCGCCAGTGACGACCGGACCGTCCGGTTGTGGGATGTCAGCGATCGGGACCGACCCCACCCCCTCGGCACACCTCTGGCCGGCCACACCGGCACGGTGCGGGGGGTGGTTTTCGCCCCTGATGGGCGTACTCTGGTCAGCGTCAGCACCGACCGGACTGTCCGGTTGTGGGATGTCAGCGATCGGGACCGACCCCACCTCCTCGGCACACCCCTGACCGGCCACACCGGCCCGGTGGAAGGAGTGGCGTTCGCCCCCGACGGGCGCACCCTGGTCAGCGCCAGCGATGACCGGACCGTCTGGTTGTGGGATGTCAGCGATCGGGACCGACCTCACCTCCTCGGCACACCCCTGACCGGCCACACCGGCCCGGTGGAAGGAGTGGCGTTCGCCCCGGACGGGCGCACCCTGGTCAGCGCCAGCAGCGACCGGACCGTCCGGTTGTGGGATCTCAGTGATCGGGACCGACCCCACCCGCTTGGGGCACCCCTGACCGGCCACAACGGCACGGTGTGGGGGGTGGCGTTTGCCCCGGACGGGCGCACCCTGGCCAGCGACAGTGACGACCGAACCGTCCGGTTATGGGACCTCAGCGATCGGGACCGCCCTCACCCCCTCGGCACACCCCTGACCGGCCACACCGGCGCGGTGTTCGGGGTGGCTTTCGCCCCCAACGGGCGTACTCTGGCCAGCGCTAGCACCGACCGAACCGTCTGGTTGTGGGATCTCAGCGACCGGGACCGACCCCACCCGCTTGGGGCACCCCTGACCGGCCACACCAACGCGGTGTATGTGGTGGCGTTCGCCCCGGACGGGCGCACCCTGGTCAGCGTCAGCGCCGACCAGACCGTCCGGTTATGGGACCTCAGCGACCGGGACCGACCCCACCCGCTTGGGGCACCCCTGGCCGGCCACGCCGACACGGTGTGGAAGGTGGCGTTCGCCCCCGACGGACATACTCTGGCCAGCGCCAGCAACGACCAGACCGTCCGGTTATGGGACCTCAGCGATCGGGACCGACCTCACCTCCTCGGCACACCCCTGACCGGCCACACCGGCGCGGTGTTTGGGGTGGCGTTTGCCCCGGACGGGCGTACCCTGGTCAGCGCCAGTGACGACCGGACCGTCTGGTTGTGGGATGTCAGTGATCGGGACCGCCCTCACCTCCTCGGCGCACCCCTGACCGGCCACACCGGCGCGGTGTTTGGGGTGGCGTTTGCCCCGGACGGGCGTACCCTGGTCAGCGCCAGCGGCGACCGGACCGTCTGGTTGTGGGATGTCAGTGATCGGGACCGACCTCACCTCCTCGGCGCACCCCTGACCGGCCACACTGGCTCGGTGAACGACCTAGCGTTCGCCCCGGACGGACACACCCTGGCCAGCGCCAGCGACGACCAGACCATCCGGTTGTGGGATCTCAGCGACCGGGACCGACCCCAGCCCCTCGGCACACCCCTGACCGGCCACACCAACTCGGTGGAAGGGGTGGCGTTCGCC
>JBOHFG010000112.1:0-1040 GCA_050699575.1 Pseudonocardiaceae bacterium
AGAGTCAAGCACATCAGCCCGGCCATCTGCGCCGTGCATCTGGTAATACGCCGGAGGGCGGATGCTGACCGGCAGCGCACCAACGCCCCGTGTAGTTCTCCGAGATCGGCGCTCAGATCATCGAGCAGGACACTCGGAGCACGATCCCGCGTCACTTGCCCGTGCCGGAAAACCGTCCGCTCCCAATCGTCCAGAGCGATACCAGTCATTGCGGTTTCTGTAATGGCCCCATTGACATTACGGCGAAGACGCTCGATCCGGCTCAGCGTCGCATCGACACTCGGCAAGATTTCTACTACCTCGACCCTGCTCCCCGTCGCATTCACACCGTCCACCAGCTCACTGAGTTCACGGAGTGAGAGTCCGAACGCTTGAGCGATTTTGGGACGCAACCAGGGCTGTGGGCTGTACTCCCCGGACTCCCAGCGGGCCACGGTCGTCCGGTCAACCTCCAGCCGTTCAGCCAGGCTCTCCTGGGTGAAGCCCGCAGCCCTGCGCGCTTGGGCGAAGGAACGACGCTTGACGAACATAGCCCACAGACCTCCTGAGATTCGCGACACCAGCAGCGTAGCTCTGTCCTAGATCAGGATCGTGCCGCCATAGCGCCGCTACAAGACCGCCACACTGACTCGCTGTCCGGGCCGGAGGCAGCGGTATTGGCTATCTGTTACGGCCCCAGAGCCGGGTTGAACGCTGGGCTGGTGTGTCCCGCTCCATCGGGACACCTCCCCTGCTTCCGCCAGTTCGGTGTTCCCTGGTCCTGGGTGCCGTCCAGCGCAGGTATTGGCAGGTGAAAGGCGGCTCTAGCGTCATGCAGCACGGGGACATCCAGCCTGAGCAGGCTTTGCATGGTTCGGTCACGGTGACGGCCCCAGCGAACAGACACCATCCGGCATCGGATGCAGTATCCGTCCCGGTACGGCCGTGCCACCAACGGTGCTCGTGGCTGATATGGGTGATGGGTCATTGCGGCTGGAAGGGTGGCGGGACGGGCCAAGTGCGTATCTGAGTGTGGCTGACGCGATACCGCTCAGACGGGG
>JBOHFG010000113.1:0-4468 GCA_050699575.1 Pseudonocardiaceae bacterium
GGTGAAACCCCACCAGTCACTTGCACCACACCTGTTGCAACCTATAGCGTTCTCCCTATCAGCCTCTGAGCTGCGCAAACGCGAGGAAACCAGCCTCCGCCACAGGGCCAGACCCAGAGAACGTCCGTAGTGCAGCCCGTTTTCGATGCTCCACTGCCCGCGCAGCGCGGCCGCGATCTGGGTGGGGTCGGCTCGGGTGGCGGGACGGCTGGTCAGGCCGAGTACCGCGACCGCTGAAGTGGGGTTGCCGTGCAGGTCGGCGACGTAGCGTTCGGCCAGGAAGACCTGCTCCGCGTGGGGGAACTCGAGCGTGTCCGGGGCGGGCAGGACCTGGATGGTGCGGCGTTCGGTGCGGCCGTGACCGCGGTCGTGCTCGACGTGAGCGATCGGCACCTGGGCCCAGGGTAGGGCGTTGAGCTGGGAGAACAGCTTGGGCTGGTTGTCTTTCACGGTGAGTAGGTAGTCGGCGTTTTTGTCCTCGACGAGGTAGCGGGCATGCGCCCGCTGTGTGTGGAGTGCATCTGCGCTGACCAGTACTCCGGTCAGGTCCAGCTCGTCGAGCAGCGGGGCGAACGCGGTGATCTCGTTGGTCTTGTGGGCGATCTCGCGTTGCGCGAGGACGGCGCGATCGTCGGCGAGCATGGCGGCTAGCACGTGGACCGCGCGGCCGTCGCCGGCGCGGGCGCCGCGCAGCGTCTTGCCGTCCACGGTGAGGACCTGTTCTGTGGGCAGCCGTGGGTAGAGCCAGGTGCCGAGCACCTTGTCGAGCAGGTCACCGTCGCAGGCCTGCAAGGTGCGCCTGATGGTCGACTCGTGGGGCACAACGAACGCCCTGGTGCGGGGATCGACCCGGATTTCCAGGGCGGCCAGTACCTCGGCCGGGGCGTGCGCGGCCCACTGGGCGGCCGCGACGTAGGACCGGGCTCCGGCGACCACCGCGGCCGCGGTGGCGGCCAGGATCGACACGAGCTGGTGGCGGATCCCGCGCCGCTTCCGCGGATCGACCACCGTCCGTAGCTGCTCGAGCAGGTCACGGCAGCCGCCCTCGACCGGCCCGGGATCGGTGTCCGCCGACTCGATCGGGTCCTGCGGCCGCAGGTTCTTGGAGGTGGACGGACTGGACGTGACAGACTGCGCGCGCAACGAAGCTCCTGGGGACGGCTCGATCTTGGTGGATCGCTCGTCCTAGCGGAGCTTCGTTGCTCCATACCGGTGGCGCGCCGTCCCACACCCAAGTCGTGATCAAATTCTCAGCCCAGCCCACACTCTCCCACCCCTTGCCGACTTTGCCGGGGCCCTGAGCGCCGAGGCCCGGCGCTGCCACCGGGTGCTCACCGGCCTGCGTTACGGGGACCGGCCGGCCGAGACGCTGGACTTCTTCCCAGCGAGCCAACCGGCGGCACCGCTGCACGTGTTCGTGCACGGCGGTTACTGGCAGGAACTGAGCAAGAACGAATCATCGTTCATGGCTCCGGGGTTTCTGGCGGTGGGTGCCGCGTTCGCGGCCATCGGCTACGGGTTGGCCCCCGCGCATCGGCTGGACGAGATCATCGATATGGTGCGCACCGCGCTGCGCTGGCTGGTGGGCAACGCGGTTGCGCTGGGCGCGGATCCCCGGCGGATTCACGTTAGTGGCAGCTCCGCCGGAGCGCACCTGGTCGCCATGGCGCTGTTGCCCGGCGATGTCCGTGACGCCGTGGCCGGGGTGACGCTGCTGAGCGGCGTGTATGACCTGCAACCGCTGGTGTACACCTACATCAACGACAACCTTGGCCTGACCCGTGAGGCCGCGCTGCGCAACAGTCCCCTTTTTCATCTTCCGGAGCGAGTTCCCCCGGTCGTGCTCGCGCGCGGCGGGATCGAAACCAGTGAGTTCATCCGCCAGCATGAGCAGATGGCCGTAGCGTTGGCGGGCAGGACCACCGTCGTGGAGGTCGTCTCCCCGACGCGCGACCACTTCAACCTGCCCTGCGACCTGGCCGATCCGGGCACGGCTCTGGGCCGGGCCGTGCTCGGCCAGATGAGACCAGCCCGAGCCGAGGGGGTGTGCGGTGAGCGACGGTGACGGGCCGCAACGGTCCATCAACGATGTCTGCCCGGATCCGGTTTCTCCGGATGAGCAGCGCCGAAGGCGTGCCGAGCAGACCCGGGGAACGCCGTGGATGGAGTACCCACGCGGCAACACCCCCTACGTCGAGTACGCGCGGATGGACACGTTGCTCGAACTCCAGCACCCGCGCACCGGCCTGACCACCGAGTGCGAGTTCATCGTCCTCAGCCAGATCAAGGAGTTGTTGTTCACGCTGCTGCACCGGCAGCTCACCGAGGCCGCCATCGAGATCCGCGACGGCCGGATCGCGCAGGCGCTGTGAGTGCTGCACCGGGTGCCCTCGATGCAACGGGTGCTGTTGTCGTGCTGGGAGCCGCTCAGTGGGCTCACCCCGGGCGAGTTCGCCGGGTTCCGCGACGTGCTGGGCAGCGCGTCGGGCTTCCAGTCGTTCTTCTACCGCCGGCTGGAGTTCTTGCTGGGCAACGAGGATCCGGCGATGGTGCGGCCACACGGTAGAGCACCGCAGTACGACCAGGTCCTTGAGCAGTTGCGCGGTCCGAGCATTGACGACGAGGCTCTCGGGGCGCTGCACCGGAGGGGGCTCGGTATACCTCGCGACGTGCTCGATCGTGACCTCACCGAGCCGTATAGGCCCTGCGAGGCGGTGGAGGCAGCATGGGCGCGGGTCTACCGGTCGCCTGGCGAGCACCATGACCTGTACCAGCTGGCCGAAGCGATGATTGAAGTCGCCTACCTGTTCGCCCGGTGGCGCTCCACTCACCTGCTCACGGTCCAGCGTCTGCTGGGCGACAAGCCGGGCACCGGTGGCACGAGCGGGGTCGCCTGGTTGCGGTCGATCAACGAGCACCGGTTCTTCCCCGAACTGTGGTCGGTCCGTTCCAGCCTGTGATCGCGGTGTTCCAGTTGACGATCCCGAACCGGGAAGGCGTGGTATGGAAGAGCTCAGCCGGGAGGCGGCACAGCGGCGGGACGCCGACGATGAGCTGGCGCCCTTGCGTGATCAGTTCGTCATCGCCGACGAGATCATCTACCTTGACGGCAACTCGCTGGGCCGGTTACCGGCCAGCACACCGGACTTCCTGGCCCAGGTGGTCCGGGATCAGTGGGGTGGCGGCCTGGTGCGTTCGTGGCCGTCCTGGATCGACTGGGGCCAGCGGCTCGGCGACCGGCTCGGCGGGCAGCTCCTCGGCGCCGGATCGGGCGAGGTCACCCTGTCGGACTCGACGTCGGTCAACCTGTACAAGCTCGCCGCGGCAGCGCTGGACGCCGCGCCCGGCCGTCGCACCATGGTGTTCGACACCGAGGACTTCCCCACCGACCGGTACGTGCTGCAAGGCCTGGCCGGGCCACGCGGTCTGACGCTACGCGGAATCGGTTCACACCTCGACCATGGCCTCGATTTCTGCGAGCTGCAGGCCGCTATGGACGCCGACGTCGCACTGGTCGTGCTGTCGCTGGTGTCCTACCGCAGTGGTGCGTTGCTGGACATGGCCGCGGTGAACGCCCTCGCGCATCGCCACGGCGCCCTGGTGTTGTGGGATCTGAGCCACGCGGTCGGCGCGGTACCGGTGCACCTGGGCGACGCCGGCGCGGACCTCGCGGTCGGATGCACCTACAAGTACCTCAACGGCGGTCCGGGGGCACCGGCCTTCCTCTACGTTCGCCGTGACCTGCAACCCCGGCTGCGTCAACCCATCTGGGGATGGTTCGGGCAGCGCGACCAGTTCCGGATGGGACCTGGCTACGATCCCGTCGAAGGGATCGACCGGTTCCTGGTCGGGACGCCGCCGGTGCTGTCCTTGGCTGCCGTCCAACCCGGGCTGGAGCTGGTCTGCCGGGCCGGGGTGGACCGGTTGCGGCGCAAAGGACTGCTGCTGGGCGAACTGGTCGTCGCGCTGGCCGACCGATGGCTGGCACCGCACGGGTTTCGTCTCGCCTCGCCGCGCGACCCGCTGCGCCGGGGTGGCCACGTGTCCCTGGCGCACCCGCAGGCGTGGCCGCTATGCCAGGCGCTCGCCCAACGCGCGGGGATCGTGTGCGACTACCGCGTCCCGGACCGATTGCGCATCGCGCCGGTCCCCGCCTACACCCGCTTCGTCGACGTGTGGGATGCCATGGACCGCCTCCGGGGCATCGTCGAACGCCGCGAGCACGAGGACTCACCCGTCGACCTGTCCCGCGTGACCTGAGCCGAACCCACCTTGGAGCCATGTTGGTCACTCAGCGCCCACCCACCCAGGGCCCGCTCACCAGAGACGACCTGATCGTCACCCTGTTCGGGGCGGGTGCGTTCCAGATCCTCAACGCCGGCTGCGAGCTGGGCCTGTTTTCGTTGTTGTGCAACGAACCCGGCCTGACCGCCGGGGAGATCGCCGGCAAGCTCGCGTTGCGGTCGCG
>JBOHFG010000114.1:0-12553 GCA_050699575.1 Pseudonocardiaceae bacterium
ACGCAACAGTGCCCTCGACGCCGTCGACTTCGGTCGCAACGTTCACGCCGCCGAGTTCGGCAAGTACGGGCTGTGCCGGGTCCGGTTCGGCAAGGCGAAGAAGGGCTCACCAACCAAGCAGCGCAGCGTGCTGAGTGTGTGGGCCTGGACGCCGGAGGTGCTCGAGGAGTCACTCGGGAACCACCATCCAAAAATGATCACTGGAGAGCCCGTTACGGGGAACTCGTACGGCGGGTTCGGGAAGGGGCCGACGGAAAAGGACCGCACCGCGGGCACCTCGCCGGCGGCCTACTTCACTCGGAGGGAGCCGTCGGAAAAGGACCAACACCACTGGCACCTCGTCGGCGGCCTAACCCTACTTCATGCCGGGATCTGTGGGAGCCGGGGGTGAGACTCCCCCCGGCCACCCGACCACGGCGTTGCAGTCGACTTTCGCGCACCCCACTCGAACGGTGTCGATCGAACCTTCTGAGCTGCGCAAACGATGTAAATCGATGGTTTTTCGCTGGAAGCTACGGGGAGGCCAGCTACCCAAGCGCTGGGCCTCTAGCAATGACGCAGGTCACCGTCATGGATGACCGATTCGGCACCAACGCGTGACGTAGCCCAGTGGGCGTTATCTCACTTGGCTACCCACCCCGTGTTTCCAGCTCCGCTCTCTTTGACGTAGAGGGTGTTGCCGGCACCGCCATCAAAACGCATGAACATGGATCCGATCGGGGCAGGCACTACCCTGTTAGGGTCGCCGTTGCCACCAAATACGGACACACTGCCGGCTCCGATGCCGCCTAATACCAAATAATCGATGGTCTGTAGACCGTCGAGATCAGTCGTGACAGCATTGAAAACATTGCCGATAATCTGGGGTGACCGAACGATGTGCCCCGTGTCGCTCCGGGCGAAACGGAATCCATTAGTGCAATTCTCCAAGTAGTTGTGCGAGAGGTCGGCATTGTGTATATCATGCATTCTAGACACCATCCGCACACCTGTTTGGTAATTTCTAATGAGATTACCGCGGAGCACTGGGTTATCTACCGGGAAACCCTCTACGGTCGACTCAAAATCAACGCCTATAATACCTTGATCGCCGTTATCGTTCGTTTGGACAACGTTGTCGATGACCTGTATTGAATTCGCGCCCAGCACGTGGATACCGGTCGTGAGCGACCGGATAATGTTACGCGCAAGCAGTACGCGACTCGGAGCGAGCCCATTGTTGAAGAATATGCTCACACCCGCAGTCTGCGGATCACGGCTTGCCGACACGATAATGTTGTCAGCGATCAGTCCGTCACTTACATGGCGGATCAACCCCAAGGCCGAGCGCCCACTGCTCGCGCTATTTACAATGACATTGTTAGTAAACGTGAAATGCTCGAGCGCGAGCCCGAAAACCGCACCGTTTAAAATCAGATTGTTGGTAACGGTGAACCTCTGATTATTCTCGAAATTGATCCCTCCTATCGTGAATGCGATCGTCTCCGTGCCGTGCATGATGATATTTCCGTCAATGATGATCTCCACTGGAGACGTCGCCCCGGTGGGCTCGAAATCAATCGCCTGATCTCCTGAATTAGACTCAAAGAAGTTGTCGGTTATCCTCGTCTGCTTGAATGCCCGCTGGCAGCCGATACCGCTTCTTCCCCAGTTCTTGAACCGGCAGTCACGGATGAGCAGCTTATCCGCAGTATCCAACGGCGTACCCCCAAGGGCGGTCGCTCCCCTGCCCACTATCCTGACGCCATCGCCGAAAGTATCGTCGAACCAGCAACGCTCGATATGTATCTCATCGGCGTCAAAAATTTCGATCGCATGCGTCTGCTCGTCCGCTGAGATTCGCGCTTTGTTACCGTCGAAACGCAGTCCCAGAAAAGTGATCCTCGTTGTCCCCGCTAGCAGGCGAAACACCATGAAGTCGCCTAAATACGTGCCATCCTGAACTTTGATCGTGGAAGCCGGTCCGTCTCCCATAAACACCAGATTGCTTACGCCACTCAAACTGAAGGCAGCGAAGATTCCAGGGCCAGCGTCCTTCGCTACCGGATAAGTACCAGGTGGGAAGTATACGACTCCGCCGTTGGCTGCTATCGCAGCATTGATGGCAGCTTGAATGGACTGCGTGTCATCCCCAGCCCCATCGCCGGCGGCCCCGAAATCTTTCACGTTGAACCACGGAACTACAGTCATGATCTTTCCTCTCGATGTGTGGATATAATCACGCCAAAGCCTTTTATGGCGCAGCGCGATCTCGTAGTCACTGTTCTCGTCATCGCTGACGCACTCTCCCTCGCCCGGATTTCAGATTCCTGGCTAACCGAGGACAATGAGTGGTTATGTATGCGCCCTACCAGATGATCTCTACTGTAGCCCTAAGGCCGCGCGGGGATTTCACGCGGCAGCCCAAGGATCCCTAGCATGGATGCAGCGCAAGAAGTATCCGCGTTTCTCACCTTACGACGCCGGTTTGGTGAGTTGCGACGTAACTTGCTGTTCTTGGCCGGCTGTGGGGCCGCCGGTGGCCTCAGGCTGGCAGCGTCACTGTCATTTTCGTACTCGCATCGCGCTCCGGTGAGTAGACCCCTAGCTTTACCTCATCTGTGACGGCTGTGGGCGGGACTACGACCACGACGAAGGCGGACTGCGGCTGTCCCAAGGGGTCAACTTGTCGATACCGTTGCGTTAGTCGATTTTCGGGGCTAACGGGGCCTACACGCGGCCCTGATCCGCCCTTTTAGACTAGTCGAGAAGTATCCCCGCGCTGGCAACACCGCTCAATGCCGTCACAGAGAATACATCGCGTTGCGGATGTCCCAACGCAGCCGCCAAGAGTAGGTGGCGGGTGATGATAAGCTCAGTATTTATGGGGACCGGCAGCGTCGATGGTAATATCACTTTGGGCACAAGCAGGCTGGCGCTTGTGCTGCCGGTATCGACGGTTTGAACGATGGTCACACTGGCCACGGTGCCCAAGTCCAGCACGTCTACGGTGCGTACTTCGTCACCGTAGAAGGAAAGCATTCGCGATGAGTCGTGATAGGTGAAGCGGAGACGGCCACGGCTCTGGATTCCCGGACCGGCTCCATCCGGATAGTAGGACACACTGATGTCGCCACCGTTTAGGTGGTATTGGTTCGGTGTGATCTCTTCGTGACTGGGGGTGGACATGTTAACTCTCCTCGTGGACTAGACAATGCCATATGTAGGGAACATAGGATTCCCGACCATGTGATAGTGCCGAGGGACGCCGGCCAGGTACTGCAGGATCCTTCGTCCTCCGGTGTTGTGGGCATCGCCCTGTATTGGTATCGAACCCATCGGCGCTGAGGTCGACTACTGGTTGCCATGTCAGAGTAAACAGAGCGAGGGAACGCTACCTCGTGGATTTCCCTAGCTGTTTAGGAAATTTTGGGGGACTGTAAGATCAACGGTGTAACTCCTGAGACGGAAGAGGCACCTGTGACTGTGGTGGCGATGGATGTGTCGGCTGAGCCGGGCGATGGCGTCGACGAGGCGCTGGTCCGGCAGCTGACCCAGCGGGCGCGGGCTGAGGGCCTGAAGCTGACCGGCGAAGAAGGCCTGCTGGCCCGGCTGGACCAGCCCACTAGGCCGGGTCTACCACACCCAACCCCAACCGATCACCACTGAGCTACCCAACCCGCTGCCCAAACCGGAGGAATACCCCGACGCCCCACCCACGACCACCCACACCGAGCACGGGCCTATCTTCTCCCGGCCCCCACCCCGACCAGACCCGCCACCCGCACCGGACGACGACCCGGACGAACCCCCGCCCTTCTGAGCGCCCTGGCGGATGAGTGCCCCGGCGGACACCGGCCCGCGACCGAAGTGGCGGGGAGCCCAACTGCGGATCGGTAAGTTGCCATCTGCGGCACATCCGCACACCGCAACAGTCCTTCCCCAGACCTCACGGGCAGTGACATAGCTCCCAGCCCGCCAGGTGCCAAGTGGACCGCTGGTCGTCCAGTTTCACGCAGAGCGGCAAGGCCCCGGTCACGACACGCTGCCGCGATCTGACTGGGGTGATTGACGAGCTGACCCAAGTATCCGAAAATCAGACCGATGAGGCACCACCGGTCAACATTCGAGGAGCAGCGAACCTGCGGAATACGCAGCGCCCGAACCAGCCGCTCGCCTCGCAACCCTATCAGAATTCTTTCTTGACAACGAGTGGCGGAAGCACCTCCGAACATCCGCTTGGCAATTTTTGAACAAAGATCCCCCCAGCGTGCGAGATTACCGCACTAGGCTCCCACCTTGGGTGGTGGCGTTGAAGCGCACGTCAGGGAAGGACCTACGCCTGCACCAGACCTCGCGCTCGGTCCAGGAAGCCTGCTACCGCGGGCACCTTGACGTGCGGTTTCATCTGATGACAGAGGTCACGAAGAAGATTGACACTGTGGGTTGAGTCCAGACTCACGGCCAACTGAATTGCTTCCATTCCCCGGGCAGCGGCAGCCTCCAGGTCACGGTGCTTTCCCAGCCGGGTCAGCGCATGGGCCTGGTGGGTCAGATATGCCTGCCGATTACGGGGAAAAGCTTCGTCGAGCAACGCGATGCCCTCATCGAGCAGCACAGCCGCTTGTCCGACCTGCCCCGACTGCAGGAGACACTGACCCGCATAGGCGGTGATCTCGGCAGGAGTAACCCAGTACAACCACGGCGGTTCGTGGTCCAGCGTAAACCGTTCAACCTGGCTACGGGCTTTCGAGATCGCCACAGCTCACTGAGCTGCTGCGGGAGCCTTCCGCCACAGCTGGGCGTCTGCGCGATACCCGGCGCCTGCGCCGCCGCGACGCCGAGGACTTGATGCTGCAAAGCGCGGAACGTGCGACGCGAGAAGACGAGATCATGGACGTGTCCGCGCGACTGCTTGCCGGGTTCGCGCACGACGCGGACGGAGCGCTGATCCTGCACCGCATCCTGCCTCAGGCCCTGCCGTGGGTAACCTTCCTGCCAACCGGAGCTGTCGATGAGCTCGTGGAGGAGCTGGTGGGCACGCTGCAGGCCGCGGTGTCGATCGACAACCTGTGGCCGGTCTCGCAGCTGCTGGTCGAGTGGCGGCACACGGCCGAGATCTACGCCGATCCCCAGCTGCACACCGCAGCAACCCGCGCACTCGGCGATGACGACGGGTCCTGTCCCTCGCCCGGAAGGGCGGAGAGCTGAGTTGCCATCTGTGGCACATCCGCACACCGCGACAGTCCTTCCCCAGACCTCACGGACAGTGACATAGGCTCCTTGTCAAGCCAACTGCCCACCGTAAAACAAGATCGACGGACGCGGACCTCGACACAATTCTGTTACATTCAATAATTATTGCAACGCGTCGATATTCCGGATGCAACGAACAGGAAATAATCACCCCCTGTACTGGAAGCGCAAGAGTCCACAGAAACCATGGCATAAATACTTCGCCATGCGGAGCTGCCGGGCACTCGCTGGGGAAGGATTTGAGCATGGCACTGAGGGCGGAGACCGCGAGCGACCTCGAGGGCGTGCACGCTCGCGTGGTGGTCGTCGGCGGTGGGCAAGCCGGTCTGTCTATGAGTTACTGCCTCACCCAACGCGGCGTTGATCACATTGTGCTGGAACGTGACCGCGTTGGTAACGAATGGCGAGAACGGCGGTGGGACTCGTTCTTCCTGGTGACCCCAAATTGGCAGTGCCAGCTGCCGGGATTTCCCTACGATGGGGATGACCCGGACGGTTTCCTGGCACGTGACGAGATTGTGCGCTACATCGAGGCATACGCGAAGCACATCGATCCACCGGTCATCGAAAAAGTCGCCGCTACCCGGTTGCGCCGCGATCGGAAAGGCCGTTACCTGGTTGGTACCAGCCGCGGTGAGCTGATCGCCGATCAGGTGGTGCTGGCCACCGGGCCCTACCAGATGTCGCTGATCCCCCGGCTGGCCGACCGGCTGCCCGACGAGCTGACGCAGCTCCACTCGTCGCACTACCGCAGCCCCGACCGGCTACCGCCCGGCGAGGTGCTGGTGGTCGGCACCGGCCAGTCCGGTTGCCAGATCGCCGAGGACCTGCACCTGGCCGGCCGTCAGGTGCATCTCGTGGTGGGCAGCGCCCCCCGGGTGGCCCGGCGATACCGCGGCCGGGACGTAGTGGCCTGGCTGGACGCGGTGGGGTATTACCGCAAGGCCGTCGAGGAGTTCGCCGACGCGGACGCGGTGCGGTTCCGGGTCAACCATTACGTCACCGGACGTGACGGCGGCCGGGACATCGACCTGCGCGCCTTCGCCCGTGCTGGCATGCGGCTCTATGGGCGCCTGACCGGGGTGACCGGCGCCACCCTGCGGTTCGCGCCCGATCTGGAGAAGAACTTGGATCACGCCGACGCGGTGTCGGAGAGCATCAAAGACTCCATCGACAGCTACCTCGCCGCGCTGGGCACCGCCGCGGTAGGCATCGACGCCCCGCCCGAGCCGCGCTACACGCCGGTATGGGTCCCCGAGACAGAGCCCACCCAGCTAAATCTCAGCAACACCGGGATCACCTCGGTGATCTGGAGCACCGGGTTCGGCCGCGACGACCGGTGGATCGAGGTTCCGGTGTTCGACGGCCGCGGTTACCCCACGCACGACCGGGGCGTCACCAGCAGCCCGGGCCTGTACTTCCTCGGGTTGCCCTGGCAGCACACCTGGGGTTCGGGCCGGTTGTCCGGGGTGGCCGGCGACGCCGCGTACCTGGCCGAGCGCATCGTCACACACCTGACCGAGCGCATCGTCCCGAACCTGACCGAGCGCAGCATCACCGGCACCCAGTCCGACTACCTGTTCCGCTGGATCGCCGGCACGTCGACCAGCACCTATCCTCGGGACGACGAGTGGGTCGCCCCCCGCACGGTGGCGTGACGCCATGCGGATCCTCGACGCCCACCGCCACCTGGGCGCACTGCCGGCATTCCCGTTCTACGGCGGCCCCGCGGTCAACCCCGATACCACCGCCCGAGCCACCATCGCCGGGTTGATCGCGGATCTGGACGCCGAGGGCACCCAGCGGGCCCTGGTCATCCCGAACTACGGCGTGCCGGACCCGGACCTCGCCTTCTCGTTCAACGAGCTGGTCGTGGAGGCGGCCCAGACCGACGACCGGATCAGCGCGGCGCTGTGGGTCTCCCCCAAGCTCGCCGACGCCGCCCGAACGGCGAAGGCGCTGGCGCTGGCCGGTGAGCCCGGGGTGCGGGCCCTGAAGCTGAGCTTCGTGCTCGGCGGCCGGGTGACCGACCAGGCGTGCACCCCGCAGCTCGACGAGATCTTCAACGTCGCCCGGCAGCACAATCTCGTGGTGCACGTGCACACCTCCCCCGGCGGGAGCTCGGACATCGACGAGGTGGGCCAGCTCGTCGACACTTACGGCGACACGGTGGCGATCCACCTGGTGCACTTCGGTGGCGGGGTCAGTGGCCACATCAAGCTGACCGGCGGACGATTCTTCGACTGGATCGCCGCGGGCAAACGCGTCTACACCGATCTGTCCTGGTCCATCGGGTTCGCCCCGCACTGGCTGGTCCGGGAGATCGACCGGCGCGGTCTGGGCCATGACCGGGTCCTGTTCGCCAGCGACCAGCCTTGGGGAGATTTCGCCGGCGAGCTGGCGAAGCTGCGCGCGGCCACCGGCGACGGTGAGTTGGCCGACCGGGTGTTTCACCGCACTTTCGAAGAACTGTACGGATAAGCCCCACTGATGAGGAGGCATCACATGACCGAGTTGACCGACATCGAGAAGCTGGCCGATAACGAGAAACAGAGCCTGGAAGAAATCCCGCACCCGTCGCTGCCCGAGGGGTCGAGCATCTATGGGGGCACCAAGGTCTTCCCGGACTACCAGGCCGAGAACGGCGAGACGTATTTCACGCTCGTGCACGGGATCGCGCATGAGTCCTCGGTCAGTTTCGTGGCGATCCTGCAGGCCACCCGGGCGCAACGGAAGGGCTTCGAGTCGGCGATCTACTTCTACGGCCCGGGGTCGCTGAACTGCCTGGCCACTCGCGGCTTCCCCACCACGGGGAACTCAGCGTTCCCCGGCGAGCACAATATCAACGACTCACTCAAGACGTTCCTCAAAGAAGGCGGCAAGGTGTACTGCTGCCGTTTCGGGCTTTCCCTGCACGGCGCCCGCGAGGAGGATCTGCTCGAGGGCGTCATCCCGACCCATCCCCTCGACGTGCAGGACGCATTGATTCACTACTCCCGCAAAGGCGCGATCATCAACTCCACCTACATGTTCTGAGGATGTACCTATGTTCTCAGGAGGCAACAGTGCGCGTTGACATCGAGAAGCTGGCCACTCGGGTGGGCATCGCGGTGCACGGGGTGCGGATGGACACGCCGGTACACCGCCCGGCC
This sequence comes from Pseudonocardiaceae bacterium, assembly GCA_050699575.1. Taxonomy (GTDB): domain Bacteria; phylum Actinomycetota; class Actinomycetes; order Mycobacteriales; family Pseudonocardiaceae. The sequence continues at coordinate 8,388 of JBOHFG010000114.1, forward strand.
GGAGCTGGACCCAGCGATGACGGTCACGTGCTCGTCGACGGCGTCAACGCTGCACTGCCGCGCAACCCGGACAGTCCCTACTACGCGCGCAACGGCCGGATCTTTCTCGGGGAGCGCGACACCGGGTTGTCCCTGCAGGTCGTCGCCCGGCCCCGGTTCTATGACCTGACCACCGCCGACGGCGTGTCCTACGAGCAGATCGCCCGGCTGCACGGCGCCGACGTCCTGGCCTCCACTGTGGTCCAGACCTGCATCCGATACGACGAAGACCAACGCTGCCGGTTCTGCACGATCGAGGAGTCCCTGCGGTCCGGCGCCACCATCGCGGCCAAGACCCCGGCCCAGTTGGCCGAGGTGGCACGGGCCGCAGTGCGGCTGGACGGGATCCGGCAGCTGGTGCTGACCACCGGCACCACCGCCGGCCCCGACCGCGGCGCCCGCTACCTGATCCGCTGCGTCCGGGCGGTGCTCGCAGCGGTGCCCGGGCTGCCCATCCAGGTGCAAATCGAGCCACCCGGCGAGCTCACCGCGCTCACCGACCTGCGCGAGGCAGGGGTGACCGCGATCGGGATCCACGTCGAGTCACTCGACGACGAGGTGCGCCGGCGGTGGATGCCCGGCAAGGGATCGGTGCCGATGGCCGAGTACGAGGCGGCCTGGGATGCGGCCGTGCGAGTGTTCGGCCGCAACCGGGTGTCCACCTACCTGCTGGTAGGACTGGGTGAGGATCCCGACGAACTGGTCGCCGGGGCGAGCAGGCTGATCGAGCAGGGCGTGTACCCGTTTGTGGTGCCGTTCCGTCCGATGGCCGGCACGCTGGCCCGCCGGGACGGCATCGGCGCACCACCGGCCGAGCTGGTCCGGGACGTCACCGAACGGGTCGCCGCGATGCTGCGCGCGGCCGGCATGATCGGAGCTGACCAGCAGGCCGGCTGCGCGGCGTGCGGCGCGTGCGGCGCACTGTCAGCGGCAGGGGCGTGAGGCGTGCACGCGGCGGCCTACCGCAGCGCCAGCAGCCTGGGCGAGGCGCTGCTCGGCCAACCAGCCCGCCCACCGGACTTCCGGATCGAGCCCGCCGCGGACCCGGCGACCCGGGCCGCCTACCACCGGCTGCGTACCGAAGTGTTCGTGCACCGGCAAGGCCTGTTCGCCGACGACCACGACGACCGCGACGACGACCCGCGCACCCTGGTCCTGGTCGCCCGCAACCCCGAGGGTGTCGTGCTCGGCGGCGTGCGACTGGGTCCGGTCGACGACGGGCCCGACCTGGGCTGGTGGTTCGGCGGCCGGCTCGTGGTGGACCCGGGCTGCGCGCTGCGCGGTGTCGGTGCGGCCCTGGTCCGAGCGGCCTGCGCGCACGCGGAGAGCGCCGGGGTGTTGCGCTTCGAGGCCACCGTGCAGGCCCGCAACGAGGTGTTCTTCACCCGGCTGGGCTGGACCTCGGTGCGCCCGGTGACCGTGGCCGCTACCCCACACCTGCTGATGCGCTGGCCGATCGACCGGATCGCCACGCTGGTTACCGCCACCAAGTCCGAGCTGGGCGGGTTGCTGTCCGGGCTCGCCCCGGGCGATGCCGGTTACGTCGGAGCCCCGGGCGGGGCCGGCTACGTCGGAGACGATGGCGCACCGGTGCCCGGCAGTGACCTGGTGGCCGCGTGCGACGCGATCCTGCCGTCGATGGTGGAGCGTGACCCGGAGTGGGCCGGGTGGTGCTCGGTGCTGGTCAACGTCAACGACCTGGCCGCGATGGGGGCGACCCCGGTCGGTCTGCTCGACGCGCTGGGCGCCCGCGACCGCTCGTTCGCCAGCCGGGTGCTGGCCGGGTTGCGGCGCGCCAGCCAAGCCTATGCCGTGCCGGTGCTCGGCGGCCACACCCAGCTCGGGGTGCCCGCCGCACTGTCGGTGACCGCGCTGGGTCGCGCGGCGGACCCGATCCGGGGCGGTGGTGGCCGTCCCGGTCACCGCGTCCGGCTCACGGTGGACACTGCGGGCGGGTGGCGGCCGGGGTATGCCGGTCGCCAGTGGGACTCCACCTCGCAGCGCCGGACCCCTGAGCTGCGTGCGATGCTCGGCTCGGTGGCCGTGGCCCGCCCGGCCGCCGCCAAGGACGTCTCGATGGCGGGGCTGGCCGGCACCCTGGGCATGCTCGCCGAGGCCAGTAGCTGCCGGGCCGTGCTCGACGTCGCCGCGGTGCCCAAGCCGACGCAGGCCACCGTGGGTGACTGGTTCACCTGCTTCCCTGGGTTCGGCATGCTCACCGCCGACCAGGCGGACCGCCCGCCACCTCCGGCGTCGCCGGCGGTCAGCGCGGACTGTGGTGAGCTGGTGGCCGGTCGCGGTGTGGTGCTGCGCTGGCCGGATGGGGAGCTGACCGAGGTGATCACCGACGCGGTGACGGGACTGGGGGCGGCATGAGCCCCCTCAAAACTGGGAGCGGCATGAGCCCCCTGCGGATGGCCGCGGCCGCGGCGAGCTTCGATCGGGATCTGGACGCCGACTTCGCCCGGATCGAGCGACTCATCGACACCGCCCGGGCCGACGGGGTGCGTCTGCTCGCCTTGCCCGAGGCCGCGTTGGGCGGATACCTGGCCGACCTCGACGGCGCGGCCGGGCCGCCGCCACCACTGGCCCCGGACGGGCCGGAGATCCGCCGGCTCGCCCGGCTCGCCGGGAACATGGTCGTCGCGGTCGGCTACTGCGAGGACGGTGGCGACCAGCTGTTCAACAGCGCGATCTGCGTGACCGGGGACGGGGTGCTGGGTCACCATATTTTGGGTCACCATCGCAAGGTGCACCAGCCGCTTCGGGAGGACGCCAGCTACGCCGCGGGCCGCCGCTTCGCGGCCTTCGACACACCGGTGGGCCGGCTGGGCATGATGATCTGCTATGACAAGGCGTTTCCCGAGTCGGCCCGGGCGCTGGCGCTGGACGGCGCCGAGATCGTGATGTGCCTGTCGGCGTGGCCGGCCAGCCGCACCAAGGCAGCGCCGGACCTGGAGCAGGATCGCTGGAAGCGCCGGTTCGACCTGTTTGACCAGGTCCGAGCGCTGGAGAACCAGATCGTCTGGCTGTCGGCCAACCAGTCCGGTGAGTTCGGCTCGCTGCGGTTCGTCGCCAGCGCCAAGATCGTCGACCCCGGGGGTGAGGTCCTGGCCGACACCGGTGTGCAGGCCGGCCTGGCGATCGCCGAGCTGGACGTCCAGGCCGCACTGGACACAGCCCGACGGTCGATGGCCCACCTTCGGGACCGCCGCCCGAGCGCCTACACCGGCCTCGACAAGGTCGGCGCTGGTCCCTGAGATGGCAGCGCTGCGGATCGGTGCCGTGGCCGCGAAGTTCGGCCGTGATCTCGACTTCGACCTGCAGCGGATCGCCACGTTGATCGAGCACGCCCGCCGGTCCGGGGTGTCCCTGCTGGTACTCCCGGACGCCGCGCTCGGCGGTTACCTCGGTGACTTGCGCAGGCCTGATCCGGCTGCGTTGCCGCCCGCACTGGAGCCCGATGACCCGCACGTCCGCAAGGTCGCGGCACTGGCCGCGGAGATGGTGGTGTGCTTCGGTTTCTGCGAGGCCGAGGGGGATCGGCGCTACAACACCGCGTTGTGCGTGCATGGCGACGGGGTGCTGGGCCGCCATCGCAAGGTGCATCAACCGGCCGGGGAGTCGATCGCGTACTCGGCGGGTAAGCGTTTCGCGGCATTCGACACCCCGGTGGGGCGGATCGGCATGTTGATCGACTATGACAAGACCTTCCCGGAGTCGGCTCGCACCCTCGCGCTCGACGGTGCCGACATGCTGGCCTGCCTGTCCGCCTGGCCGACCAGCCTCACCAACCGCGCGCCGCGGATGGCGCAAGACCGCCAAGCCCGGCTGTTCGACCTCTACGACCAGGCCAGAGCAGCGGAAAACCAGGTCGTGCTGGTCTCGTCCAACCAGACCGGGGTGCTCGGCGAGCTGCGCTTCCTCGGGCAGGCGAAGGTGGTCGGCCCCGGCGGGGAGATTCTGGCCCGCACCTGGGCCAAGGCCGGTATCGCGACAGCCGAGCTGGACGTGACCGCCGAGATCGCCAAGGCTCGCCGGGTCCTGCGGCACCTCGACGAACGCAAACCCGGTGTCTACCGGGTCGGCTCGTGAGTGCGTAACAGTGTCATGACACTGTTACGCAC
>JBOHFG010000115.1:0-33629 GCA_050699575.1 Pseudonocardiaceae bacterium
GTGGGTAACAGTGTTCGAACACTGTTACCCACTCACGACCGTCAGCAGCACGGCATCGCGCTCGACGGTGCCACCGGGTCGGGCGCGCAGTCCACGGACCGTCCCGGTGACCGGCGCGGTGAGGACATGCTCCATCTTCATCGCTTCCAGCACGAGCAGCCGGGCGCCCGCGGTGACCTGCTGTCCCTCGGTGACCTCGACGACGGTGACGGTGCCGGGCATCGGGGCGTGCACCGCCCCGCCGGCGCCCTGCTCGGTGCGCCGCGCAAGGTTGAGGGGCTGCTGCTCGCGCAGCTCCCAGCTGTGCCCGTCGCGGCCCAGCCACACCACGGCACCGTCGGTCGCGCAGCTGTAGCGGCGGGTGATGTGATCAAGGGTGACGACCAGGTCCCGGCCATCCCACCAGGCTGAGGCGCGGGCCGGGGCACCGTCGCCGACGACGAGCTCGGCGGCCGCGGCCCGGCCGCGGATCCGGACCTCGACCGGGTCGAGCCGGCCGGCCAGCAGCCGCCAGCAAGTCCAGGCCGGCTCGCCGATTCGCCAGCCGCCGGGCAGCGCAAACGGGTCCACCACCGGTCCGGTGGGCTCCAGGGCCAGCAGTGCGCGCAGGCCGGCCGCGGCGAGCACGTCGTCCGGCGGATCGCCTGAGGGTGGCTCCCGGCGCTGCACCAGGCCGGTGTCCAGCTTCCCGGCCCGCACGTCCGCATCGGCCAGCAGTGCGCGGAGGAACGCCACGTTGGTGCCCAGGCCCAGGATGCTGGTCTGGGCCAGCGCGGTGTCCAGCCGGCGCAGCGCGGTGTCCCGGTCGGATCCGTGCGCGATGACCTTGGCCAGCATCGGGTCGTAGTCGCTGCCCACGGTGTCGCCCGCGACCAGCCCGGAGTCCACCCGAACGCCGGTGCCGGTGGGCTCGCGCAGGTGCCGCACCCGTCCTCCGGTGGGCAGGAAACCGCGGGACGGGTCCTCGGCGTAGATTCGCGCCTCGACCGCATGCCCGTCGAGGCGGACGTCATCCTGGGTGAACCCGAGCGGCTCCCCGGCGGCCACCCGCAGCTGCCACTCGACCAGGTCCAGCCCGGTGACCAGCTCGGTGACTGGGTGCTCGACCTGCAGCCGGGTGTTCATCTCCAGGAAATAGAACTGCTCCGGCGCACCGGCCGGCACGAGGAACTCCACGGTGCCCGCGCCGGTATACCCCACGGCCTTCGCGACGTCGACCGCGGCGGTGCACATCCGGGCCCGGGTCGTGGCGTCCAGCAGCACCGACGGCGCCTCCTCGATGATCTTCTGGTGCCGCCGTTGCAGGCTGCACTCACGCTCCCCGAGGTGCACCACCGCACCGTGCGCGTCGGCCAGCACCTGGATCTCAAGATGCCGCGGGATAGCGACCAGCCGTTCGACGAGCAGCGTGTCGTCACCGAAGGCGCCCCGGGCCTCCCGGCGGGCGGCGGTGATGGCGTCGGGCAGCTCCGACGCGCGGTGCACCACCCGCATGCCTTTACCCCCACCGCCGGCGGACGGCTTGAGCAGTACCGGGTACCCGAGTACGCGAGCCGCGGCGGCCAACGCCGCATCATTGCCGTCACCGCCAGGGATCACCGGGACGCCGGCCGCCGCCACGGTCGCTTTGGCCCGGATCTTGTCGCCCATTACCTCGATCGCGCTGGCCGGCGGGCCGACGAAGACCAGACCGGCGCGGGCGCAGGCCGAGGCGAAGGCGGCGTTCTCCGAGAGGAACCCGTAGCCGGGGTGCACGGCCTGCGCGCCGGTGCGCGTGGCGGCGTGCAGGATGGCGTCGATGGACAGGTAGCCGCCGGCGGTCAGACCGCTCGGCGGGGGGTCGAGCCGGACGGCGACGTCAGCGTCGCGGACGTGCCGGGCTCCGGCGTCGGCGTTGCTGTACACGGCCACCGAGCGGACGCCCATCGCGCGCAACGTGCGGATCACCCGCACGGCGATCTCACCCCGGTTGGCCACCAGAACGGTATGGAACATCCGCGAAGCCTGCTTGCAGGGTTGAGCCATCAGCACCGCCTCACATCCGGAAGAGGCCGAAGCGGCTGGGTGCGAGTGGTGCGTTGGCGCAGGTGGACAGCGCCAGCCCGAGCACCATCCGGGTGTCCGCTGGGTCGATCACCCCGTCGTCCCACAACCGGGCCGTCGAGTAGTAGGGGTGCCCCTGATGCTCGTACTGGGCACGTATGCGGTCCTTGAAGGCCACCTCGGGCTCTGAGCCGGTGCCACGGACCGCGGCGAGCACCAGGGCGGCCTGCTCCCCGCCCATCACCGAGATCCGCGCATTGGGCCACATGAACAGAAACCGCGGCGAGTACGCCCGGCCGCACATCGAGTAGTTCCCCGCGCCGAATGAGCCGCCGATGATGACGGTCAGTTTGGGCACTCGCGTGGTGGCGACGGCGGTGACCATTTTGGCGCCGTGCTTGGCGATCCCGCCGGCCTCATATTCCCGGCCGACCATGAAACCGGAGATGTTTTGCAGGAACACCAGCGGAATACCGCGCTGGTCGCACAGCTCGATGAAATGCGCGCCTTTCACTGCGGACTCGCTGAACAGGATCCCGTTGTTGGCCACCATGCCCACCGGGTGCCCGTGCAGCCGGGCGAAACCGGTGACCAGTGTGGTGCCGTACTCGGCTTTGAACTCGTGGAAACGGGAGCCGTCGACAATTCGGGTGATCACCTCGCGGACGTCGTAGGGGGTGCGCGGGTCCACCGGGACCACCCCGTAGATCCCGTCCAAGCAGGGCTCCTCGGTGGCGATCACCTCCCACGGCCGGGGTGTGCGGGGCCCGAGGGTGGCGACGATGGTGCGAACGATCCGCAGCGCGTGGGCGTCATCGTCGGCGAGGTGGTCGGTCACCCCGGAGACCCGGGAGTGCAGGACGGCACCGCCGAGCTCCTCAGCGGTCACCACCTCACCGGTGGCGGCAGCCACCAACGGCGGTCCACCAAGAAAGATCGTGCCCTGGTTGCGGACAATCACCGCCTCGTCGCTCATTGCCGGTAGGTAGGCGCCGCCCGCGGTGCAGGAGCCGAGCACCGCCGCAATCTGCGGGATGCCATGCGCGGACATCGTCGCCTGGTTGTAGAAGATCCGCCCGAAGTGGTCCCGGTCAGGGAACACCTGATCCTGTTCGGGCAGGTAGGCACCGCCGGAGTCGACCAGATAGAGGCATGGCAGGCGGTTGTGCAGCGCCACCTCCTGGGCGCGCAGGTGCTTCTTGACGGTCATCGGGTAGTAGGTGCCGCCTTTGACGGTGGCGTCATTGGCGACGATCACGCATTCCCGCTCGGCTACCCGGCCGATCCCGGCGATGATCCCCGCACCCGGTGCCTCGTCGTCGTACATCCCGATGGCCGCGAGCGGGGACAACTCCAGAAACGGGCTGGCGGGGTCTACCAGCGCATCGACCCGCTCCCGGGGCAACAGCTTGCCGCGCTCGCGGTGACGTTGCCGAGCTCTCAGCGGCCCACCCAGCCGGGCTCGCGCGAGCCGCTCGCGCAGGTCGGCGACCAGCGCGGCGTGCGCCTGCCTGGTGTGCTCGGCAACGCTGGCCGGGGCGTCCATGGGTCGTTCCTTTCCCGGTCACGGTGAGCGCATGTCGACCACGTTAGCGTTTAATGACGCGCTTTAGACGATCCCGCGGGCCTACGATGTTATCGACCGGTGTTCGGTGCCGCTCCAGTTCTCCGACCGGTCCTGGTGGAGTCCGACGCGTGCGAAGGGTCACCATGAAGCGCCATATCCAGCACAGTTACTACGTCGTCGGTGAAGGCCTGTGGACCTTTGATGCGGCCCAGCAGCCGGCCTGCGCGGTGCCGGCGCCGCACGCCGAGCTGAGAATGTTCCGGTTCTCCCGGATGGGCCCCCAGGGTGAGCTGACTGATCCCGCGCTGATCCAGGAACTCGCCAAGGCGATGACCAACCCAGCTGCCCAGCCCGACTCCTCCGTCAACGGCGCGACGCCCATCCCGGCCGGGTTCACCTACCTGGGGCAGTTCGTCGACCACGACCTCACCTTGGACGTCACCGCTGCCGCCTTGGGTCAGGACGTCACCGTCGACGAGCTGCTCGACGGCTGCTCCCCGGCGTTGGATCTGGACTCCGTCTACGGCCGCGGACCGACCAATCCCCAGGACCGGCGGTTCTACGCCGCAGACGGGATCAAGCTCAGGACCGGCACCACCGCCGCTGTCGACGTGGGTTCCTCGACCAACCCGAACCCCCCACACAGTGTCAGCACAAACACCAACCTCGGCGGGTTCGACCTGCCGCGAGTGGGAACCGGCCCGACGAAAGCCGCGCAACGGGCGCCGCAGATCCCGGATGCCCGAAACGACGAGAACCTCGCGGTGGCGCAGACACATGTGGCGTTCATCCATTTCCATAACCGGGTGGTGGATACCCTCGCCACCCAAGGTGTGCCCTCGGTGATGCTGTTCGACCGCGCCCAGGGCGAGGTCGTTCGCCACTACCAGTGGATGCTGCGTACCGATCATCTTCCCCGCGTCATCGATCCCGCTCTGGTCGAGGACGTGTTCACCCACGGCCGGCGGTTCTTTGAGGCCACCGGCAGCGGCGCGGGGGACGTCGGGACCATGCCGATCGAGTTCTCGGTGGCCGCCTACCGGCTGGGCCACAGCATGATCCGCGACACCTACCAGTGGAACCGTCTGTTCAACAGTAGCCCGACGGGTGTCCTCGGGATCGCTACTCTGTTCCAGCTGTTCACCTTCACCGGGACCAGCGGCAACTTTACCCCTACCGATCCTCCCAATCAGGCAGGACTGGACGATCCAAATTTCGGGACGTTGCTGCGGCTGCCCACCAACTGGATCGTGGACTGGCGCCGGCTGCACGACTTCACCTCCACCCCCCTGGCCGAGCCGATTCCTCCTGACGGGCTGCGCAACGTTGCCAAACGCATCGACACTCTGCTGGTCAACCCCTTGGGCCAGCTGCCGGCGGGCACCTTCGCCGGACGTGAACAGAACCTGGCCATTGATGACATCCAACGCAACCTGGCCTTGCGCAACCTCGGTCGGGCAAACATGGTCCGGCTCGCCTCCGGGCAGCAGATGGCCCGTTTGTTCGGTGCCAAGGAGCTCACCCAAGCCGAGATCCTCACTGGGGACGGCACCGGCGCCGACCTCACCGCCCCCGACCAGCTCAACCAGGTACAGCAGAACGCTCTGGTCGCCAGCACCCCACTGTGGTTCTACATCCTGCGTGAAGCTGAGATCAACGGCGGTAGGCTCGGCGCTGTCGGTGGTCGGATCGTCGCTGAGGTGTTCCACCGGGCCATGGAGGTCAGCACCTTCTCGATCGTCCGTGATCCCCGGTGGCGCCCCACCTTCGGCCCCGACCGTGACACCTTCCGCATGGTCGACCTCTTGCTGTTCGCCTTCAACGACGACCCCGCCGGTCTCAACCCCCTGGGCGACGCCTGACGACGGTTACAGCCGGCAGGCTTCCAGCGAAGTCACGAAGATCGCCCGGGCCCCGGCGGCCCACAGCTGGTCCATCACGGCCTGGGCGTGGATGCGCAGCACCATCGCGCGCACCGCGACCCAACCCTCCTCCTGGAGCGGGGACACCGTGGGGGACTCCATGCCGGGGGTGATCTCCCGGGCCGCCGGCAGCGCCGCGAGGGGGCAGTTGTAGTCCATGATCACGTACTGCCGAGCGATCAGGACTCCCCGCAGCCGTTGAATCAGGATCTCGGCGGCTCGTTCGCTGGCCGGCGCGAGGGTGCTGTGCGTGCCGCGCACCAGCACCGCCTCGGAGCGCATGATCGGCTCTCCGACCGTGTGCAAGCCCGCCGCATGCAACGAGGCGCCGGTCTCGACCACATCGGCAATGGCATCCGCCAGCCCCAACTCGACCGCGGTCTCCACCGCGCCGTCGAGCTCGACCAACTCGACATGGATCCCAGCCCGGGCCGTGGCCCGGGTAACCAACGCGGGAAACGAGGTGGCGACTCGCTTGCCATCCAGATCAGCGAGGGACTCCGCCACCCCGTACGGGGCCGCGAAGTAGAACCTCGAGACACCGAAATCCAGCGCCAGCAGCTCGATGGTCTCCTCCGTGTGACCCGCGGCGGCCAGCAGGTCCTGACCGGTGATCCCGACCTCGAGCACGCCCGCTCCGACGTTGCGGGCGATGTCGGTGGGTCGCAGGAACACGAACTGCACGTCGTTGGTCACGTCGGTGGCAAACAGTGCCTTGTCCTCCCGGTGCACCCGGTACCCTGCCGCACTGAGCAGTTGCGTGGCGGGACCGTTCAACGACCCCTTGTTCGGCACAGCGATCCGTAACATGACCAACCCTTCGATGTGGCATCGAGGATCGTCGCATCGTAGCCGTCGCTGGTCAGAAGCTCCGCAGGAACTCGGTGAGCAGTGCTGTGGTGTGCTCCGGTGCTTCCTGTTGCACGAAATGCCCGACACCGGGCAGTGCCTCGTAGCGATAGCCGTCGCCGGCCCAGCGGGCCGAGCGGCGTGCGGTGCGCTCCAGCAGGTACGGGTCATCGGCACCGTGCAGCTGCAGCACCGGTACCCGGATCGACCGATCTACCGCGCGGGACAACCGGCGGCCATCGAAGCGTAACTGAGAACGGCCGACCCAGCGGTAGTACTCCAGTGCGCAGTGCGCCGAGGCGGGGATCAGCATGGCCTCGCGATAACGTCGGGCCACCGTAGTGAACTCGCCCGACGTGCCCCACCGTGGGCCTGCTCCGCCGCGCAGGATCTGTTCCACCAGCACTGCGCCATCGCGGGTGAGGCGGCGCTCCGGCAGCCATGGGGCTTGGAAACCGGCCAGATACCGGACGGCGTGGCGCTGCGCCGCGTCACGCCACAGCGCTTCGCCCATGGCACGTGGATGGGGGGCGGCCAGCGCTGCCACCGAGCGCACTACCCGAGGGTGCAGCGCGGCTGTGCACCAGCTGAGGACTCCGCCCCAATCGTGCCCAACCAGGTCGGCTTGGTGTTCGCCGAGCGCCCGAACAAGGCCCGCCACATCACCGGACAACGTCCATAAGTCATATCCCCGAGGGGGCTTGTCCGAGTCACCGTAGCCGCGCAGGTCCACCGCGACCGCGCGCATCCCCGCCGCGGCGAGTGCCGGGAGCTGGTGACGCCAGGACCACCAGAACTCCGGGAAGCCATGCAGCAGCAAGACCAGTGGCCCCGTCCCGACCTCCGCCACATGTAGGCGGATGCCGTTGGCCGATACCTCACGATGTGTCCACGGGCCAGGAATCCGGACCGAGCTGGGATCTGGCGGACGGCTCACTCAGTGCTGAGTTCGCCGGCAACGCGGTGGTCGCCAGGCCGACGGGTCAGCGCTGCCCGGGTATCGCGGACAGTGCTGATCGTACGTTCAGGCTTGCGGATGCTGCGCATCCGGCGCCAGCCCAGCAGCGCGCACCCTCCCGCGCCAGCCAACATCAGCCCGAAGACAATACTGAATCCAGCCCACTGCGGCAGCCAGATGGCCAGGACCTCGGCCACCGCGATGAACAGGAAGAACAGACTGAAAAGCAAGATCGCCAACGCGATGACGAAAAAAATGCTGCCCTTCACGCCCTTGCGGACCTCGGCGGTTACCTCAGCCTTGGCCAGTTCCAGCTCCGAGCGGAACAAGGTGGAGAAGTGCGTGGCAGCTTCCCGGACCAGGTCACCCAGGGACGCATCCGCGCGTTTGGGAAGCTCTTCGGGCGACAACGGGATGAACGGCACCGCGGGCGGCGGTTCCAGTCTGGCGTGTCGGCCGTTGCGGGGCTGCGTGCCTGTCACGGTCCATATGGTGCCACGACGGGACCTGACCACTCACTGTGGCCACCCCACTCACTCTCCGTGCTATCAGCTGCCGCCGCGCTCCGGCCCAGCGATTGTGGTGAGCAGCGCGGTGATCTGTGCCATGCCAGTGGACTGCATGGCGAAGCCCCCACGCATCTCCTGGCGCAACTCTTTGATCTCCTGACGCATCTCCTGGCGCAGCACGTCGATCTGCTGGCCTTGCTCCAGCTGGGTCTCGCGCAGCGCATTCAGAACTTTGTGATAAGCCCGCATCTCGGTGCGTAGCTCGGCCACGTCACGGTCGGCCAACGCAGCGAGCGCACGGGCGGAAGCGACGTCCTCGCGCAGGCGGGTGACTTCGTGTTCAAGCCTGTCCAACCGTGACTCAAGGTTGCTATCTGGCACGGGCGCGATCCTACTGTCGCCCCTGAAGACCCTCCCACCGCACGTCACAGCCTGCGCCCAGGGCGCCCCCCGGAATCCTTTAGACGACTACGATCCGCACTGATCGGGCGTGCCCGGCGAGCGCGGACAAGTTGTCCGGATCGCTGGTGAGCACCGTCCCGCCCGGTTCCGCAGTGGCGATCACCACGGCGTCCACGGCGGAACCCTGGCGAGCCGCCGTTCGGAGCAGCGCCGCACGGCGGACCAGCGTCTCCGACGGTGCTGGATTGATCTCGCAGCCCTTGAGTAACCGGTTCACCAGGGAATCCTGCCCCGGATGCCCGGTCAGCGATTCGACGAGCACCGCGGTCGGTACCGTCGGCGGCCATAACCCCCGCCGAGTTAACCCCCGGATCGTGGCGACGGCCTCCGATGATCGTGCAGCCAGATAGCTGATCCCGCCCGAGTCGAGGACGAGCAACGGTCAATTCACCTCGGGCAACGCGTCCTCACCGCAGATCTGTGTGGTCAACCGCTCGGCGCGGGCGTAATCCTCGGTACCGGCACCGGTTTGCCGTGGGATTGCCTGCATCTGTTGGGCTGGGAATGAAACTCAACGTGCTACTGGCCCCGGCACCTTTGATCACCGGTTTTCGACCGTAGATGCGATCACTGCGGACCACCACGGGGCCTGCCTCCGCTTCGAGCGTGGCGGTGGATTCGCCACCTGCGAGAACTCCGGCTACGAAGTCGTCCAGCTGGTGTCAGGCGTTACCGCGCCGCTGCGAATGGGTTCGGTATCGATCAGTCCTCAGTCGGTTTGCGCAAACGCTTGGTGAGTGTGCGGCGCCGTTTGTCGGTGAGCCGCCGCTCGCGGGCGCTCCGGGACGGGCGGGTCGGCCGGCGTAGAGGCGGATCGGGGGCCAGGGCGTCGCGCAGCATCGCGGCGAGTCGAATCCGGGCGGCTGCCCGATTACGCAGTTGGGAGCGGTACTCGGCGGCCACCACCGTCAGCACTCCTTCGACTAACCTAGTGGATAACCGCGTCAGCACGCGGGCCCGTTCACGCTCGGTGAACGCCGTGCTGGCCGCCACATCGAAGATCAGTTCGACGCGCGAGTCCGTGGTGTTAACATCCTGGCCGCCCGGTCCGCTCGACCGGGAGAAACGCCACCGCAGCTCAACCTCCGGAATCACGATCGAACTACCCACCTCCAGCCCGTCACCCACCGCCACATTATCTCCCGCCCCCCGTCACATCAGTTCAGTTCTCCTGCATACCGGCGGAAATGAGGTCCATCACGGAGGAATCGGCGAGGGTGGTGACGTCGCCTATCTCGCGGTGTTCGGCGATGTCGCGCAGCAACCTGCGCATGATCTTGCCGGATCGGGTTTTCGGCAGGTCCGCGACGACCATGATCTGCCGCGGTTTGGCAATCGCGCCGATCTGGGTGGCCACGTGGTTGCGCAACGCCTTGATCGCCTCCTCGCCCCGTGCTTCGTCCGCCCCGATGTGACCACGCAGGATCACGAAGGCGACGATGCCCTGCCCGGTGACCGGATCACGGGCGCCGACCACGGCGGCCTCGGCCACCGACGGATGCGACACCAGCGCGGATTCCACCTCGGTGGTGGAGATCCGGTGCCCAGAGATGTTCATCACGTCGTCCACCCGGCCCAGTAGCCAGATCGCGCCGTCATCGTCATACTTGGCGCCGTCCCCAGCGAAGTAGTAACCCTGGTCGGAGTAGCGCGACCAGTACGTCTCCCGGTATCGCTCGTCATCGCCCCAGATGGTGCGCAACATGCCGGGCCACGGCTGGTCCAGCGCAAGGTAGCCACCCTGGCCGTGGTCGACCGGAGTGCCCGACTCGTCGACCACAGTGGCGCTGATGCCGGGCAACGGGTACATCGCCGAGCCCGGCTTGGTCGCAGTGACCCCGGGCAGCGGAGAGATCATGATCGCGCCGGTCTCGGTCTGCCACCAGGTGTCCACGATCGGGCAACGCTTCCCGCCGATGTGCTCGCGGTACCACATCCAGGCCTCGGGGTTGATTGGCTCCCCGACACTGCCCAGCAACCGCAACGACGACAGGTCGAACTTCTCCGGGATCTGGGCGCCCCACTTCATGAAGGTGCGAATCAGGGTCGGCGCGGTGTAGTAGATGGTGACGCCGTAGCGCTCGACAAGCTCCCAGTGTCGGCCCTCGTGCGGGGTGTTCGGGGTGCCCTCGTACATCACCGACGTCGCCCGGTTGGCCAGCGGTCCGTACACAAGGTAGCTGTGCCCGGTGATCCAGCCGATATCGGCCGTGCACCAGTAGACGTCCTGGCCGGCCTTGTGGTCGAAGACCACATGGTGGGTGTAAGCACACTGGGTGAGGTAACCGCCGGAAGTGTGCAAGATACCCTTGGGTTTTCCGGTGGTGCCCGAGGTGTGAAGGATGAACAACGGGTGCTCGCTGTCGAACGGCTCGCAGGCGTGCTGACCGGACTGTTGATCCACCAACTCGTGCCACCACAGGTCGCGCCCTTCGGTCCAGTCGACGGTGATGTCGGTGCGCTTGACCACGACGACGTGGCGCACCGTGGGGGTGCCCTTGAGCGCCTCGTCGGTGTTGGTCTTCAACGGCGCCACCTTGCCCCGCCGGTACTGGCCATCGGCGGTGATCACCAGCTTGGCCTGCGCGTCGTCGACCCGCTGGCGCAACGACTCGGCGGAGAAGCCACCGAATACCACGCTGTGCGGCAGGCCCAGCCGGGCGCAGGCGAGCATTGCGAAGACCGCTTCGGGGATCATCGGGAGTTGGATGGCCACCCGGTCCCCGGTCTGCAAGCCTAGCGAGATTAGCGCGTTGGCGGTCTTGCAGACCTCACGTTGCAGGTCGGCATAGGTGATGGTGCGGGTGTCGCCCGGCTCACCTTCCCAGTGGAAGGCGACCTGGTCACCGTGGCCGTCCTCGACGTGCCGGTCGACACAGTTGTAGGCGACGTTGAGTTTGCCACCGCCGAACCACCTCGCGAACGGCGGGTTGGACCAGTCGAGGACCTGCTCGAAGTCGGTATGCCAGTGCAGCCGGCGAGCCTGCTGCGCCCAGAATGCCTCCCGGTCGGCGTCCGCTTGATCGTAGAGCGCCGCGGTGGCGTTCGCCTGCGTGGCGAACCCTGCGCCTGGAGAAAACGTGCGACTCTCGGTAAGTAGATTGTCAAGCCGCTGACTCAAATCACCCATTTGTGGAGAACCTCCTGCTCGTGTTCGTCACGTTTAGGTGATGGTAGTAGCTCTCCACTTCACCACCGGGACCGGATTAGTCTCGCGTCGTGCCGGGAGACCCGTTGGCCCCGCTGATGGACCTACCCGGCGTCGGGGAGGCCGTCACGCGCGCTCGCGACGCGGTGACCACGGTGCACCGGCACCCCGCTAACCAGCGCCGCTGGCCGGCCACCGCCGCGGAGGCGTCGGTGCGCGCAGCACGGGCGTCGGCCGCGCTGGATGGCGGTAGCCCAACGTTGCCCAGCGACGGGTCAGTGCACGACCCGATACTGGCCGGTGCGCTGCGAGTGGCGGAGTCCCTGGGGGGACTGCTGGGTACCTGGCAGCGGGCTCCGCTGCAGGTCCTGGCCCGGTTGCACGTGCTCGCCGCAGCTGACCTGGTGCCTGAGATGCGACTGGGCCGGCCGGATTCGTCGCCCGAGGTCAGCGCCCGGCTCGCCGGACTGGCCCAGCTGGTTGCCGGGGGCAGCCACGTGGCGACGCCGGTGCTGGCCGCGGTGGTGCACGGCGAACTCCTAGCGTTAGCGCCCTTCACGCAGGGTAACGGTGTGGTCGCCAGGGCTGCAGCCCGCCTCACCGTGGTCTCCGGCGGGCTGGATCCCAAGGGGTTTGTGGTGCCGGAGGTCGCCCATCTGCGCCGCGAGCGGGAGTACCGGGCCGCCGCGACCGGCTTCGCCAGCGGTGGCGCAGAAGCCGTTGGTCAGTGGATTGTGCACTGCTGTGCTGCGCTGACCGCCGGAGCCCAGGAAGCACTCTCAATCGCCAAGGCGGTCACTTCGGGTAGCGGCTGATTGCCTGACCGGCTGCAGCTCCAGCGCTGACGACGGCGGCGCTGCTCAAGCTCGTCGCGAGCTTTCAGTAGCGCCGCCGCCTGCACGGACTGCCGGGGTACCAAAGCGTGCAACTCGTGTCGTAACTACGGTGTCTCGGCGCCCGTGTCCCCAGAGGACGCGGTACGCAGACCCTCGACGACAAGCCTCCCGCGGCATGCTGCACGTGGGGTGCCCGACGCCCGTGCCCGGAGCCCTGGATGGGGTGGACGGTACTTCTCTGCCGCACCGCCCCTGGCCTCCAGAGGTCCGTGACGTCATGTCTACTCCGTGACCGGGGCCACAGCAAGAGACCCGATCAGGCATACCATTACGATTACTTTCCGTGAAAATTTCCGCTAGGGCAGACCCATTAGAAGTAAAAATGGACCCATTGAGCCGAGTAAAACTCAACGCTGTCGACGCCGCAGTCCGTACCAGGCAACGCCGGCCGCAGCCGCCGCACCCAACCCCACGGCAGCGGCGATCTGGGCGCCGGAGGGCGCCGGAATCCGGGTCCGCAACGACACCGGGCTGGTGAATGCCAGCACCGGCCAGCCTCGCTGGGTTGCCTCCCGGCGCAGTGCCCGGTCGGGGTTCACTGCCGTCGGGTGGCCGACCGCCTCCAGTAACGGCAGGTCCGTGATCGAATCGGAGTAGGCGTGGCAACGTTGCAGGTCGTAACCCTGCTGCTCAGCCAGCTGCCGCGCGGCCACCGCCTTATTCTCCCCCGCGCAGTAGAACTCCACGTCGCCGGTGTACCGACCATCATGGGTCACCATGCGGGTGGCCACCGCGTGCGTCGCACCGATCATCTTGGCTATGGGCTGCACCACTTCCGCTCCAGAAGCCGATACCACGACGATGTCTTCGCCTCGTCGGCGGTGCACGGCCATGAGTTCGGTCGCCTCGGCGTAGACCAACGGGTCCACGACGTCGTGCAAGGTCTCCTCGACAATCGCCGTCACCTGTGCAATGTCCCATCCGGCGCACTGGGCGGTGATGTGGGCGCGCATTCGCTCCATCTGCTCGGCGTCGGCTCCGGCCAGCAGGTACATGAACTGGGCGTAGGTGCTCTTGAGTACCGCACGCCGGTTGATCAGGCCTTCCTGGAAGAACGCTCGGGCGAACACAAACGCGCTGGACTTCGCGATGATGGTCTTGTCCAGGTCGAAGAATGCCGCCACGTCCGGGGAGCCCGGGTTGGGAGAGCTCACGGCGGGCAGCATATGGCACCGTTCATGGTCGGACAGTCCTCGCAGCTAGCCCCGGGATTGGTGGCGGGGGGTATGCTCGCATATCCGGTTGGTGAAGCCGGAAGAGTTCAGCCCGACCCTCCGGGGCTGAACTCTGGCGACCCCCGTCTTCCTCCTGACGGGGGTCGTCCCGGATAAAGAGTTCTCGGCCCTGAGCTATCCACAATCTCCCCCGCTGTCCACATGTTGATCATGATGTGGTCGACCGTCCGACCTGGACGGCTAAGAGTGGCACCAGACGTCCCGGGCAACCCGGGGCCGGGAACCACGGGGGCAACAGATGAGCACAAGTGGCGGACGCCCGGCGGCTCGGCAGCCGTTGATGATGATGAAACCAGGTGCGCTGGCCGATGAGGTCCTGCGGCTCGCGGCGGCAGCAGGGTGCGATCTGTACCGGGTCACCGACCCCGTGACGGTTCGAGAACAGTGGCACTGCGCCCCGTTGCTGCTGCTGGACGTCGAGGCCGCAACGATGAGCGCCGGTGCAGGTCTACCCCGTCGGGACGGGGTGGTGGTTGTCTGCGCGGATGATGAGCCTGAAGCGTGGCGGTGCGCGGTGGGGGTGGGCGCCCAGCGTGTAGCCGTGCTGCCGGACGCGGAAGCCTGGCTGGTGGATGCGTTAGCCGATGCGGTGGAGTCGCCGGCCGACCCGGGACGGGTGCTGGCGGTGCTTGGCGGGCGCGGAGGCGCGGGGGCGTCGGTATTCGCGACGGCGGTCGCGGTAACGGTGGCCGAATCGGGACGCCACGCCATGCTGGTCGACTGCGACCCACTGGGTGGCGGTTTGGACCTCGCCCTGGGTGCCGAAAGGATGGATGGGCTGCGCTGGCCCGGCCTCACGTTGAGTGGCGGCCGGGTGCCGGCCGCGGCACTGCACGCCGCGCTGCCGACACCGCGCCTGGGTGGCGGGGGTGGGTTGACGGTGTTATCCCACGGACGATCGGACTGCGAACGACCGGACTACATCCGATCGGGCTGCGATCGTGACGAATCAGGTCCGGACGGGGTCGCGGTGCGCACGGTGTGCGGGGCCGGACGCCGTGCTGGGGAGACAGTGGTGTGCGATGTGCCCCGGTATCCCTGTGAGCTGGGTACCGCGGCGTTGGAGACGGCGGATCTGGCGGTGCTGGTCGTGCCGGCCGAGGTCCGCGCCTGCGCGGCCGCCGCGACAGTGGCGGCGCGCGTGCTGCGTCACGGGGTCGCGCTGCAGTTGGTGGTGCGAGGACCCGCTCCGGGTGGGATCACCCCCAGCGACGTCAGCCGGGCCCTGAACCTCCCCTTGCTGGCCGCCATGCGCCCTCAACCCGGGTTGGCCGGGGCGCTGGATCGCGGTGCGGTACCGGGCCAGTCCCGGGGGCCGCTGGCTACCGCCGCCCGCGAGGTGCTGGCGGTACTCGACGGTGCCGTCCGCTCCCGGGGTGGGGCAGCGTGACCACGTCCGGCAGCGTGGCCCCCAAGATTTCGGGACAGCTTGTCGACCGGGTCCGGCACCGGCTGGCCGCCACTGGAGCCGCAGTCACTCCGGGCGCGGTGGCAGCCGCGGTGCGGGCCGAGTCCGAGGGCGTGCTGGCCGATCTGCAGGTGCTCTCGGCGCTACGCGAGTTGCAGCAGGAACTCGTCGGGGCCGGACCGCTGGAACCGCTGTTGGCCGATCCAGAAACCACCGACGTGCTGGTCAGCGCTCCTGACCAGGTGTGGGTCGAGCAGGCCGGCGAGCTGCGCCGTACCGACGTGCGGTTTGTGGACGTCGACGCGGTGCGCAGGTTGGCCCAGCGGCTGGCGCTGGCGGCGGGGCGCCGCCTGGACGACGCCTCGCCCTATGTGGATGCCCCGCTGCCTGGCGGCGTCCGGCTGCACGCTGTGCTGCCGCCGATCGCTGCCGGCTGCACCTGCATCTCGCTGCGTGTACTGCGGCCAGCCACCCATGGCCTGAACGCGCTCCAAGAGCTGGGCGGTGTGTCTCCCGAGGCTGGCGAGCTGCTGCGCGCCATCGTCGCCGCCCGGCTGGCCTTCCTCATCATCGGCGGCACGGGGAGTGGGAAGACCACGTTACTCGCCGCGTTGCTGGGTTGCGTGCCCGCCGATGAGCGGATCGTGTGTGTGGAGGAAGCCCCTGAGCTGGCGCCAAGTCACCCGCATGTCGTCCGGCTGACCACCCGACAGCCCAACGTCGAAGGCGCCGGCGAGGTGACACTGCGCGACCTGGTGCGCCAAGCGCTGCGAATGCGCCCGGACCGGCTGGTGGTTGGCGAGGTGCGGGGGGCAGAGGTGTGTGAGTTGCTCGCCGCACTGAACACCGGGCACCAGGGAGGTGCCGGAACCCTGCACGCGAACTCTCCCGCCGAGGTGCCTGCCCGGCTCGAGGCGCTAGCCGCCCTGGGCGGCATGCCGCGTCACGCGTTGCACAGCCAGCTTGCCGCCGCCGTGCACGTGGTACTGCATGTGGTGCGACGTGACGGGGCGCGTGGACTGGCTGCCGTCGGCGTGCTGGAGCGTGACGGTGACCTTGTTCGCGTGCTCCCGGCCTGGCAAGACGGAAACTGGGGGCCAGGGCAGCAGCGCCTGCTCGCCCTGCTCGATCGCGCGCATCCCGCCGGCTCAGCCGGCGTCCCGCGCATTGTCGGCTCGGCCGACGTTCGAGGCGGGAGCGTGGCGTGCTGAGCCTGGCGGTGGCGACACTGGCCGCCGGGGTGCTGTGTTGGCCGGCGCAGGCGGGTCACAAGCGACTCACTGAACTGCACCGCCGAGGGGCGCGAGCCCAGGTGGCCGCGGCCAGCAGGCGCTGGACCACCCGGCATTGCGGCCTGCTGCTGCGAGTCCTGGCAGCGGGGGTTGGGGCGGTGCTGGCCGGACCAGGTGGCGGGTTCGCGGCCGCTTTGATGACGGGGACGGCCGCCGCACGCTGGCGGGCCGGTCGGGATCGCCGGGTCGCCGCAACAGCGGCCACTGGGCTCTCCGATGCCCTTGGCGTGCTGGTGGCCGAACTGCGGGCCGGGGCCCACCCCGGCGATGCGGTCAGAGCGGCCGCCGACACCCAGGCCGATGGGCCTTCCGGCGCGCCCCCCGACGTCGTCCGGGCGCTTGACGCGGTGGCCGCAGCGGCAGGCCTCGGGGGCAATGTCCCGGCGGTGCTGCGCGCCGCAGGTCCGGTGCACCTCCGTGCGTGGCTGGGCCGGCTTGCCGATGCGTGGTCGCTGGCCGACCGCTATGGGATTCCGCTCGCCGACCTGCTCGACGCGGTCCGCTCCGATACCGAGCACCGGGTGCGCTTCGCCGCCGAGGTCGAGGCGAGGCTCGCTGGTCCTCGGGCGACCGCGGCGGTGCTGGCTGGGTTGCCGCTGCTCGGGTTGGCCTTGGGCCACGCGGTGGGTGCCGCCCCGTTGCGTGTGCTGTGCGAGACCCCGGTTGGTCAGGTTCTGCTGGTGATTGGCACTGGTTTGGCGTGCGTCGGTGTGCTGTGGAGTGCGCGGTTGGTGTCCGGGGCGGTGCCGGTATGACGGCGCAGTCGGTGGCTATGCTGCTCATGGCCACGGCGCTGGTGTTGGTGCCCGGTCCAGCGGGGCCCCGGTCGAGGTTGCGGCAGTCGGTGACGGCTGCCGCAACAAACCCGGCCCCCAGCACCCGCTGGGTGACTGAGCACAGGGTCCTTGGCCACGGGATCCGTGGGCGCAAGGTACTTGGCCACCGAGTCACTGGGTGTGTTCGACGCAGCGCGCGCACCGACGGCGAGCCGCTGGCCTTGGCCGGCGCATGGGAACTGCTCGCAGCCTGCCTGCGGGCGGGGGTACCCGTCCCGGTGGCGGTGCGCGCGGTCGCCGAGGGGGTCGACGCGCCGGCTGGACCGGCGTTGCGCCGCACCGCGGAACTACTCGCCTTGGGCGCGGACTCCGCTCAGGCCTGGCAACCTGCGCTGGAGTGCACCGCGACGGCTCGGTTGGGGAGGGCCGCCCGGCGTAGCGGGCGTAGCGGCACTGCGCTCGCCGATTCGCTCACCCGGCTGGCCGTGGAGGTGCGGGCGAGCGCCCGAGAGCAATCCGAAGCCCGAGCACAGCGGGCGGGGGTACTGATCGCGGCCCCGCTCGGGCTGTGTTTCTTGCCCGCCTTCCTCGCGATCGGTGTCGTACCGGTGCTGGTCGGGCTGGCTACTGGCCTGATGGGGCAGTGGTGAGACAGGCATTCGCCAACAGTTATTCACTAGACGGACAGGAGTTGACCGATGGTGACTGAACACAGCACAGTGCCGCGACGGTGGCGGCTTGTGGCTGCTCGACTGGCCGGCACGGTGAGCGGTGAGGCCGGCATGAGCACCGCTGAGTACGCGATCGGGACGATCGCCGCGGCGGCGTTCGCCGCTGTGCTCTACAAGGTGGTGACCGGAGACATGATTGTCGGCGCACTCAACGACCTGGTGCAGCGGGCGCTGTCGGTGAAGTTCTGATGGCGACCGTCGGCCGAGCCGACAATCAGACGACCGTCGGCCGAGCCGACAATCAGACGACCGCCGGCCGAGCCGGTGATCGGGGCGCGGTCACCGTGGAGGCGGCGCTCGCCCTGTGCTCGCTGGTCGTCGTGCTCGCCCTGGTACTGGCCGCAGTGTCGGCGGTGGCGGCCCAGCTGCGGTGTGTCGACGCTGCCCGGGAAGCGGCCAGGCTGACCGCGCGGGGTGATCACGACCGCGCCGAGGAGCTCGCCCAGCGGGTCGCCCCGCGCGGCGCGGTGGTGGCGGTGATAGTCCGAGGTGACGAAGTCACGGCGCGGGTGTCGGCGAATCCGGTAGCCGGACTGCTGCCGGGGATCGAGGTCAAAGCCGAGGCGGTAGCCGTCCTGGAACCAGTGGCACCGGAACCGGGGAACGTGCAGTGAGGGCCTGCGTCGACGGCGACCGGGGGGTGGCCACGGTGTGGGCGGCCGGGGCCATCGCGGTGCTGGTCAGCATGGCGATGTGCGGGTTGCACCTGGGCCAGGCGATGGTCGCCCGCCATCACGCTGAGTCAGCCGCTGATCTAGCCGCGCTAGCGGGGGCTGCGGCGGTGGTCGGTGGCGAGGAGTACGCCTGCACCCAGGCCCGCCGGGTAACCGACCGGATGCGGGTACAACTGGTCTCCTGCCGGATACGTGACTGGGACGTGCTGATGGAGGTACTGGCCCGACCCAGCGGCTGGTTAGGCGGTCTCGGGGCCGCCACCGGGCGGGCCCGAGCCGGACCGGTGGGGGTGTCAGGCCGGAGGAGTAGCGCCGGCCAGGTAGCGGATTCCGGTGATGCTGGGCAGAAAACAGTAGGCCCCGCCGCGGGTGGTGACGAAGCGGGAGAAGCCGTCGAGGACGATTGGCCCCTCCCGGCGTGGGATCGAAAAACGTCCTGTCCCGTCCGGGCAGGCGCCGATCAGCGGATCTTTCTCTTCGTGGCCGAGGCCGCCGGTGAAATGTCCGGCGTTGGCCCAACTGGTCATCAGGAACTCGAACTGGTCGCCGAGGCTGACGCCGATGAACATGCCGAGCAGGCCGCGTTCTTGGCCGTCCCGGGGGTGCGCGGGGTCGTAGGGTGGTCCATAGGGGATTCCCCGCCGGACGACCCGGTGCTTGTGGGAGGCGTTGCCGACGACGCGTTCCCCGCGCGGATACATCCGGCGTATGTGTGACCCGATCGGGCAGCGGTAACCCTGCTCGTCGCCGTAGTTGCCGACGTAGTCGAAGTCGTTGAGCGCGGCAGGAGGGATCGGCGGGTCGGGCGTGTCGGTGTCGGGGGAGAGGACCAGCGGCATGCCGTTGCGCCAGCGTCCGCACAGCTTGGCAGCGAGAAGTTCCTCGGACATCCCGGTCCGGGACGCCTGGTGAGTGAGAAACTCCGCGAACGCGTCGACGTCCTGGGCGAGCACGCGGAAGGCGGCGAAGCTGCCGTTGGCTCCCAACTGGGGCGGCATCGGTACTGGATACGTGAAGTCGACCGGTTGGCTGGGGTAGCCGAGCAGGAACGCGCCGAGGGGGGCCAGTGGCAGGTGGTCCGGCAGTCCGGTGGGGGGAGCATTCTCGATTGTGGGTTGGGAAAACCCGTCGCGGTAACCAAAGTGAGCGATGTCGCCGGGCAGTGCTTGGCCGTCTCGCCGGCCCAGCTCGACGCAGCCGGGCGACCAGGCCTGCTCCAGTTGTTTCGTTGTGGACTCGAGCGCATCGATCGATTGGGCGAACAGTGAGAGCAGTAGGTGGAGTCCCGGGTCCACTAGCCACGAGAGCCAATGCTCTGGTGCGCTGGCACCGGTGTCACCCACGATCCCGGCGCGGGCCGCGGCGCCCTGGACGTACTCCGTGGGGAAGCTGGCCAGATGCTGCGGCGGCACCCCGAGCGCTGCCAGACCCCGGTAGGTGATGCCCACGTTGACACAGCAGTCCGGTTTCACTGCCCAGGGCTCGCCGGTGGTGACCGAGGGAACGGCCGGCTCGCCACCGGCGAGCGCGGCCAGAAAACCGCGGACCGCGCGCAGGTCGTGCATGCTCAAGCCGATATGGCGGGCCACCGGCATGGTGTAGCCGCGCAGGATGAGGCCCTGCACGTCAGCCAACTCAACGGCCACCATCGCGGTACCTCCTCTGGGTCAGATCAGCTGGGAATCCCGGTCATGTTGAGGATGTCGAGCACTGAACAGCGGGGATAGGCGCTGTAGAATGGCTCTTCGCAGCGCAGGTCATGATCGCGGACAAACGTGCGGAACTCCTGACGATGACTCTTCACCGGCAGGGGCGGGCTGTCCTCAACGTACTGGAGAAGCCTGTCGAATATCGCACCGAGCTCATCGATGAATTCGTTGATGTAGGAATCGAAATCGTTGTCGTAAGTGGTGATCACGGCGAGCTGGTTGCCGAGGAACACAAATCTAGCGAAGTGGACATTGGCGAGATTGGTGAGCGCGATGGTGATCGGGTTCTTCTCCGGTGGCAGGGCTTGGAGCTGTGTGATGATCTGTTGCAGCGTCGCGTAGTCCTGCGGAGTTTTCGCTGTCATCACCAACGTCAGCGGTTTCTGGATCGGCTGTTCGGTCATGGTGTCTCCCTGCGGTTGGGCGGTAGTGACGTGCCACCCAACCGGTCGTGACCCGGGCCGGTGTCCTCATGACAACCGGCGCAGTGCCGGGTGAACCGGCCTGGTCTCACCCGTCTTCGAGTCCTACGCTCGGTCGTGTGATACGCCGCTTCGGGTGAACATCGCTCAGCTGGCTCACGCACGGAGACCAGATTTGCCGCAGATCGCCACAATTGCCTCGATCGAGGCGACTTCGTCACTCGTATCTGCCTAGCGAGCAAGCCCTAGGTTAGGTCAGACTGCTGGCCAGAAGACACTGGTTGCCCAGGAGACGCGTGGCTCGTGGCCTCGGGGGTGGTACGGACCAGGGGCGCAACGGGGTGACGAGCATGGTCGACATGAGCGTGGAATGGCGGGCGTTAGGCCTGGTAGAGGTTCTGGTCGATGGTCGGTTGGTCGATTTGGGGCCGCCGACACAGCGGGAGCTGTTCGGGTTGTTGTTGAGTCGGGTGGATCACCCGGTGACCCTGGAAACGGTGATTGACGAGTTGTGGGAGGGCACTCCGCCACCGGCGGCGATGACCTCGCTGCGGGCGTACGTGTCGAATCTGCGGCGGGTGTTGGAGCCCGGCCGGGCGCCCCGCGCGCCGGCTGTGGTGTTACGCCGAACCCGGACCCCTGGCTATCTGTTGGACAGCCGTGGCGTCGAGTTCGATGTGCACCGTTTCGCTCACCATGCCACCGCCGGTCAGGAAGCGTTGAGTCGAGCTGACTCCGAGCGGGCCCTGAGTGAGTCGGACCAAGCGCTGGGGCTGTGGCGTGGCCAGGCCTACGCTGACATGCGCGATGCCGCGTGGGCGGCACCGGAGATCGCGCGGCTGGAGGAGCTGCGGCTGTCGGTGGTCGAGGCCCGCTGCGCCGCACAGCTGGCGCTGGGCCAGCATCACGGTGCGGTGGCCGAACTGGACATGCACGTGCGGGCCCATCCCCTGCGCGAGCACGGCTGTCAGCTCCTCGCTCTGGCGCTCTACCGCGCCGGACGGCAGGCCGAGGCGCTGGGGGTGCTGCGGGCCACCCGAGAGCGGCTGGTCGAGGAGCTCGGTATCGACCCGGGAACAGCACTGCAACGGTTGGAGCGGGACATCCTCACCCACGCGCCGACGCTCGAGTGGCAACCTCCCCGCACGTCGCCGACCGCATCCACTGCCAATCTTCAGGTGCCGACCGTCGCTGCCCCGAGAGCCTCGCAGCCGGCTGTTCAGCGGGTGGTGTCCACCCAGGTGCAGGGCTTTGCCGAGGTGGTCGGCCGGGAAGCTGAGCTGATCACGCTGCGCGCCAGGTTCACCGGTCAACAGCGCACCAACCGGCCGATGCTCCAAGTGCTCACCGGGTTGGGTGGGATGGGCAAGACCAGCCTGGCCCGGGCCTACGCTCAGCGCTACTTGGAGCATTACGAGCTGGTGTGGTGGATCCGTGCCGAGAACCCTGAAGCGGTGCCCGCGCAGTTTCGCGCCTTGCTGGATATCCTCGACCCGCGGTACGCCGTACAAATCCACGACCCGGTCCAGGCAACGCACGCGAAGCTGGCCAACCGCACCGAGCCATGGCTGCTGGTCATCGACAACATCGCCGAGCCCGAAGCGCTGCGCGGCCTGCTCCCCGCCGCCGGCACCGGCGATGTGCTGGTCACCAGCAGAGCCGGAACCTGGCCGGATCGACGGATGGTGCTCCCGGTCCAGCCGCTGACCCAGCCCCACGCCGTGGACCTGGTCACCACACTCAGCGGCGATGCCGACCAGAGCACTGCGGCAGTACTGGCCGGTGAGTTGGGTTACTTACCGCTGGCCCTGGCCCAAGCCGGCTGCTACGTGGCACAGAGCGCCCTGGACCTGGCTGGCTACCTGGCCCTGTATCGCGTCCGCCGCGCCGAACTGCACCAGCAGGGCCACGCCCCGGACTACCCCGACACCGTGTCCACCACCTGGCAACTGGCCTTCGATCAGCTTTCTCCCGAGGCGCGGGCCCTGCTCAACCTGCTGGCCTGGTACGCCCCCGACGCAATCCCCCTGGATCAGCTGCTCAATCCCGACACCGACCACCTCGTGCTCCCCAAACAGGTCGAGTCCGTGCTGCGGCCGTTGTTGGCTGATGAGCTGCGGCAGCACCGGGCCATCACCGAGCTGATTGCCTACGGTCTGGTCACCCACGCCGGGCCCCGGGGATCGGTGACGGTGCACCGCCTCGTCCAGGCCGTCACCGCCGACCAGCTCACCGCGGGCAACCACCGCGACGTGTGGGTCATCGCCGCGGTGGCCCTGCTCGAAGCCACCTGCCTCCTGTGGCCCGTGCCCAGAGTGGGCATCACCGTCTGGCAGAGCGTGCAGACCCACGTCCGAGCGGTGCTTGAGCACCTTCGGCCCGACCAGCCCCTCTCCCTGAACCTGCGGAACACGCTTGTCGGCTGGACCGGACTGGCAGGTAATTTCGTGCTGGCCCGAGAGCTGGCCGATGGATTGGTCAAGGACATGATCCGGGTGCTCGGCCCCGACGACCAGCACACCCTGCTCGCCCGCAGAAACCTTGCCTACTGGGTTGGGCAAGCCGGGGACATGCGGCGGGCGTTGGAGGTGGCCGCCGCAGTGGCCGATGACATGACGCGGGTACTCGGGGCCGACCATCGGCACACCCTGTTCGCCCGGGGCGCCGTGGTCCGGTGGACAGCACTCTCCGGTGACGTTGTGCGGGCGCAGGAGCTCTCAACCGCGTTGGTCGACGACGCCCAGCGCGTGCTCAGTGCCGATGACCCGTACACCTTGCTGGGCCGGGCCCAACTGGCCCGGTGGACCGGGGTGGCCGGGGACGTGGTCCGGGCCCAGGAGCTGACCGCTGCGGTGGTCAAGGACACCCAGCGGGTACTCGGCCCTGAGGACCGGTACACCCTGGCGGCCCGGGCCCTGCTGGTCCGGTGGACCGGAGAAGTTGGTGAGGTGGCCCGGGCCCGGGAGCTGGCCGCGGCGTTGGTCGAGGACGACGAGCGGGTGCTCGGCGCCGACCACCGCTACACCCTGATGGCCCGGGCCCTGCTGGCCCGGTGGACCACGAACTGACGAATCACCAGCCGGGCAGCTCAGCAGGTGCTGAGGTGAGCACGATGTCAAGCACCACGATCGCCCCGGCCTTGTCCAGCGGGTCGTTGCCGTTGCCGCATTTGGGCGACTGCACGCAGGACGGACACCCCGCCGGGCACTCGCAGGCGGCGATGGCATCTCGGGTCGCCGTCAACCAGGGTCCCAGCGCGGCATGCCCGCGGTCGGCGAACCCAGCGCCACCGGGATGTCCGTCGTGCACGAAAACCGTCGGCTCTG
Source organism: Pseudonocardiaceae bacterium (assembly GCA_050699575.1). Taxonomy (GTDB): domain Bacteria; phylum Actinomycetota; class Actinomycetes; order Mycobacteriales; family Pseudonocardiaceae. Next base: position 23,928 of record JBOHFG010000115.1, read on the forward strand.
CGGTGTCCGGATGCCGCGCGGTGGACACACCACCGACGTCCCACCGATCGCAGGTGGCGACCAGCGGTAGCAGGCCGATCGCGGCGTGCTCGGCGGCGTGCAGCGCCCCGGGCCATGCGGCTGGGGGCAACCCGGCGGCCTCCAGCGCAGCCTCGGCGACGGTGAACCAGACCGCCCTGGTCCGCAGCGTGGACGGCGGTAGCTCCACCGGCACCGCATCGAGCACCTGGCCCGAGGGCAGCCGCCGCAGGTAGCCCACCACCTGCGAGGTCACCGCCACCTCGCCCAGCGCCACCGAGACCCCGCCCGACCGCCGCTGGTGCACCACTGACACCACGCAGAGGTCCGTGGTGGAGCGGGCCGAGGTGTGCCACGGCGGCTCTTCGGGATGCACCAGCGCGACGCCTAACTCCAGGTCCAGCTCGTCGACCACAAACGAGTCACCCCGATGCAGGTACACCGCGCCCGGGTGCACCGCCGTGCAGGCCGATCCGGGGTCGACGGTGCCGAGCAGGCGACCGGTGTCAGCCTCTACCACCGCCACCGGATGCCCGCTCGACCCGCGAATGTCCACCTCGGAGTGCGGGCGTCGGCGGGCAGTGGCCCAGAACCACCCGCCGGGCCGGCGGCGTAGGGCGCCCTCGGCAACCAGGTCGGCGACCACCGACCGGGCCACGTCCCCACCCAACGACTCCACGCACGCCTCGGTCAACGGTAGTTCGGCGGCCGCGCAGGCCAGCTGGGGTCGCAGCACGTAGGGGTTGGTCGGGTCCAGCACGGTGGCCTCGACCGGCGCGCCGAGCAACGTCGCGCTGTGATGCACCAGGTAGGTGTCCAGCGGGTCATCCCGAGCGACGAACACCACGAGCGCTCCCGAGCCGGCTCGCCCGGCCCGCCCGGCCTGTTGCCAGAACGACGCCCGGGTGCCGGGGTAGCCGGCCAGCACCACCGCATCGAGCCCGGCGATGTCCACCCCCAGTTCCAGCGCGTTGGTCGAGGCGACTCCGAGCAGCTCCCCGGAGTCCAGTGCGGTCTCCAGGGCCCGGCGCTCCTCAGGCAGGTAGCCCGCCCGGTAGGCGGCGACCCGGGGGGCGAGCCCCCCCGCCGCGGCGGCGACCAGCGCCCGCTGCGCCCCCAACGTGGTCAGCTCCGCACCCCGGCGGGAGCGGACGAACACCAGGGTGCGAGCGCCCTCGATTACCAGATCGGCCAGCAACCGGGCGGCCTCGGCACCCGCTGAGCGGCGCACCGGCGCACCGTTTTCCCCAGTCAGCTCCGCCAGTAGCGGTGGTTCCCAGAGCGCCACGGTGCGTTCCCCGCACGGTGAGCTGTCCTCGGTAACGGCCACCATGTCCACCCCGGTGAGCCGGGACGCCGACACCGCCGGCTCCGCGACCGTTGCCGACGCGAGCACGAACACCGGATGCGCGCCGTAGCGCGCGGCGACCCGGCGCAACCGGCGCAACAGCAACGCGACATGGGAACCGAACACCCCGCGGTAGGCGTGGCACTCGTCGATCACCACGAAGCGCAGCCGCCGCAGCAGCCGCGCCCAACGATCATGGTAAGCGAGCAGGCCATGGTGCAGCATGTCCGGGTTGGTGAACACCCACCGGGCGTGCGAGCGCACCCAATCCCGCTGCGCCCTCGGGGTGTCGCCGTCGTAGCCGGCCGGGTGCAGCCCGGCCAGGCCCAGCGCGGTCACCGCCCGGATCTGATCGGCCCCCAACGCCTTGGTGGGCGCCAGATACAGCGCGGTGGCGTGCTGGTCGGTCAGCAGGTGCGCGAGCACGGGTAGCTGGTAGGCCAGCGACTTGCCCGACGCGGTACCGGTGGCGACTACGACGTGACGGCCCGCCCGAGCCAGTTCCGCGACGGCTACCTGGTGCGCCCACGGCGCCGCCACCCCCGCCGTGGCAAGTGACTCCCGCAGCCGCTCAGATACCCACTCGGGCCACCCCACCGTCGTCGCCACCCGACCGGGAATCGTCGTGACATACCGCAACGGCGACTCGTCACCATCAGTAGTGGCAGTGGCGAGCAGCCGCTGCAGCAGGGCCTGCCCGCGTCCGTCGCAGTGCGCCACCGGCGGCTGCCTCCGTTCGCTCACCACGCCCTCGCCGGCACGCTAAACCGCACCGGGGAGGTGGGCCAAGGCCGACACGCCTAGACTGACCGGCCTTGACGCCGTGACGGGGCGGCGCAACGGGGTGCGTTGCACGGAAACCAGGAGGACTGATGTCCCGGTTCATCCTCGCCCAGAGCGGGGGGCTCGACCTGAGTGGGGGTGATTACACCGTCGTTGGTGTGGTCGCTCTCGTCGCTCTCGCGGCGCTGGCCGTCGGTGCCGTACTGATGCGAGAGGTACTGGCGGCGAGTCCAGGCACCCCACGGATGCAGGAGATCGGCCGGGCGGTGCAAGAAGGCGCCTCGGCGTATCTGAACCGCCAGTTCAAGACACTCTCCGGATTTGCCGTGGCGGTCTTTCTGCTGCTGTTCGCGTTGCCGGCGGAAGACCTCAGCGAGCGGGTCGGTCGCTCTATCTTCTTCCTGGCGGGAGCGCTGTTCTCGGCGTCGATCGGCTATCTAGGCATGTGGTTGTCCACCCGAGCGAACATCCGGGTCGCCTCCGCGTCGAATGAGCCAGGCGGCCGCGAGAAAGCGATGCGGATCGCGTTTCGCACCGGCGGCGTAGTCGGTATGGCCACGGTGGGCCTGGGTCTGTTCGGTGCCGCCCTGGTGGTGCTGGTCTACGCCGGTCACGCGCCCAAGGTCCTGGAGGGCTTCGGTTTCGGCGCTGCCCTGCTGGCGATGTTCATGCGGGTCGGCGGCGGGATCTTCACCAAGGCCGCCGACGTCGGTGGTGACCTGGTCGGCAAGGTCGAGGCCGGCATCCCCGAGGATGACCCGCGTAACGCCGCCACCATCGCCGACAACGTCGGTGACAACGTCGGTGACTGTGCCGGCATGGCAGCCGACCTGTTCGAGTCCTACGCGGTGACGCTGGTCGCGGCGCTGATCCTGGGCACCGCGGCGTTCGGTCTCAAAGGCCTGCTGTTCCCGCTGATCGTGCCGGCGATCGGGGTGGTGACCGCGGTGATCGGCGTGTATGTCCTCAAGGCCCGGGCCGGCGAGCCGGGACTGCGCGCGATCAACCGCTCATTCTACATCGCGGCGACGATCTCGGCGGTGGCCTGCACGGCGGCCGCCTTCCTCTACCTGCCCAGCAGCTTCAGCGCGCTTGCCGGGGTCAGCCAGATCGACGGTCAGCCGATCGACCAGGTCGCCGGCAGCCCCGCGATGACCGCGGCGGTCGCGGTGATCATCGGTATCGTGCTGGCTGGCATCATCCTGTGGCTCACCGGCTACTTCACCGGCACCGAGCACCGACCGGTCCGCGACGTCGGCACCAGCTCGTTGACCGGCGCCGCTACGGTGATCCTGTCCGGGATCTCGATCGGTTTCGAGTCGGCGGTGTATACCGCCTTGGTGATCGGTGGTGCGGTCTACGCGGCGTACCTGCTGTCGGTGTCGGTCACCGTTTCGCTGTTCGCGATCGCGCTGGCTGGGACCGGCCTGCTCACCACCGTCGGTGTCATCGTCGCGATGGACACCTTCGGTCCGGTCAGCGACAACGCGCAAGGCATCGCCGAGATGTCCGGCGACGTGCAGGGCGAGGGAGTGGCCATCCTCACCGAGCTCGACGCGGTGGGCAACACCACCAAGGCAATCACCAAGGGCATCGCGATCGCCACCGCCGTACTCGCCGCGACGGCGCTGTTCGGCTCCTACCGCGACGCCATCCGGTCCGCGGCCGCGAGTCTCAACCTCGACGCGGCGTTCAACGTCTCGGTGCCCAACGTCCTGGTCGGCCTGACCATCGGGGCCGCCGTGGTGTTCATGTTCTCCGGCCTGGCCATCAATGCCGTGTCCCGGGCTGCGGGTGCAGTGGTCTACGAGGTGCGCCGGCAGTTCCGGGAGAACCCCGGAATCATGGACGGGTCGGTACGTCCCGAGTACGGCCGGGTGGTCGACATCTGCACCAAGGACTCGTTGCGTGAGCTGACCACGCCCGGCTTGCTTGCGGTGCTGGCCCCGATCGCGGTCGGGTTCGGCCTCGGCGTCGGCCCGCTGGCCGGCTACCTGGCCGGGGCGATCATCACCGGCACCCTGATGGCGGTCTTTCTCGCCAACTCCGGCGGTGCCTGGGACAACGCCAAGAAGTTGGTCGAGGACGGCAACCACGGCGGTAAGGGCTCCAACGCGCACGCCGCCACCGTCATCGGTGACACCGTGGGTGACCCATTCAAGGACACCGCTGGTCCAGCGATCAACCCGCTGATCAAGGTGATGAACCTGGTCTCGGTGTTGATCGCGCCGGCGATCGTCACTGTCTCAGCCCTGCCGAACGCGGCTACGCTGCGGATGGGTATTGCCGTGGTGGCCGCGGCCGTGATCGTGGTTGCGGTGGTGGTGTCCAAGCGGCGGTCCACCTCCCTGGTGGACAACTCGCCCGCTCAGGTCACCGCGTGAGGGTGACCTCCGACGAACAAGGAGTGGTCGTGTCCGCAGCACGTCGCCCTACCGGCGGCACTCCCGGTCGAGCCGGCGCTTCCGCCTTTGTCCTGCTAGTGCTCGGCCTGGGTCTGGGTGGATGCGGCTCGGCCGAGGTCACGCCGAGGCCCGCCGCCCCGCAAGGTGCTGACCCAGCGGCCTGGGCGGGCACGTTCTGCGACGGTCTCGGTGAGGTGGTCACCGGCGTGTCCGCGATCGCGAAGGCGCAACCGACCCCGCAGGGCCAGAAGGACGGGTTACTCGAGTTCTCGGACGTCGCCCAGCGGGCGTTCGCCAGCACCGCCCAGAAGCTCACCCAGCTCGGTTCGCCGCGGATCACCGACGGCAAGAAGGTCCAGGACACCGCGGTGGGTTTCTTCACCAGCGCGGCTGCGACGGTCAACGGGCAGCGCGCGAAGCTTGCCGCGTTGGACGCGAAGGACCCGGACTTCGTGCAGAAGGCCAGCCACCTCGCCGGCCCCGATCTCGGCGCGGCCAGCACCCAGATGCAGGAGCTGACCAGCAACAAGGATCTGGCGCCCGCCTTCCGGGCGGCGCCGCAATGCCAGCGGTTAAGTGCTGCCCCGCCGCCCCCGTAGATCACCGCACGTTGATGGGCCAGCGCGGCGCAGCCGGATTGCTGGTTGTTCGCGGTGGGTTGTGCGACGCTGACTGCCCCCAGGGGTCGCTGGATTGTGCACACTGGGGCCGGGGCATCAAGAGCTGTACATCGAGGTGGGTTGAGCGTGGCACGATCGAGAACGACAGCAGGTCCGAGCGGCACGTCCAGCGGGGGCCGGCGCAGCACCGCGGCTTCGGCGTCCCCGTCGGGGAGCGTTGATGGCGCCCGGTCCAACGGCTCCGGCCGTCGGTTGGTGATCGTGGAATCGCCTGCCAAAGCTCGTAAGATCGCCTCATATCTCGGGTCGGACTACGTGGTGGAGTCCTCGCGGGGGCATATCCGGGATCTGCCCCGGGGTGCTGCCGACGTGCCTGCCAAGTACAAGGGTGAGTCCTGGGCGCGGCTGGGCGTGGATGTCGACCACTCCTTCGAACCGCTCTACGTCGTGACCCCGGACAAGCGATCCACGGTCACTGAGCTGCGCAATGCGCTCAAGGGTGTCGACGAGCTCTACCTCGCCACCGACGGTGACCGTGAGGGTGAGGCCATCGCCTGGCACCTGATGCAGACCCTCAAGCCCACCGTGCCGGTGCGCCGGATGGTTTTTCACGAGATCACCGAGCTGGCTATCCGGGCAGCTGCCGAGAACCCCCGGGACCTCGACCAGGACCTGGTCGACGCGCAGGAGACCCGGCGCATCCTGGACCGGCTCTACGGGTACGAGGTCTCGCCGGTGCTGTGGCGCAAGGTGATGCCGAAGCTGTCCGCCGGGCGGGTGCAATCGGTGGCCACCCGCATCATCGTCCGGCGTGAGCGGGAGCGGATGGCCTTCGTGCCCGCGTCCTACTGGGACCTCGCCGCCACCCTGGATGGTGGCTACAACAGTACCCCGCGCACGTTCGGGGCCCGGCTGGTCGACGTCGATGGCCGCCGGGTGGCCAGTGGGCGTGATTTTGGCCCCGACGGTCAGGTCAAGCGTGCCGACAGCGAACTGCTGATCATCGATGAGGCCTACGCCGGGCGGTTGGCCGAAGCGCTCGCGGCTGCCCCGCTGGCCGTCTCCCGGGTCGAGGAGAAGCCCTACACGCGCCGGCCCTATGCGCCGTTCATGACCTCCACGTTGCAGCAGGAGGCTGGCCGCAAGCTGCGCTTCTCGGCGGAGCGGACGATGCGCACCGCCCAGCGGCTCTACGAGAACGGCTACATCACCTATATGCGGACCGACTCCACCACGCTGTCGGAGACGGCGATCGCGGCGGCCCGGGCCCAGGCCCGTGAGCTCTACGGAGAGCGTTACCTGCACGACGGGCCGCGGCAGTACACCCGCAAGGTCAAGAACGCGCAGGAGGCGCACGAGGCGATCCGGCCAGCCGGGGAGGCCTTCGCGACACCCGGCCAGCTGGCCGGTGCACTGGACGCCGACGAGTTCCGGATCTACGAGCTGGTCTGGCAGCGCACGGTCGCCTCGCAGATGGCCGACGCCCGAGGCACCACCATGAGCGTGCGGATCACTGGCAACGCCACCACGTCCGAGGTGTGCACGTTTGCCGCGTCCGGTCGTACCATCACCTTCCCCGGGTTCCTCAAGGCCTATGTCGAAACCGTGGACGACGAGGCCGGCGGTGAGGCCGACGACGCCGAGCGTAGGCTCCCCCAGCTGACCGAAGGCCAGCGCGTCACCGCCACCGAGTTGGCACCTGAGGGGCACACCACTACCGCGCCGCCGCGTTACACCGAGGCGAGCTTGGTCAAAGCCCTCGAAGAGCTGGGGATCGGCCGTCCCTCCACCTACGCCTCGATCATCAACACCATTCAGGACCGGGGATACGTGTGGAAGCGCGGTGCTGCGCTGGTGCCGTCCTGGGTGGCCTTCGCCGTGGTCGGGCTTCTGGAGCAGCACTTCGGCTGCCTGGTCGACTACGACTTCACCGCCGCGATGGAAGACGAGCTGGACTCCATCGCCTCCGGAGCGCAGCGCCGGACCGAGTGGCTGACTGGTTTTTACTTCGGCTCGGCGCACGGCCGGGCGATGTCGGTGGCCCACTTGGGTGGGCTCAAGAAGCTGGTCGGGATGAACCTGGAGGAGATCGACGCCCGTGAGGTCAACTCCATCCCGCTGTTCACCGATGCTGCTGGGCGGGTGGTGGTGGTCCGCGTTGGGCGTTACGGCCCGTACCTGGAACGGAGCATCGGCGACGAGTCGCGGCGGGCCAACCTGACCGACGACCTGCCGCCTGATGAGCTGACCCCCGAGGTCGCCGAGAGACTGTTCGCCACCCCGGTGGAGGGCCGCTCGCTGGGTACCGACCCGGGGACCGGGCACGAGATCGTCGCCAAGGAGGGCCGCTACGGGCCCTACGTCACCGAGGTGCTGCCTGACGACAGTCCCGAGCCGGACAGGGGCGCAAAAAAGAGTGCTGCCAAGAAGCCCAAGCCGCGGACCGGCTCACTGTTCAAGTCCATGAGCCTGGAGACAGTGAGCCTTGACGATGCGTTGCGGTTGCTCTCGCTGCCCCGGGTGGTGGGAACCGACCCGGACACTGGGCAGGAGATCACCGCGCAGAACGGGCGTTATGGCCCCTACCTCAAGCGGGGAACGGACTCGCGGTCGTTGACCGACGAGGAGCAGCTTTTCACGATCACCCTCGACGAGGCGTGCAAGGTCTACGCCGAACCCAAACGTCGGGGTCGCCAAGCCGCTGCCAAGCCGCCGCTGCGCGAGCTGGACTCGGATCCGGTGACCGGCAAACCGATGGTCGTCAAGGAGGGCCGCTTTGGCCCCTATGTCACTGACGGCGAGGGCGTCAACGCATCGTTGCGCAAGGGCGACAGCGTGGAAACGCTCACCGCTGAGCGGGCCGCTGAGCTGCTCGCCGAGAAGCGAGCCAAGGGCCCTGCTGCACCACGTACCGGTACCCGGCGGGCCAAGGCCTCGGCCTGACCCACCGCGCATGGCACCATGGCAGGGTGAGCCAGATACTGCCGGATGCCTTGTTCGGGGTCGACGGTACCGAGTTGCCGGACCTGTCGGGGCGTGACGACTGGCGGGACGTGCCGCAACTGCCACCGTTGATGCTGCCCGCTGCCCCCGATACCACGTTGCAAGAGGCTGCTGTTGCCGCCTTCGCTAAAAGTCTGACCGAGCTGGTGGATCAGGATCCCGGCATGGCGCCGGCTGACCGGCACACCGTGCCGAAGCCGACCATCACCCCGGTAGAGGCCACCCCGCAGGACCTGCCCCAGCAGCCCACTGTGCCGCTGCCTGCCGTGCAGGGCCCGCCGGCACCCAAGGTTGCCGGCGGGCCGGGCCAGCGCAGCTCGCGGCCAACCGCCGCCGTGCCGATCCCGCCCACTCCGCCCCGCGGACCCGGGCGACTGGTCAACCTGCGTGGCCGGGTCGGCCCACAAGACTTCGGTTTGCGGTGGCAAAGCCAGTCCAGGGATGGGGGTGCCAGCGTCGTCTTCGTCATCTCGTTGATCGTCATAGTGGCGCTGCTATACGCCATCATCACCAACATCGTAGACGCGGTACTCCGACTGATCCCCTGAACCCTGCTTCAGCCCCGCATTGAGCGGGCTCAGCGGGATTATCGGGGTGTCGGGAAGCCCACCGCGCCCGCTGAATGCGGGTGCATGGCACACTGTTGCGCGTGCGCTCGGGGGGGCTGTGATGCGGGTCGGCTTGGTGGTCGCGCTGGTTGCGGCACTGGGCGGTTGCTCGACGGGCAGCGAGCAGGCTGGTGACGTCACTCCTGTTTTGGCGTCACCAGGCAGGACGGTGTCATCAGACAGGGTGGTGGGCGATCCCATCCCATCGGTGCGAAATCCCAAGAACTTGACCGCCATTCAGCCGTGCCTGTTGCTCACCGCGGGGCAACTTGAGGCCCATCGGATCGATCAGCCCGGCCAGCCCAAGGATCTTCTGGGCAACACCGGATGCATCTGGCGCGACAAGGCGCGCACCCGCGAGTTCGCGATGTTCGTGGACATTGGCGATGACGTGCTGCGCAATGTGTACAACCAGCGAGAAACGATCCCGGTCTTCGAGGTGACCCAAGTGGCGGGGCTGCCTGCGATCCGCACCAAGGACGACGTGGACGGCACCAGCTGCTATTTCCGGGTCGCCGCTGCCGAGGTGCAGACGTTGATCGTCCGGTTCTCCGCACTGCGGCCGGACCGTGCAGACCCCTGTGGCCCCGCGAAGACGTTCGCCGAGGCCTTGATCGGCAACCTGCCACCGCTGCAGGGATAGGACGCCGTCGTTGGTGAGCGCTGTGGCACACTTTGCGCGGGTCGCTGACCGCAGGTGAGAGGAACACCACGATGAGTGAGCACGGCGAGTTCGGTGATCTTGCGACATCGGGCGGGATGACGGAGAACCTGGCCACGCTGGTCCACCCGGCCACCGGGTCAGCGTCGCTGCTGGAGGTGGCTTCGATCCTGCGAGACTTCACCCCGTACTCCCAGGCACAGTACTTCCAGCTCGATCTGGACCAGGCTCCGCAGGCGATCGCTACCTTCCGGCA
>JBOHFG010000116.1:0-1755 GCA_050699575.1 Pseudonocardiaceae bacterium
CGACACCCACGGTGGCCAGACCCAGCACCTCAGCGAACAACTCAGCAAGCAGTTGCTCCTGCGGTGTCCTAGGCGCCCGACCGGTTCCCGCCGATCCGAACTCGGGGGCGGGTAGCGCAGCCCGGTCCAGTTTCCCGTTCGGTGTCAACGGCAACGCATCAAGTGTCACGAACACGGTGGGCACCATGTACTCGGGCAACCGTGTCCGTGTGTGCTCGCGGAGTGCGGTGATCAGCGCGCCGGTGTCCCGTGCCGCGGTGGGGTTATTCGCCCACGTGGACAGGGGTTGGTGGTCGGTGGTGGTGGGTGTGTAGAGGTCGGTGAGAACGGGTGGGGTTGTGTGGGTGGTGGTGGCGAACACGACGTCGAGGGTCTCGGGGGTGGTTGCGGAGAAGGTGACACCGACCCAGTAGCCGTACTGCTCACCCAGCGCGTGCAGTGCTTCGGGGTCCAGTGGTGCCGGGTTGGTAGGGGGGGTGTGGAGGTGGTCGAGGAGCTCGGTCAGGGGGCTGTTGGTGAGGAACGCGTGGGTGAGGGTGAGGTCGTGGGTGAGGCGAGTGTTGGGTACCCCAGTGAGGCGTACTAGCTCCGGATGCTGGCTGCTTAGGTAGTCGGCTAAGGCGTCTGGGTTAGTGATCTGCTGGCCCCACCTGAGCTCCGGTGCTTGGCTGAGTGACATCGCGGTGAAGGGGTGTTTGTGGAGGACGACGTCGTAGCGGTAGCGGGTCAGCTCGGTGTGGTGGTGGCCGCGTTTGATCTGGATGTCTATCCCGCCGAGATCGTTGATGGTGTGGCTCCACGTGGTGAAGAATTCGGGGTCGATCAGCAGTTCTTTTTCTCCTCGGAGGGCGTGCTCGATCGCCCCGCGCAGCGCTGCCAGCTCGGTCGCGGGAGTGGCCCGGTGTAGGTGCACGGCGGTGACCAGCGGGCGTAGTAGCCGGAGGTTGCGCACATCACCTACGAACACCGCACCCCCGGGTGCTAGCAGATCCAGCGCCCGTTCGAGTACCTCGACCAGGTAATCGGCGGTAGGGAAGTATTGGACCACGGAGTTGAGGATCACCGTGTCGAACCATCCGGTTGGTAGTCCCTCGGTGTCGTGCGCGGGTTGGGTGCGTAGCACCACCCGCCAGGCCAACTCGGGATCCCGCCCGACCTGCTCGGTCAGGGCGTCGATCACCCCACCCGAGAAATCGGTGGCCCAATAGCTCTCACACTGCGGGGCGAGGTGGGACAACAACAACCCGGTCCCGACCCCGATCTCCACCACTCGTCGTGGACGCAACGATTGGATCCGGGCTACCGTCGCTTCACGCCATTCCCGCATCGCCACCAACGGAATCGGGTCACCATCATAACTACTGGTCCACCCCGTGAAATCCTCCCCCCACATCCCCGAGCCCGATGCCGTATACAACGAGTTATACACCTGGTGCCACTCATTAACCTGGTCGTGTTCCCCCCTCGCGTCGCGGACCCGGCCAGCACTATCAGCTACCACGTAGGCGACCAACTGCTGGTCCTCGGGCCGGTCTTGACGGGCGATCACTGCGGCCTGCGCGACCTGTGGGTGCTCGGTGAGGACGGTTTCGATTTCACCGGGCTCGATCCGGAACCCCCGGACCTTGACCTGCTCATCGACCCGGCCCACGAATACCAGGTTCCCATTAGTGTTCCAGCGGACTAGGTCTCCCGTCCGATACAACCGCCCACCCGGGATACCGAAGGGGTCCGCCACGAACCGCTCCGCCGTCA
>JBOHFG010000117.1:0-17116 GCA_050699575.1 Pseudonocardiaceae bacterium
CACCCACGTGTTACTCACCCGTTCGCCGCTCGTGTACCCCCGAAAGGGCCTTACCGCTCGACTTGCATGTGTTAAGCACGCCGCCAGCGTTCGTCCTGAGCCAGGATCAAACTCTCCATTGAATGCCTCAACAGAACACGACACCCACCAAAGCAGGCACCGCACTGATCACTAGCCAACACAAACAAAACAAAAAACAACACAAAAAAACATGGCACTAACATTCGGCACACTGTTGAGTTCTCAAAGAACAAACAAACACCATCACAAACCGCCGGAACAATAGTTTGATCTGGGATGACTCTACCCGGTTCCGTATCGATTGACCCCGAGGGGCCCGATGCGATCCCGGCGACTCAGTGAGCTTACCAGCTGACCAAGTTGAACTTCCCGCGGCCCCGGCCTCACTCCCAGCACCTTCAGTTCGCTGAGCGTTTAGTCCGTTCCACTGCGGGACGAGGCAAAAGGTACGGCCAGCGGACGGGCAAAGTCAAATCGACGTGTTTTCGCAGGTCAGGGCGATCCGCGGCGGGGGAGCTCCCCCGCCCGGCTCACGCCGGTTTCCGTTGCCGGCGGTAGGCTGATACCGCCGAGCTCCCGTGGACCCAGAACCGCCACGGCCGGTCCTGCGCGGCAGCGACGCCAACTCGTGGGCCGGTGCGCACCAGATCGGCAGGAACCGGATCACCGGAGAGCAACCGCACCGGCGACGCGGGATCGGTGACGTCCAGACCATTGTGCTCGCGGCGTAGCCCAAGCAACGTCGCCAGCCTGGCCGGGCCGCGAGCGAGCTCGACGTCAGACCGCGCAGTGGGCCGGTACCCCCGGGCGACGTCCAGGTCGGAGACGACCTCAGCGGCGCGCAGCAGCACCGCGCCGGGTTGCCCCTCGGGCAGGCAGGAGATATTCGCGCAGAAGTGCAGCCCGTAGATGAAATACACGTACAGATGCCCGGGTGGGCCGAACATCACGGCGTTGCGGGCGGTGCGGCCACGATAGGAATGCGCCGCCGGGTCGTCGGAACCGCGGTAGGCCTCCAGCTCAACGAGGCGAACCACCACCGGGCCCTCCGGCCGGTCCGCAACCAGCAGGCAGCCCAGCAGCAGCTGGGCAGCCGGCAGTACATCCACCGCGAGGTCCGCACGGGCGAGGATCCCCACCGTCAGGAGGTGATCCAGGCTCGGTGCGCACCAACGGCATGCCGGGCGCGCTGCAGTTGCTCGGCGACGCGGTCGGCAGCGGTGCCACCGTAGGCGTCGCGGGAGCTGATCGACCCGGCGACATCAAGCACCCGACGGACGTCAAGGGTGAGCTCGGGATGGACCGCGGCAAACTCCATCTCCGAGAGCTCGGCCAACTCCACCTGGCGAGATTCGGCCAGCCGCACGCACGCCCCAGCCGCCTGGTGCGCGATGCTGAACGACACCCCCTGGCGCACCAACCACTCGGCAAGATCAGTGGCCAGAGCGAACCCGGCAGGGGCCAGCTCGGCGAGCCGCTGGGTCCGGAAAATCAGGGTGGCGATCATCCCGGCCATCGCGGGCAGCAGCAGCTCAAGCTGGTCGACGGAATCGAACAACGGCTCCTTGTCCTCCTGCAGATCCCGGTTGTAGGCCAGCGGCTGCGCCTTGAGCGTCGCCAACAGACCGGTGAGGTTGCCGATCAGCCGGCCGGCCTTGCCCCTGGCAAGCTCGGCCACATCGGGGTTCTTCTTTTGCGGCATGATCGAGCTGCCCGTCGAGTAGGCGTCATCCAGGGCGACATAACCGAACTCGGCAGTAGCCCAGATAATGATCTCCTCGGCGATCCGGGACAGGTCGACGGCCAGCATCGCGAGCACGAATGCGGCCTCGGCGGCGAAGTCCCGCGATGCCGTGCCATCGATGGAGTTCTCCACCGGAGCGTCGAAGCCGAGCTCGGCGGCCACCGCGGCCGGGTCCAGACCCAGCGACGAGCCGGCCAGGGCACCCGAGCCGTAGGGTGAGACGGCGGCCCGGACATCCCAGTCCCGCAGTCGCTCGACGTCGCGCAACAGGGCTTGAGCATGCGCGCCGAGGTGGTGGGCCAGCAACACGGGTTGGGCGTGCTGCAAGTGGGTCCGGCCGGGCATCGGGGCGTCGGGATGCGCCTGCGCCTGGTCGAGCAGTGCATCGATCACGTCCAAGGCGCCGGCGGCGACCCGGCGGGCGGCATCGCGCAGCCACATCCGCAGCAGCGTTGCAACCTGGTCGTTGCGGGAGCGGCCGGCGCGCAGCCGGCCACCGAGCTCCGGTCCGGCACGCTCGATCAGACCCCGCTCCAGGGCGGTGTGCACGTCTTCGTCCTCGGGTACCGGGATGAACGCGCCGGAGTCGACGTCGCCATCGAGGCGATCCAGCGCGTCGAGCATCACGCCCAGCTCAGCATCGTCGAGCAGCCCGGCACTGTGCAAGACGCGGGCGTGCGCCCGGGAACCGCGGATATCGTAGCGCGCCAGCCGCCAGTCGAAGTGGGTCGACCGGCTCAGCGCCGCCAGTTCGTCAGCCGGTTTCTCGCTGAACCGGCCACCCCAGAGCGCCGTCACGACTTCGCCCTACCCAACAGGTCTCGCTGTGCTGCTGGCTCGACCCTGTTACGCAGGTCTCGCTGGGCGGCGAGCTTCGAGGGCAGCCCCCACAGCTGTACGAACCCTTTGGCCAGGGACTGGTCGAAGGTGTCGCCCGCGTCGTAGGTGGCGAGGTTGAAGTCATAGAGGGACTGCGAGCTGCGCCGCCCCGTCACTGTGGCCCTACCACCCACCAGCTCGATTCGGATCTCACCCGTCACGGGACGCTGGGAGTCTGCGATGAACGCGTCCAGCGCCTGCTTGAGCGGGGAGAACCACAGCCCGTCGTAGATTAGCTCAGTCCAGCGCTGCTCAACGCTGCGCTTGTACCTGGCCAGGTCACGCTCGACGGTGACAGCCTCCAGCTCTTGGTGCGCGGTGATCAGAGTGATCGCCCCCGGTGCCTCGTAGATCTCCCGGCTCTTGATACCGACCAGCCGGTCCTCAACCATGTCCAGCCGGCCGACGCCGTGCGCCCCGGCTCGGGCGTTGAGCTGCTCGATCGCCTCGAGCACCGTCACCGGGGCGCCGTCAATGGCGACGGGCACGCCGGACTCGAAAGTGATCACTAGTTGGTCCGGCGTCTTCCACTCGGTCGGATCGCTGGTATAGGAGTACACGTCCTTGGTCGGGGCGCTCCACAGGTCTTCGAGGAACCCGGTCTCGACCGCCCGGCCCCACAGGTTCTGGTCGATGGAGAACGGCGAGCGCGTCGTGACGTCGATGGGCAAACCGCGCTCCCCGGCGTAGGCGATCGCCTTCTCCCGGGTCCACGCGTAGTCCCGAACCGGGGCAATCACCTGCAGGTCCGGGGCCAGCGCACCGATGCCGACCTCGAAACGCACCTGGTCGTTGCCCTTCCCGGTGCAGCCGTGCGCGACGGTGGTGGCCCCGTGGCACTTTGCGGCCGCCACCAGGTGCTTGACGATCAGCGGCCGGGACAGCGCCGACACCAGTGGGTAGCGATCCATGTACAGCGCGTTGACCTGCAGCGCCGGCAGGCAGTACTGCTCGGCGTACTCGTCGCGCGCATCGGCGACGGTGGCCTCGACCGCACCGCAGGCCAGCGCCCGCTTGCGGATGGCCTCCAGATCCTCGCCACCTTGACCGACATCCACCGCGACGGCGACGACCTCAGCCCCGGTTTCCTCGGCGATCCACCCGATCGCCACCGAGGTGTCCAAACCCCCGGAGTAGGCCAAGACAACTCGCTCGGTCATTGTGCGCTCCCTTCGGTCGAGCTCGTGAGTGGCAAACAGTGTTATAGGCCCGTTTCGCGCTCACGAGCGCGCTAGCGAGCGGATCCGCTCGGCGAGCTGCGCACCGGGCAGGGGGTCACGGGCGACCACCAAGACGGTGTCGTCGCCGGCAATGGTGCCGACCACCTCGATCAGCGCCGCCCGATCCAGGGCGCTGGCCAAGAATTGTGCCGCCCCGGGCGGGGTGCGCAGCACGGCGAGGTTGGCGCTGGCGTCAGCGGAGACCAGCAGCTCGGACAGCACTCGCGCGAGCCGGGCGGTGCCGCCCTCCACCGCGCGCACCGGGCTACCGTCCTCGGGGATGACGTACACCGGCGCACCGCCGTCCACACCACGCAGTTTCACCGCACCGAGCTCGTCAAGATCCCTGGACAACGTGGCCTGCGTGACCTCAGTGCCCTCGCTGGCCAGGAGAGCGGCCAGTTCCGTCTGGCTGCGCACCGCACGGTGGGTCACCAACTCGACGATGCGGGCCTGTCGGCTCACTCGGGTGGACGTCGTCATGCCGCGCGCTCCGGGTCGAGCAACCAGGCCAGCAGCGCCTTCTGCGCGTGCAGCCGGTTCTCGGCCTCGTCCCACACCGCGCTGGCCGGACCGTCGAGCACCTCGTCGGTGATCTCGGCGCCGCGGTGCGCAGGCAAGCAGTGCAGCACGGTGACCTTCTTGGTGCCTCCCCCGGACGCCCGCGCCAGCAGCTCGGCGTTGATCTGCAGTGACCGGAACGGGGTGACCCGGTCGAGCCCGTCGCTCTCCTTACCCATCGAGGTCCAGGTGTCGGTGACCAGGACGTCGGCCCCGTCGACGGCCGCGTGCGAATCGGCGAGCACGGTGGCACTGCCGCCGGTCTCCGCCGCGCGATGTCTCGCCGCGAGCAGCACGTCAGGCACCGGGAGGAAGCCCTTCGGGGCGGCGATCCGAACATGTAGCCCCGCGGTGGTACCACCGAGTAGCAGGGAATGGGCCATGTTGTTCGCCCCGTCACCTAGGTAGGCCAGGGTGAGCCCGGCCAGCCGGCCGTGCCGCTCCCGGAGGGTCTGCAGGTCCGCAAGCACCTGACAGGGATGAAACTCGTCGGTGAGCGCATTGACCACCGGCACGCGCGAGACGCCGGCCATGACCTCGAGCCGGCGCTGTGCATGGGTGCGCCACACCACGGCGTCGACGTAGCGGGACAGCACCCGCGAGGTGTCCTCAATAGTCTCCGCACGACCCATCTGCATGGTGTGCGCGTCGATGATCACCGGGTGGCCGCCGAGCTGGGCAATGCCGATCTCGAAGGACAGCCGGGTTCGCGTCGAGCTCTTCTCGAAGATCACCGCGACGGATCGCGGGCCAGCGAGCAGCGCGGACCCTAACGGGTTGGCCTTGAACTCGTCGGCCAAGTCGAGGATATCCCGCTGCTCGGCCGGGGTGAGATCGTCATCGCGCAAGAAGTGCCTGGGCATCGCTGCTACACCCCGTTCAGGATCGCGGGCAGCGCGCTGAGGAACTCCCGCACCTGGGACTCGGTGAGCACCAGTGGTGGGGCGAGGCGGACCCGGTCCGGCACCGCGGCGTTGACCAGGAACCCGGCGTCCCGCGCGGCAACGGCGACCCCGGCGGCGACCGGCGAGGTCAGCCCGATCCCGATGAGCAGGCCTGCCGCACTAACCGACCCGACGAGCGGGTGGCGCAGCGCTGTCACCTCGGCGGCGATCTGCTTACCGAGCCGGGCGGCGTGGTCGAGCAACCCGTCTGCGGCGATCGTCCGCAGCACCGCCAGCGCGGCCGCGCAACAGACTGGATTGCCGCCCAACGTGCTGCCGTGCTGGCCGGGTTGCAGCAGGTGCGCGGCGGGTCCGATGCCGATACACGCGCCGATCGGGAGCCCCCCGCCCAGGCCCTTGGCCAGCGTCACGACGTCGGGAACCACGCCCACGGACTGGTGGGCGAACCAGGAGCCGGTCCGACCAATGCCGGTCTGCACCTCATCCAGCACCAGCAGCGCCCCACTCTCCGCGGTGATCTCCCGGGCGGCTTGCAGGTAGCCCTCCGGGGGAATCACCACGCCGTTCTCGCCTTGCACCGGCTCGAGGAACACCGCGGCAGTGTCCTCGTCGACCACCGACCGCAGAGCCGCGGGGTCACCATAGGTGACGAAGACCACACCAGGCGGCATGGGCTCGAAGGGATCCCGCTTGGCGGACTGCCCAGTGAGCGCCAACGCCCCCATGGTACGGCCATGGAAGGCACCGTAGGCGGCGACCAACTTGGGCCGCCCGGTCCGTCGAGCGATCTTGAACGCGACCTCGTTGGCCTCCGAGCCGGAGTTGCAGAACAGCACCCGGCCCGACCCGGTGGCACCGAGCAGGTCCAGCAGGGTCTCGGCGAGCGTCAGCGCCGGTTCACTGAGGTATAGGTTCGAGACCTGTCCCAGGGTGCTGATCTGCTCGGTGACGGCACGCACCACGGCCGGGTGAGCGTGGCCCAGCGCGTTCACCGCCACACCACCGAGCAGGTCGAGGTAACGCCGACCGTCCACGTCCCACACCTCCGCACCGGCGCCACGAGCCAGTGCCAACGGGGGGGTGCCGTAGTTGGCCATCAACGCGGCATCCCAACGCCGCTGATAGTTCGCGGTAGGCATCAGCCGGTCTCCTTGTGGGAGGGCTCCGATGGCAGCACCATCGTCCCCACCCCCTCGGTGGTGAACACTTCCAGGAGCACCGAATGCGCCACCCGGCCATCGATCACATGGGCCCGGGGGACCCCGCCACGCACCGCGCGCAGGCAGGCCTCCATCTTCGGCGCCATCCCGTCGGACAAACCCGGCAGCAGCGCCGCCAACTGGTCCGCAGTGATCTGGGGCAACAGGCTGGCCCGGTCCGGCCAGTCGGCATAGAGCCCCTCGACGTCGGTGAGCACGACGAGTTTTTCTGCACCCAGCGCGACGGCCAGCGCCGCCGCAGCGGTGTCGGCATTGATGTTGTGCACCACGCCCTCGGCGTCCGGGGCCAATCCGGACACCACCGGAATCCGGCCAGCGTTGACGATATCGAGCAGTGCCGCGGGGTTCACCGCAATCACATCCCCGACCAGGCCCACGTCGACCTGCTCGCCGTCCACGGTGGCGGTGCGCCGGGCGGCGGTGAACAGGTGCGCGTCCTCGCCGGAGAGGCCAACGGCGAGCGGGCCGTACGCGTTGATCAGCCCGACGAGCTCGCGGCCCACCTGGCCAAACAGCACCATGCGTACCACGTCGATCGTCTCCGGTGTGGTAACCCGCAAGCCGCCGCGGAACTCCCCCGCGATGCCCAGCCGGCCCAGCATGACGTTGATCTGGGGCCCGCCGCCGTGCACCACGACAGGGCGTAGCCCGGCCAGCCGCAGGAAGACCATGTCCTGGGCGAAGGCCTGCTTGAGCTGGTCGTCCAGCATTGCGTTGCCACCGTATTTAATGACGACGGTAGCCCCGTGGAAGCGCTGCAACCAGGGCAGCGCCTCGGCGAGCACCGCGGCCTTCTGGGCGGCCGTGTCCAGGCAGGGGATCATGAGGAGTACGCGCTGTTCTCCTCGACGTACCCGGGCGACAGATCGGTGGTGAGCACGGTGGCCTGCCCCGCTCCGCGGTGCAGGTCGATTTCCACAGTGATCTCCCGGCCGGACAGGTCCGCCTTGGCGCGGTCCGCCGCCACCGCGCCACCCTGGCAGAGCAGCACTCCGTTGATCCGGATGTCTAGCGTGTCGGCGACCACGGTGGCGGAGGAGGCGCCCACCGCGGCGGCAATCCGTCCCCAGTTGGGGTCGGAACCGAAAAAGGCTGTCTTGACCAGGCTGTCTCGGGCAACCCCACGGGCCGCGATGAGCGCGTCGACGTCGTCAGCCGCCCCCCCGACTGTGATCGAGATCTCCTTGGTGGCACCTTCGGCGTCCACCTGCAAACCCTTGACCAGCTCGTGGCACACCTGCCGCACCGCAGCGGCGAACTCCGCCTCATCGGGCACGACCCCCGAGGCACCGGACGCCAACAGCAGCACGGTGTCGTTAGTCGAACAGGTGCCATCGACGTCCAGACGCTCGAAGGTCTCGGCTGTGGCGCGACGCAATACGTCGTCGACGAGGGACTCGTCGACGACGGCGTCGGTGGTGAGCACGCAGAGCATGGTGGCCAGGCTGGGCGCGACCATGCCGGCTCCCTTGGCGAACCCGCCCACCGTCCAGCCCGCGCCGGTGACCGCGGCCTGCTTGGGAACGGTGTCGGTGGTCAGCACCGCGGTCGCCGCGGCCAGGCCGGCCTCCGGTGTGGCGCTCAGCGCGGCGGCGGCCTTGCTGATTCCGGACAGCACTGCGTTCAGCGGCAGCCGCTCGCCGATCAGCCCGGTGGAGCACACCGCGACCTCGATCGCCCCACAGCCCAGCACCGTGGCGACCCGCTCGGCGGTGGCGTGGGTGTCCTGGAACCCGCCCGGGCCGGTGCAGGCGTTGGCACCACCGGCGTTCAGCACGACGGCGCGCAGCCGCCGCCCCGTGAGCACCTGCGCCGACCACAGCACCGGCGCCGCCTTGACCTGGTTGCGGGTGAACACCCCCGCGGCCGCCCTACCCGGCCCATCATTGACCACCAGCGCCAGATCCAGGCCTCCGCTGGCCTTGAGGCCGGCGGCCACCCCGGCCGCCCGGAACCCGCCAGCTGCGGTGACGCTCATCGTGGTGTCTCCTTTGAGTCACGGGGCGATCCCCCAGGCCGGCAGGCCGGTGGTCTCGGGGAACCCGAATGCCAGGTTGAGGCACTGCAGCGCCGCTCCCGCCGTGCCCTTGGTGAGGTTGTCCACCGCGCCTACCGCGACCAGCCGACCGGCCTCGTAGTCCACCGCGACCTGCAGCTGAACGGAGTTGGACCCGTGCACGGCCCCGGTGACCGGCCAGCGGCCATCCGGCAGGAGATGCACGAAGGGCTCTGCGGCGTATGCGGCGTGATAAGCGCTGCGGACCGTCTCGCCGTCGGCACCGGGGCGCAGTACCGCGGTGCAGCTGGCCAGGATCCCCCGCGGCATCGGCGCCAGCACCGGGGTGAACGACACGGTGACCACCTCGCCAGCGACGCCACTGAGATTCTGGATGATCTCCGGGGTGTGCCGGTGCGCGCCAGCCATCCCGTAGACGCTGGCCGAGCCCATCACCTCCGACGCCAGCAGGTGCGGCTTGAGTCCGCGCCCGGCCCCCGACGTGCCGGACACCGCCGTCACCACGACATCGGGGACGGCCAGCCCGGCGCTCAGCACTGGGGCAAGCGCGAGGCTGACCACCGTCGGGTAACAGCCGGGCACCGCGACGCGGCGGGCTCCGCGCAGCTTCTCCCGCGCGCCAGGCAGCTCGGGCAGCCCGTAAGGCCAGCTACCGGGGTGCGTGCCGCCGTACCAGCGTTGCCAGGCTGCTGGGTCCGCGAGCCGATGGTCCGCACCACAGTCGATCACCACAGTATCCGCGGGTAACTCGGCCGCCAGCGCCGCGGAGTGACCGTGCGGCAGGGCGAGGAACACCACATCGTGGCCGGCCAGCCGTTGCACCGTGGTATCGGACAGAACGCGCTCAGCGAGTGGGACGAGGTTTGGGTGGTGCTCGCCGAGCCGGCTGCCGGCGTTGTCGCCCGCGGTCAGCGCGCCGATCTCGATCTCCGGGTGGCCCAGCATCAACCGAAGCAGCTCGCCCCCCGCGTACCCGCTCGCCCCCGCGACCCCGACCAACATGTGGATAATTATGCATTACTATGAAAAATAATGCAATATGCGGACACGCTCGCTGATGCGTCCCTGATCAGCTCCCCGCCCCCTTCGTCACCCTCAGTGCGTCCGCCGCGAACGTGCACCACACCGCCCCGCGACGCCCGGTGGCGGGCTCTCGCCTTCTCTGGCTCCGGGAGCCGACGGGAACATCAGCTCCGCGGGCCATCCGCTGCCCCGGATCTTACCGTGAGTGAGGAGTTCGGCAGCCCAGTCGGTGTCCGCAGGCCAGAGCATCCGAATCTGGGTGGGGTAGCAGGCGATGGCACGCCACTTCCGTCCCCATGCCCCGCGCGAGGTGATCGGTGTCAGGGTCGTCGTTAGGGGTGGACGACCAATAGCGTAGGGAAGATCCTCCCAAAGCAGGATCGGCACCTTGGTGGCGGCGTCCAGTACGGCGGCCCTGGTCAGCCGGTGGTCGACGTGGTCACCCACCGCGGCGCAGGTCAGTACGAGGTCCGGCTTCGTGGCAGACAGGATGCGATGGACTTCGCGGGAGACCTCGCTGAGCAGACCATCCAGGTCGAGGGGTAGGTCGTCGAACATGGCCCGGTCGTGGCCGCAGAGCCAAACGCCGTCGAGCGCTCGCCGGTAGACGGCATCAAGGAACCCGCAGTAATGGGCACGAGCGCCGAGTTGATCCATCGCTGCCCGATCCTCATTGATGCGCCACGCTAGAGCGGAGGCGTCCGCCGGGAGACCGCACTTCGTGTGGAAAGCGCGGGCGACTGCGGACAGCGGCTCGTACGGCGCTCCCGCGAAGAGGGTGCAGACCTCGACGTCGGCACCTCGGGCGGCAAGGTCGACCAGCGTCGCACCCGCCGAGAGCGCGGCATCATCGAGATGGGGTGAGATCGCAAGTACCCGTCGCACGGTGTTCATCGTTGGCTTCCTTGTGCGTAGGCCAGGTGCGCGATCTGGTAGGCCGCTTCGACGCTGCGCCGCATGATCTCGATGGTGTACCGGTCTTCGTAACGCACCCGGGCGCAATGGAGTAGGTCCCGAGCGCGTGCGGGGTCGGCAAGGAGACGCCAGACCGCACCGGCGAGCAGGCCAGCGTCACCGGGTGGTACCAGTTCACCACAGCGGCCTTGGTCGAGCAGTTCTGCGACGTCGCCCACGTCCGTGGCCACAATGGGCAGGCGGTGTGCCATTGCTTCCAGCACGCTGCGCGGTGTCCCTTCGGTGTCCGAGGATTGGACGAGCACGTCCATCGCGATCAGTGCTGGCGTCACGTCCCGGAGCAGACCGGTGAACGTGACTCGGCGGCTCAGGCCCAGCCACTCGGCTAGGGCCTGCAGCTCGGCGCGCTGATCGCCGCCGCCGACGACCAGCACATGGAGGTCTCGACGGTGTGGTGCCAACCGGTGTGCGGCGGCGAGCACGAGGTCCACTCTTTTCTCGGCGGAGAGCCGCCCTACGCTGCCGATGATCGTGGCATTGGGTGGGACACCGAGAGACTCCCTGATGGATCCCCGGGCATCCCGCAGCGTATGCAGGTACCCAAGATCCGGCACTCCGTTGGGTATGACCATCACCACGCCTCGGCCGGAGTGGAACCTGGGTGCGTGCCGTGCCGCGGTGGCTATCCGCACCTCGGCGAGTCTGGCGCAGCACCGGTCAAGCCAGGATTGCAGGCGTAACCGTGGCGAGGTTTCGATCCAGCCGTGTGCGGTAACCACCAAAGGGATTCGACGCCAGCGGCGGGACGCCGCGCGCATCGCGGCCACCAGGTAATTCGCCTCATACCCGTGGGCGTGGATGAGTGTGATACCGCGCTGTCCGAGCAGACCGCTGTGGCGGTCGAGGCGAAATAGACCTGGACTGAGCACCTCAAGATCGGCCTCAGACAGCCGTTGCAGGTAGTCGCGGGGTGCGCGGGGCGTCAGGACCAGGGGCCGGTGACTCCCGGACTGTTGCTGCGCGGCGGCTAAGTCGAGAACATGCAGGTCGGCGCCACCGATAGCGCCTTCCCGCTGGGGCACGATGATGTGCATCACCCGGTGAGCCTTAGGTAGCTGGCAGGCGATGGTCACATCCGCGGGGTGGCCGACGGGGCAGCGGCGAGATCGTTCCAGGTGCTTGCCAGTATATCTGCTGCCAGGTCCCATGAGGGTAGATACCGGGCGCCCTGGGCTGCGCGGGCACGCTGCCGGCCCCGTTCCTGGGGACGGGCGAGAAGACGGGCACAGGCATTGATGAAGGCGGGCGTGTCGGAGCATTCCAGCACGGCGCCGGGTGGCAGGTGCCGCAAACCTTGCAGCGCGATCGGGGTCGCGACGACCGCGCAGCCGCGGGCGAGTGCTTCGAGGACTTTCACCTTGACTCCGCCACCCACCGTGAGGGGGCACACCACCACGTGGGCTGCGTCGAGCCAGGGGGCCACATCTGGTACCCAGCCCGTCACCGTCACGCGGGGCTGGTGGCTAGCGGTCTCCACCAACCATCCGGGCGGGTCAGACCCCACGATCGCCAAAGTTGCGTCGGGGCAGCGGCGCAGAATGTGGGGAAAGATATCCGCGAGAAGGAGCCGGGCGGCGTGCAGGTTCGGCTCGTGTCCCAGATTAGCGATGAACAACAGGCGGGCCGACTCACGCAGGGCTGTGCCGAGGGTGCCCGCTTCCGTACTGAGGTGGTCGGCGCCATTGGGCAGGCATCGCACGTCCGCGTCGGGCACCGCGGTCCTGATCGCATCCGCGTCCTCGTCGGTGACCGCCCCGACGATGCGGACCCGGCGCCACGCGGTCAGCTCGTCGCTACGGGTGCGAGCACCTTCCCGGAGCAGGGTGGCGCGCTCGGCTGGTGCCGGGCACTGCGCCGCTCGCTGCTCGAACAGCGCGGACTCGACGTTGTGCTCGACGAGGAGCACTGCAGGACGAACCCGCTCGGGTATCAGTCCGAGCAGGTAATGGCCTTCCACATGCACGACCATCGCTGGTTGCCGAAGGCGGCGGGCCAAGTAATCACGCGCTGCTGGTGCGATGTGCCGCCGGGTGAGTGGGCCAGCATGGTCCTCGTCCCCGGCTTGGGTAGCGAAGATCCGGGCGCGCACGCCATGACGAGTTGCTTCCCCGATGTGGCGACGGTCGAACCCGGGCACCTTGGACACAGCCACGACCTCGATATCGAAGCGCGCGGAAAGCCGTTGCAGGAGCTGGGCCTCCCGGACGCGACCTCCGCTGCAGGCCGGCCACGGGAGATGGTGTGTCAGGAATATCACAGTCGGGCGGGTGGGGGACGGCACCCGACGAAGGTTAACTTGCCGGGCGTGCATTGGGAGCACGTCGATGCCCCGGCGGCGCAGCGACTTAGGCTGCGGCTGTGGAGTTGCCGAGATTCCCGGACCCGTACCCCGCCAACCTGGCAGCCGCGCTGGCCCGAATCGAGCCCAACGATCTGGTTGTGGACATTGGTGGCTGGTGGAAGCCGCTCAACCGCGCCGACCATGTCGTGGACCTGCTGCCCTATGAGACGCGAGCCGGGGGTGGGCGGCTGGGCCCGGGTCCGGAGCGATACACCCGCCAAACCTGGCACCAGTTCGACATCTGCCAGACGCCCTGGCCGTTCGCCGATCGAACCTTCGACTTCGCCTACTGCGGCCAGACCCTGGAAGACATCCGGGACCCGATCGTGGTCTGTGCGGAGCTGGGCCGGGTCGCGCGGCGCGGTTACGTCGAGGTTCCTTCGGCCTGGATCGAGTGCACCTACGATGTCGATGTCGGGCCGTTCACGCACCGCTACCCAGGCTATGAGAAGCACCGATGGATCGTGCTGCACGAGGACGGGGAACTGCTGTTCATCCCCAAGCAAGTCTGGCTCTGCTTGATCGAATTCATTCCCCGGGACGTTTCCTTGAGGTGGCGGACCGATCAGCAACTCTGGACTACTGACGTGCATTGGGAGAACACGATCCGGGCCCGCGAACTGGCGTTCTCGGGGCAGGAGGAGATCATCCCGATGCTGCGGGAATACTTCGACCGGTTCGACTACAGCCCCTACCGACCCAGCGCATGACCCGCGTCATCGCGCTGGGTTCCGTGGACGAGGCGCAGGACGTGGCCGAAGAGTGGGGACGTCTGCATGCTAACGGGTCCAGTGACATCTTCACCTCCCCTGCGTGGTGCCTGGCCAGTTGGCGGGCCTTTTCCGATCTCGGCACACCCCTGCTGCTGATCGCTCTGGACGGCGCAGGAGTACTCCTCGGCGCACTCCCCCTCACCAACGGCCAGCTCGGCCCGAGCTGGCCGGGCAGCCCGCTGGGCGACGAGCATGACGTGCGGGTCCGCTGCGACCAGCCCGCGTCAGGTGTGGTCTCAGCATTGCTGCGGGCGGTTCCCCGCGTTGCGGAGTCCGGCAAGACGGTGCTGACAGATGTGCGGCCCGGTGGGCCGCTCACCTGCGCGGCGATCAGCCGAGCTGGGTGTCCAGCCCCCGTGATGCACCTGAACGACGCAGACCCGGAGCTCGGTGCGCTTGGCTGTATTCCGGGGTGGTCGCGCAAGCGGCGGCGCGCACTGCACACCGCGCAGCTCCGGCTGACGGAATCCGGCAGGGTCACGGTGCAGCGCCTGGCCGACCCGGCCTCGATCGCTGCCAACGTAGCTGACTTCGTGCGATGCCGGCTAGCGTCGTGGGCGGCTCGGGGACGTCTCGGCGAACTTCCAGCCATGGACCGGCACCCGCGCTTCCCCGAGTTCCTCACCGACGTCGGCCGTGGCCTTGCCGTCGGCGGACACTGTCTGTTCGCGGGCCTCAATTTGGATGGCGAGCCGCTCGCGCAGGCCCTGTTTTTCCGGTCCCCGGGCGCCGACCTGCTTTACATGAGCACCTACCGGCCAACGGCGGCCCGATATAGTCCGAGTCACCTGCTGCTGGCCGAGGCGGCCGGGATGGCCGTGGCGGGCGGCGTCCGGGTGATTGAGCTGGGCCGGGGCGATGAGCCGTACAAGTTCGCCCTGGGAGCACACACCCGGTACTTGCGCAACGTCGTACTGGCGCCGTGAGCCCGCCCAGTTGAGGTGCCACCGGTACCGTAAGCGACTATGGGACAGGTGGAGCAGCGGAAGCGGGGCGCTGACCCGCAGCGGCGTGCGGGCACATCGGGCTTCTTCGCGACCACGCTCCCCGGGCTCGGGAGGTTACTCCGGCAGGAGATCACCGCTCATCCGGATCTCGAACCGATTGATGAACCCGGCAACGACGGCCGGGCCGACATCGTCTTTTTCCGCATGCACCGCGGCGCCCAGCCGGACTTCACCACGCTGCGACTCGCCGAGGACGTGTTCGTGACGCTCGCTCACACCGCGAGTGGCCCACCCCGGCGCGTCGCCGACGCGCTGACAACCAAAACCGACCTGGAACGCGGCCTGTCGGTGTGGACCCGGTTCGCCCGGCACCTGAACTCCTCAATGACCTACCGGGTGATCGCCCGGGTCCTGGACGAAAGCCGCTTCAAGCGCACCGAGCTCCGTGATGCGGTCACTACCGCGGTAGCGGGCCAGCGGCCGCGATGGCGCGTGGCGGACCCTGCTGAACTGGAGTTATGGGTACTCGAATATGAGCGGGTGTCCTTTGTAGCTGGGTTACGGCTATCCGACAAGCGAATGCGCCAGCATGGTGACGGCCGGGCCGCGCAGCGACACGGAGCGCTACGTCCCGTGGTGGCCGCGGCGATGATCCGGCTCGCCGGTGAGCCACCTGGACGCATCCTCGACCCCTGTTGCGGCTCGGGAACACTCCTGGACGAGGCGCTCTCGGCGGGCTGGCTGGCAGCAGGATCTGACATCGATCCTGGGGCAGTCGCAATTGCCCGCGAGAACGTGCCGCACGCCGTCGTGCAACCGGCCGACGTGGTGAACCTGCCGCACGACGAGGCCACGTTTGACGCTGTGGTGTCGAATCTGCCCTTCGGGCGGCAGTTCCAGGTCGAGGACCCGGCCCGCTGGCTGCGGCGAGCCCTGACCGAGATGGCGCGGATCACGCGACCCGGTGGCCGTATCGTGATCCTCATACCGCCGCCCGTTCCCCGTGGACTGAGCGGGCTCGAGCTGGCGAGCAGCCATCCGCTGCGGCTGCTCGGTGTCTCCACCCGTATCTGGGTCTTCGACCGAATCCAGGCACGGCAAGGCAATCCCCCGCAGCACGCCCAGGACACCGCTGCCGCGCACTCGTGAGACCGCGAGTCACGCTGGTGGCCGCCGGTGCGGACGCGGATAGCGCGGTAGGCGGCCGTCTCGGCGCCTTCACCAGGGGGCTCACCCGGCGCGGCTGGGACGTCACAATCATCAACCCGCCGCTGCCGCCCACCGACCTGGCCGACTGCCTTCTCTCGCACGCTCCCGCAGTCCTGCGCTCGGTACTGGAGAACGCCGGCGTTGAAGGGGACCTCCGCCCTGGGGCAGGATGGCGCGCTCGTCACGCGCTACGGGGTGTGGCTGGCGACGTGGCCATTGTTTCGGTGCCGCCGTTCTCCCTGCTCTGGGCCGCCGCGGTCACGCTGGACCCCCGGGTGCCCCTCGTCGTGGACTACCGTGACCCGTGGAGCGCCCGCCGCCACCCGCCGCGACTCGCCCGGGCGACCAGGACGATCGAGCGGCACGCGCTGCGGCGGGCCGCCGCGGTCACCTATGCAGGTGGGCCCGCATTAGGCGACCTGCTCGCCCAGCACCTGCAGCTCACGCCGAACCGCGTGATCCCCGTACCCAACGGCTTCGACGCTGCCGACGTCGCGGACCTGCGCGATGTGCCGCTCCGGCCGGAACGTAACGGGCAACCACTGGACCTCGTGATGAACGGCTACTGGTACGGGCGCAACGGTCCCGGGATCCTTCTTGACGCGCTGCAGTGCGTCGGGCCAGCAGTCGCCGAGCTCACCATCATCGGAGGTGCATCGCCTCCCATCGCAGCCCGCCTGCGCCGCGCCACCGGGCATGCGCTCGTGCCCTACACCGCAGGATCACGCCGGGAACTCTACGAACGACTCCACCAAGCCGACGCCGCGCTCGTCACCACGGACAACGCCAGCGCCATCGAGTCCCGCATCCCCGCAAAGATTTACGACTACCTCGCAGTAGGTGTTCCCGTCATAGCAGTCTGTCCACCCGGAGCAGCCCTGCTCCACATCCCCGAGGCCCAACGCTTCCACCACGTTCACCACCGGGATATCGACGGCCTTGCCGCGCTGCTCCGCAGCACTATGCGGGACCGCACCGCTCTACACCCCGGAATACTCCGCGCCGGACCCACCCGCGACCAGGGCTTCACAACGCTCCACACACTGCTCCACCGCCTCGTACAGCAACCCTGACGCGGGCGTTGCCCGCTCCTGCCCCACCCACCGCCCGGAACTTGCACCCGATAGCTCCAGGCGTGCCGGCCCCGGCAGGCGGCCCCGGGTAGCCGCGGGATGCCGGTCAAGATCGCTTCGGACAACGCCGCCCCGCCGTCGTGATCCACGCCCGCACGGGCGCTGGCCCGGGTGCAGGGACGTCACGACGACGCTGTGATCGCCTTCC
>JBOHFG010000118.1:0-1616 GCA_050699575.1 Pseudonocardiaceae bacterium
ATCCTCAAGTAACCGCCACCACACAACGTCTACGTAGCCGGAATCGAACAAAAAATCCACTGAAATTGGCATCATCGCAGGTCGCGAGCCTGACAATGCCTCCGAGTGGATAACTTATTTCATTTCATCTACTAAGTGCTGATACAGGGCAAAATTCAAATCCCGATACACCGTGCACTGTGGCCGCCGATGCCCGAACCGCCAAGTCTTTATCCGCCAGCTACAATACCGGCACTGGCCCCGCTTGTTGACACGATGCTGCCTGAGCAACATAATCAGAGCCGCAAGCAGTCGCACCGTCTGCTCTTCGATTCGTGTTAGCTCTACAGGCTCTTTACTTCGGAGCTGGTGGGCTAACTTCTCAAGGTACGCTAAAATCAGCCGGTTCCGGATTTCCCAAACGTCGCTCACCGTTCCCGGCAAGCCTCAGCGGTAGACGACGGAAACGTCAGCGATCCGTTGGCAAGGACCTCTCCCCCTATGACAATTCCAGCCGTCTGATGAGCCCAGCGCTGCAATCGCTTCCCAACGGCAATCAGCCTATCGCCGTAAGCCACCTGCTCGGCTGCTCCGGCAGTACTCTCCATAATGCCAACGGCCAACGGCACCATGTCACGGTTGAGAATTGCCAGCTCGTCGACCAGCTCTCGGTCTTCACCAGTCACCAGGCTCCACCTCCAGACGATCCGTCGCCCGTGACGGCCACGAACGCCAGGGGCACCGGAGCCGTACCCGGCCAGATTCCACAACCCATGTCGGCGAGCTGCTCGCCCAGGACGTCATCATGGCCCTGGCCGAAATTCTGGTGTAGCTGGCTGCCCTCGTGCTTCACGTGCTCTCAAAACCCGTTCCGTGTGGTGTCCGCCGTTGGACGGCACCCAGGACCGGGGAGCAGCCAGACTGGCGCGATCGGGGCCACGTCCTGCGGTGAGGGACGCCGCGCCAGCAGGGAGGCTCAGCCCGGCCCTGGGGCCTTGGTCATCACGGTGCCCGCTACTGCGGTGACGACCCACCCTGAGTAGTCGCGACCTCTGATCGTCAGCCTCCCGACCGGGCAGGGAACTTCCGTACCAGGTTGGCCAGGCAGTACCCAACCGGTAACGTCCCTCTGCCACGTTCGAAAGCCGCCTACCCGAGTGCGGCGCCACGATGTCTGAGGAAGTAGTGCTATGGGTGAACTACGCAGTCAAAAGCAGCAGCGTGAGCAGCTGGTGCGGGCGCTGCGCGCTGCGGGCAAGTCATGGGTGGACGTGGCCGAAGCTTTACGACAGCGCTACCGCTTCAATGCCCGGGTAGCCTTCCGCTACGCCCATGAGTGGAGCCAGCACCAAGCCGCCCACGAGTGGAATCAGCGCTGGCCCGATGAACTGAAGACCTTCAAGGCATTTTCCTCCTGGGAACAGTGGCCGAGCCGTACCGGACACGCCCCGACGTTCGACAACCTCGCTAAGCTGGCAGAGCTGTACGAGTGCGCCGTCAGTGACCTACTCGTTGACCTGCCCAATTTCCGGCATCACGACAGCGCAGCAAACCCACAGAACACAGCACTTACCCTATACAAGCCTGACGCCGAACTCGTTGTGCCAAGCGATGTCGCAGTCTGGGCGACGGCAACT
>JBOHFG010000119.1:0-2362 GCA_050699575.1 Pseudonocardiaceae bacterium
GCCGCTTGGCCTTAGCCGCGATCGAATCCGCCGACGGTGGGATAGAAGAATGAGCCGAATCACACCCCAACCGGGCCTCCAGCTCAGCGATCCGCTCCAGCTCCGAAACCAAGCCCACCACCAGCGCCGACAGCTCCTCATACGAGGGCGACGGCAGCTCAAGTGCGGACACAACCCAGATGATTGACGATCAAAGACCGAACAACGAGCCCGACACGCCGACACCGGATCAACCACTACCATCCAAGATCAACTTTCCGCAACAGCCCAGCTCACCGGGCCTGTGAATGGACACACAGGAGAGACCTTCCCTGAAAGAAATCACCAATCCTCAAAATTTACCTCGCCCAGCAGCTCCCGTTTGAGCCCAAGAATAAAAACTAGCTGACCCCGTCAGCATAGAACTTGCAGGGTGAGTCCAGCTTGTTTGGCAAGTCAGAGCGGGCTACAGCGGATTTCTGCCATAGCCCGCTCACACCCGTGATCAGGAAAAACGCGGCAGCCGCGAGAGACGAGACCGGAGCTCACCGGACATCCCACAGCCGAAGAGGCATCGGCGGACTCCATTCACCACCGCTTGAGTCAAGTCCACGTCGGGCTACCGGGAGGAACTCCGCCGCGGTGAGGCACCCGGCACCCGCTGGTAGGGCGCCGAGCAGCGGCAGACCAGTGACGACAGGAAGATCGACAAGGTTGCAGCGGGCGGTGAGGTCAGGCTCGGCGGGCCACGCGCCGATCACCATTCCCACACAGCGCAGATCGCGGGTGCGCAGCGCTTCGGCGGTGAGCGCGGAATGGTTGAGTGTGCCGAGTCCGGCCGCGACCACGAGGACTACCGGCACGGCCAAGGCTGCGGCGACATCGGCGAACGTGGCACCACGGTCATCCAGGGGTACCAACAATCCCCCAGTACCCTCGATCAGCACCAGGTCATGCTCTGCAGCGAGTTCCCGGGCCGCCGCGACGATGGTTGTGGTCGCTACCGGGGGCACGCCAGCGCAGCGGGCCGCGGTCGCCGGTGCAAGCGGGTCGGAGAAGCGGGCCAGCTCACGGCACGTGACCACGGGGCCCGCGAGCCGTCGTACCTCGTCGACGTCGCCCGGCGCTCCCGCGTCAACGCCGGTTTGCACAGGTTTGAGTACCGCCACCCGGCGGCCCGCGGCGACGGCGAGCGCAGCTATCGCCGACGTCACCACGGTCTTGCCGACCCCGGTACCCGTTCCGGTCACCAATACGGTCACGTGGTCACCCTGGCGAGCTGGGAATCGACGATGAGTATGCTACCGGCGGTCACTGCCCATCCACCAGATCGCCCAACACCTCACGTCGCTCGTCGGTGATGTCGTCAGCGCTCACATCCGGCAACCGGCCAGCCAACGATCCATACGTGTTCCGCCGAGTACCAGCTGCACTAATCGTGAGGTGCACTCGCTGCCCTGGCACAAGCGAAAGCTCCGTACAACCTTGGACGGCACCACCAAGTCGCCACCGGCCGTGACCACGGCGTCGACATCCGGCTGGACCCTGCGCCCGTGCCAGATTACCTCCCGCTGCAGATCTTACCTGGGCGGCGCCGTTCTCATGGACGACCGACGCCAGTGCCAGCCCACTGACCAGCACACCTCGCATGCCGAAGAATCGGCGCAGCGCACACCACCCCGTCAGAGGAGCGTCGTCGGTTCGGGCCAGCTGGCTGCCCGGCGTCGACGCCGGTTTGTGTGACCTTGAGGACCGCCACCCAGCGGCCAGCGGCGAGGCGAGCGCAGCGATGGCCGAGATCACCACGGTCTTGCCGACCCGGTGCCAGTCCCGGTCACTACCAGCACCGTCATCTGGCCGTGCCCGCCAGCACCACCGCGAGCACCTGCGCGGCCAGCGCCAGGTCAGCGTCGCTCAGCGCGGCATGGGCCGTCAGGCGCAGCCTGCTGGTCCCGGTGGGCACCGACGGTGGACGCAAGCATCCCACCCGCACGCTGCGGCGCAGGCACTGCGCAGCCGCATCGACGGCCCACGCCGGCTCGCCAAGGATCACCGAGACCACCCCGGACGTTGGCCGGGGTGCGCCCGCCGCGGTGGCGATGGCCGCTGCGGCGTCGAGTACCCGGCCGGGCAGTGCAGGCTCGGCGCGCAGCACCTGCAGCGCAGCCAGCGCCCCGCCGACGGCCGGTGGCGCCAGGCCGGTGTCGAAGATGAAGCTGCGGGCCGTGTTGACGAGGTGGTCAACCACCTCGCGAGAACCCAGTACGGCGCCGCCCTGGCTGCCCAGCGACTTCGACAGCGACACCGTGGCCACCACGTCAGGCTCGCCGGCCAAGCCGTACTCGGCGAACAGCCCTCGCCCGCCGGGCCCACGCACCCCGAG
>JBOHFG010000120.1:0-26707 GCA_050699575.1 Pseudonocardiaceae bacterium
TTGCCCACCATCGCCTAAGTCGTTGTCGTGGGTGACTAAGTGATCCAGTCACCCACCGACGGACCGTGATCGCGGTTTCGGTGCCAAAAACGACACGACAGTCGTGTCGTTTTTGGCACCGAAACCGCGATCACGGTCCGTCGGTGGGTGACTGGATCACTTAGTCACCCACGACAACGACTTAGGCGATGGTGGGCAAGGTGGGGCTGGAGACGTCGTAGACCGTGCCGGGTTGGGTGAGCAGCGGGCCAAGCACCGCCGCTTTGCGGTTGCCTTCCTCCACCCCACCCCAGTGGACCTCACGTTTGTGGTCCAGGCTCAGCACGATGTCGGCGGGGGACTTCGCGGCGACCGCGCGCACCTGGCCCCGCAGCCACTCGGGCAGCGCGGCCAGCACGGTCAACGCGGCCATCGTCGCGGCGTCCCGGGGTCCGACCCGGGCCACTCGCAGCTCCGGTAGGCCGGGCGGCCCAGCGGGCACCGTCGCGTAGTCGGTTCCGGTGGCGTCCACCAGGTGCGCGCCGTTGCCGCGACGCGCAACCGCAACCGGGGTGCGTTCGGTAACCTCGATCCGCACCGTGCCGTCCAGGTTGCACCGCACCTGCACGCGTGCCACCCGGGGCACCGCGGTCACTCGGGTCTCGATCGCCTGGGTGTCCAGCCGCAGCATCGAGGTGCCCAGCGGCACGGCCGCCACTGCACGCACCACGCCGGCCGGGAGCTCCCTGGTGCCCACCACCTGCACCGAGCGGGCGTCGAACAGCGAACTCCCCAACAGCACCCAAGTCACGGCAACGACCAGGGTCAGGGCAGCCATCCCCACGACCAGCCAACGGTGCCAGGTTCGGGCCGGTCTGGGCGCCACAGCCGGGGCAACCCCAGCCGTGAGATGGGGTGCAGCGTCTCGCTGCGGCGCCGAACTTCCATGATCGCCATTCGGGAGGCGCTTGACTCTTCCGACACGGCGATCATGGAGCCCGCGGCGGTGATCCGCAGCGCTACGTTCCCGTGGGCGATGAGGCGTTTCGCGCCGGGGCCGGCGTCGCCGACCCGAGGCGCCCGGACCACCGGATCTCACCCCACCGGCGCTCACCGCTGTCCGGTCTCCCGGGCACCAGAACCGGCCGTGCCGGCACAGCGACGCTCCAGCTCGGCGAGGAGCTGCGGGCCGAGCTCCGTCACGTCCCCGGCTCCCATCGTGACCACCACGTCACCGGGCCGGACCAGATCAGCCAGCCGGCCGGGCACGTCAGCCCAGCACGGCTCGTAGTGCACGCAGCCCACCGGCAACGGCACCGCGTGCGCGACCAGCGCACCGGTGACGCCGGGCAACGGCTCCTCCCGGGCCCCGTAGACGTCCAGCAGCAGGACCACGTCGGCCAGCGCCAGCGCGGTGCCGAACTCGGCGGCGAAGTCCCGGGTGCGGGAGTACAGGTGCGGCTGGAACGCCACCAGTAACCGCCCCTCCCCCAGCACCTGGCGGGCACCGCGCAGCGCGGCGGCCACCTTCGTCGGGTGGTGGGCGTAGTCGTCGTAGACCCGCACACCGGCGGCCCGCCCAATGAGCTCGAACCGGCGGCGGACTCCCCCGAACCCGGCCAGGCCCGCCAGCAGACCGGGCAGCGGCGCGCCCAGCTCCATGCCGGCCAGCAGGGCGCCGAGAGCGTTGCTCGCCATGTGCTCCCCAGGCGCCGGGACCGCCAGCTGCACCCCAGCCGAACCGGTCAGCGCCACGGTGGCGACGCCTCGCTCGCCATCGGGGAGGTATGCCAGTAGGCGGACATCGGCCGCCGCGGTAGCGAGCCTGCCGTAGCGGCGCACCCGCACCCCAGCGGCGACGGCCCGGTCAGCCAGCGCGGCCGAGCCGGGGTCGTCGGCGTTGACGATCAACACCCCAGCCGGCGTCAACCGGCCCACGAAGGCGTCGAAGCTGGCGGTGTAGGCCTCGACGGTGCCGTGGTGATCCAGGTGATCGGCCTCAACAGTGGTGACGACCACGACGTCGGGCGAGTAGGCCAGGAAGCTGCCGTCGCTCTCGTCGGCCTCGGCCACGAAGGTCTCGCCGCTGCCGTGGTGGGCACCGGACCCGGCGGCGGTGAGGTCACCACCAATGAGAAAGGACGGGTCGGCGCCACAATGGCGCAACGCCACCGTGAGCATCGACGTGGTGGTGGTCTTCCCGGCGGTACCGGTGATGCAGACGACCCGGTAGCCGCTCATCAGGGCCGCCAACGCCACCGAGCGGTGGATCACGGGAATACCGCGCCGGGCACCCTCAACGAGCTCCGGGTTGTGCGGATTAGTCTGGTGCACCGCCTTGGTGCTGATGATCGCGGTGGGGTCGGCGCTGAGCTGGTCGAGGTTGGCCGCGGCGTGCCCCACGGTCACCCGCGCGCCCCACGCTCGCAGTGCGGGCAGCGCTCGCGAGTCCTTGGCGTCCGAGCCGGACACCGCGCCACCGCGGGCGAGGATGATCCGGGCCACCCCGCTCATCCCGGCACCGCCGATCCCGATCAGGTGGGTGCGGGCCAGCTGAGGTGGCAGCGCAGGTGAGGCGGACGCCGTCACCGAGCACCGCCGCGACCGGCTGGCACCGGCCCCGCCGAGGCGCGGGACCGCGACGGGGGAGCGTAGGGCACCGGGGGGCGCAGCCGCAGCAGCCGGGAGAACCCGGAACGGCGGAACTCGTGGCGCAGCGCCGACACCGCCGGCGGTTCGTGCCGGGCGAAGTTCGCCAGCAGTCCGAAGGCCAGCATCGTCAGCGCGATGGAGGTCCCTCCCGAGGAGATCAACGGCAGCGGGATCCCGGTGATCGGCAACAAGCCGATCACGTATCCAATGTTGATCGCGGCCTGACCGACCAGCCAGGTGGTGACGGTGGCGGAGACCAGCTTGATCCACGGGTCGGTGTTGCGGGCGGCGATCCGGATCCCCACGTAGGCCAGCGTGCCGAACAGCAGCAGCACCACCAGGCAACCCAGCAAGCCCAGCTCCTCCCCGATGATCGCGAAGATGAAGTCGTTGTGTGCGTTGGGCAGGTAGTCCCATTTGGCACTGCCCTGTCCCAAGCCCACCCCCCACCAGCCGCCATCGGCCAGCGAGAACATCGCCTGGCGAGCCTGGTACGCCGCGCCCTGCGGGTCGGCGCCCGGGTGTAGAAAGGACTCGATCCTGGCCGATCGGTAGCCGGCGATGCCGGCCAGGACGACCGCCCCGGCGACCGCGGCGATCGCGATCGCGCCGAACAGCTCACCCGGCGCACCGCCGAACCACAGCAACGCGAGCAACACGATGGCCAGCGTGATAGTGGTGCCCAGATCGGGCTGCAGCATCACCAGCG
The DNA here is from genome assembly GCA_050699575.1 of Pseudonocardiaceae bacterium. Lineage (GTDB taxonomy): Bacteria > Actinomycetota > Actinomycetes > Mycobacteriales > Pseudonocardiaceae. The sequence continues at coordinate 3,341 of JBOHFG010000120.1, forward strand.
CGAAGATCACAACGGCCATAGGGACCAGCGGCACCAGCAGGTGTCGCCACTGGCGCAGCAGGGCTCGTTTGGTGATCAGCACATGCGCCCCCCACAAGGCCAGCGCGAGTTTCGCGGGCTCGGAGGGCTGCAGGGACAGCGGGCCCAGCCGCAACCATTTCTGCGCGCCGTTGATCTCTGCACCCAGCGGGCTGAGCACCATGGCCAGGAGCAGCACACATACCAGCAGGAACAGCCCACTGGTGCCGCGCAACATCCGCACCGGCATCCGTAGCCCCAGCCAGAACAACACCAGCCCGAATCCGCAGTACGCCAGCTGTTGGACGAACACCGCATACGATGAGCCGGCCCTGGTGTAGGACTCCACATTGGACGCTGAAAGCACCATCACCAGGCCGAACAGCGTCAGCAGGCCGAACACGCCGAGCACGAGGTGTAACGAGGTGAGCGGTCGGGCCAGCCAAGCGGTGAGCCAGTCACGAGCGACGGTAAGCCGGCTACCCGCAGCCAGCCAGGTGGGGCTCCGCACCGCGCGCGCAGCCGGCCGGCGGGGGCTCTTCACCGCGCGCGCACCCAGCCGGGTGGAGCTGCTCACCCCGCACCGCCCAGCGCAGCGACGGCGGCCGCGAACGCCCGGCCACGATGGGTGTAGTCACGGAACATGTCCATCGACGCCGCCGCCGGCGCGAGGAGCACCACGCCACCGGGCTCGGCCAGCTCGGCTGCTGCTGCCACCACCTCACTCATGGCGTCATGATCCCCCGAATCCACCACCCGAACCGGGACATCGGGTGCGTGTCGCGCCAGCGCGGCGGCGATCACCGCACGGTCGGCGCCGAGGAGCACAGCGCCGGCCAGCCGATCCCGGGTGTCGATGACGAGCTCATCCACCTCCACACCCTTGAGCAGGCCGCCGGCCACCCACACCACCCGACGCCAGGCCAGCAGAGCGGCCCGTGCCGCATGCGGGTTGGTGGCCTTCGAGTCATCGAGGTAGCGCACCCCGGCGTGCTCACCGACCGGCACACCACGGTGCGCACCAGGGGTGAAGGCACGCAACCCCTCGGCGACAGCCGGTGCCGCCACTCCGAGGCAGCGGGCCAGCGCCGCGGCGGCCAGCGCGTTGGCCACGTTGTGCCGGCCGGCCGGCCGGACGTCGGTGAGCAGGGCCAGCACCTCGGTGCTCTCCGAGCCACCGAAGGCGCGGTCGACCAGCTGCTGGCCCACCACCCCCAACTGGCCCTCCCCCGGTTCACCGATGGTGAACCCGACCCCGCCACGCCCAGCGGCCAGCCGCGTCGACCATTCGTCATCGACATTGACTACCGCGGTGGTGCCTTCGCCGTACACGCTGCCCTTGGCCGCGGCATACTCGGACAGACTGCCGTGCCAGTCCAGGTGATCGGCAGCGACGTTGAGCACCACGGCGGCCCGCGGGTTCAGCTCACGCGACCAGTGCAACTGGAACGACGACAGCTCCACAGCCAGCACCCGATGGCCCATGCGCACCGCGTCCAGCACCGGAAGCCCGATGTTTCCGCAAGCCACCGCGTCCATTCCGGCGGCACGCAGCATTGCTGCGAGCATCCCTACCGTGGTGGTCTTGCCGTTGGTGCCGGTGACGACCAGCCACTGCGCCGGCGCCTGACCAGGCCCGGACCGAGCCCCAGCACGTACACCGTCGATCCAGCGGGCCAACGTCACGTCCCCGATCACCGGCACACCGGATCGGTGCGCCGCCACCATCAGCGGCGCGTCCGGCCGGAAGCCAGGGCTGGTCACCACGAGGTCGGTGCCCGGCGGCGGCATGTCCAGCCCTGCGGCCAGCCGAACCGGGCCGCCGGCACCCCAGGAGCCATCGACCCAGGGGGCGCCGGCCAGTGCCTGCAACTGGGTCGGCGAGGAGTCGGTGACGGTGACCTCGGCACCCAGTTCGGTCAGCATCCGGGCGGCCGAAGCTCCGGTGACCCGAGCCCCCGCTACCAGCACCCGGGCCCCGGTGAAGTCCCCGGGACCGAAAATCGGTGCAGGCACTCGCATCACCCCCCGGCCGAAGTCAACCACTCGCTGTAGAACACCCCGGCGCCCAGCGCACAGCAGATGGCCGCGAGCAACCAGAACCGGATGATGACCGTGGTCTCGGGCCATCCCGCCAGCTCGAAGTGGTGGTGAAACGGCGCCATCCGGAACACCCGGCGCCGGGTGGTGCGAAACACCACTACCTGGATTACCACCGACAGCGCCTCGACCACGAACAGGCCCCCGATCACGATGAGGAGCAGCTCGGTCCGGGTGACCACGGACAGCCCAGCCAGCAGCCCACCCACGGCCAGCGACCCGGTGTCACCCATGAAGATCTTCGCCGGAGGGGCGTTCCACCACAGAAACCCGATGCACCCACCGACCGCGGCAGCGGCCACCACGGCCATGTCGAGCGGGTCGCGCACGGTGTAACAACCAGGGACCGCCTGGATGGTGCAGTCCTGGCTGTACTGCCAGAACGACACGATCACATAGGTCACCAGCACCATTGCCGCCGCCCCCGCCGCCAGACCGTCCACGCCGTCGGCGAGGTTCACCGCATTCGACCAGGCGGATACCAGCAGGTAGCTGAAGACGACGAAACCGACGATGCCGAAGGACATCACCGGGACGTCCCGCACGAAGGACAGGTGAGTCGAGGCCGGGGAGATGCCATCGCCGTCCCGAAAACCCAACGCCAGGACACCGAACAGCACCGCGGCAACCAGCTGCCCGACCAGCTTGGCGGTCTTGTTCAGGCCAAGGTTGCGCTGCCGCCGAACTTTGATCAGATCGTCCAGGAAACCCACCACCCCCAGCACCGTGGTGAGCAGCAGCACCACCAGGGCCGAAGCGGTGACGCCATGCCGGGTGACTGTGAGGTGCGCGACGAGGTACCCGCTCCACATCGCCAGTAGGATGGCCACTCCCCCCATGGTGGGCGTGCCCCGCTTGCTCTGGTGGGTCAGCGGTCCCTCCTGCCGGATCTCCTGCCCGAAGCCCTGCCGGGTAAACAACCGGATGAGATAGGGCGTGAGCAAAATCGAGGCCAGCAGGGCGATCCCGGAGGCAACCAGGATGGTGCTCACCGGCTACTCCCCCCATCGGCCACCCCGTCGAGCAGGCCCGCGAGCACGTCGACATCCACGAAGGGGTGCTTGACGCCGTGCACCTCTTGCGCGGTCTCATGGCCCTTGCCCGCCACGATCACCGCATCCCCCGGACGGGCCTGCGCAACCGCGTGCGCGATGGCAGCCGCCCGATCAGCGATCTCCACCACCACGGCGGGCCCGCCCGCGGCTCCGGTGCGCATCGCCGCGCGGATCACCGCCGGATCCTCCGAGCGCGGGTTGTCGTCGGTGACCACCAGCAGGTCGGCCCGGCGAGCCGCCTCGGCACCCATCAGCGGGCGTTTGGCGGTGTCCCGGTTCCCACCGCAGCCCAGGACGACCAGCAGCCGCCCGGGGACCTGGGCCCGCACCGCGTCGAGCAGCGCGGCCACCGCGGCGGGCTTGTGCGCGTAGTCGACCAGCGCGAGGAAACCTTGACCGCGGTTTACCCGCTGCATCCGGCCGGGCACCTCGGCGGTGGCGATGCCCCGCAGTACCAGTTGGGAGTCCGCGCCCGCGGCGTGGCCGACGGCCAGCGCGAGCAGCGCGTTGGTCACATTGAACGCCCCAGGCAATCGCACCGCTGAGCGCTGGTCGAACCCGTCGGGGCCCAGGACACGGAACGTCTGGCTACCTGGTGACTGGGCCGCGACGTCGGTGGCGTGCCAGGTCGCGTCGCCACCCAGCGAGACCGTGGTGGTCTCACCGGTGACCAGCCGCCGTCCCCAGGCGCCGTCGATGCACACCACCTCAGCACTCGCCCGACCGTCGAACAGCATCGCCTTGGCGGCGAAGTAGTCCTCGAGGTCGGCGTGGAAGTCCAGGTGATCCTGCGACAGATTGGTGAACGCGCCGACCGCGAAACTGGTCCCGGTCACCCGGCCCAGCACCAGCGCATGACTGGAGACCTCGATGGGCGCGTGAGTGGCGCCGCGCTCAGCCATCAAGGCCAGCAGCGCCTGCAGGTCCGGGGCCTCCGGGGTGGTGCAGGTGCTGGGCAGCAAGGTCTCGCCGATCCGCACCTGCACGGTGCTCAGCAGGCCGGTGGCCGCGCCGGCCGCGCGTAACCCCGCCTCCACGAGGTACGCCGTAGTGGTCTTGCCGGCGGTACCGGTGATCCCGAGCACCGCCAGCCGGGCGGAGGGGTCGCCGTAGATGTGGGCGGACAGGGTGCCCAGTACCGACCGCGGTTGCGGGTGCACTAGGACCGGGACCGGGTTACCGGCCAGCACCGGGCAGCGCGCACCCACGGGATCGGTCAGGATCGCGACCGCACCGGCACGCAACGCCGGGCCCGCAAAGTCGGCGCCGTGCGCACTACCGGGGGTCAGGCTGGGCAGCGCCGCGAACAGGTCGCCAGGGTGCACCTGTTGGGCACGCAGGGCAACACCCGACACCCGGATCCGCTGCAGCGTCGGATCTGACGATCCCGAGAAGGCTGCGCCGACCAGCGCAGCGAGCACGGTAACCGGGGTCGGCACGGTATGCGACGGCCGTAGCGCCGTCTCGGCCAACGAGCGAGTCACAGGAACAGTCACGATCCGGGGTCGGGTGCGCGTGGAGCTGAAGTCCAGCGGGCACGAAGGCTACCGGCGCTGCCCTCGGTGATCGTGAGCGGCCCGGGGCCATAGCAGGGAATCAGGGCAGGGTGAGGGTGGCCGGCAGACCGGGTCCAGGTGATGGCGGGATCTGGTAACGCCCGGCCAGGTAGGAGGCGATGTCGTGGAACAGTGGTGCGGCGCTGCCGACGGCCGGGTCATCGAGCATGATCCCGACGACGAAGCGCGGGGCGTCGGCCGGCAGGATGCCGGCGAAGGTGATCCAGTAATTCGAGTTGCTGTAGCAGCCGCAGCCGGGGTTGACCTGCTGCGCGGTGCCGGTCTTGCCGGCGATCTGGTAGCCGTCCAGCGCCGCCTCCGGACCAGTGCCGCGCTGTCCCGGTTCGGTCTGCATCACTGCCCGCAGCATGTCCCGGACGGTATAGGCGGTCTGTGAGCTGACCACCCGGACCCCGGCTGGGCGTGGGGTCGCGGTCCGGGTGCCGTCCGGGGCGATCTCGGCGCTGACGATGCGCGGTGGGATGCGCAGGCCGTCGTTGGCGATCGCCTGGTACATACCGGCCATCTGCAGCACCGTCATTGACAGTCCCTGACCGATGGGCAGGTTGGCGAACGTGCTGCCCGACCACTGGTCCCGGGGCGGCACCCGCCCTGAGCTCTCCCCAGGCAACCCCACTCCGGTGCGCTGGCCCAGACCCATTCGCGTCAGCATGTCCACGAAGCGGTCCTCGCCGACGCGCTGCGCGGTGAGCAGCGTCCCGACGTTGGATGAGCGGGCCAGCACACCGGTGAACGTGAGGTTTAGCGTCCCGTGTGGCCACGCATCCCGGACCGTCCGGTCGGCGACTCGAAGCTCGCCGGGGACGTGCAGCTCCGTGTCCGGCGTGACGACGCCGTGCTCGATGCCCGCGGCGGCGGTGATCACCTTGTTCACCGAGCCTGGTTCGAACGGGGCAGACACTGCCGGGTTGCCCAACAACTCAGGGGTCGCCGCCGCAAGGTTGTTCGGGTCGAAGGTGACGTCGTTGGCCATCGCGTAGACCTCGGCGGTACGCGCGTCGAGCACCACCGCACTTGCCCCTTTGGCGCGGTATCTCCGCGCGTAGTCGCCGAGCAGCCGGGCCACGGTGAACTGCAGGTCGGAGTCCAGGGTGAGCTCCAGCCCCGAACCGGGTACCGGCGGCCGCTCAGCGCGCTCGCTGCCCGGGATGACCGCGTCCGAGCCTTCCGCGGTGTCCACCACCCGGCGACCGTCCCGGCCGGCCAGCAAGGTGTCAGCATAGTTCTCCAAGCCGACGAGTCCCCGCACTTTGCGCTCGTCGGCCCGCCAGTTCGCCACCCCCAGGACGTTGGCGGCAAGTTCACCGCCCGGGTATTGCCTGATCTCCCGGCGTTCCGCGCTGATCTCCGGGAAGTCCTGCTGGATCAGCCTGGCCTGGGCCGGCGTCACCAACGGTGCGAGCAGGACCGTGGTGCGGTCGCTGCGCAGTTGGCTCAGGATCTCTTGCTCAGACACCAGCGACCCGAGCACCTGAGCGACCCGGTGGGCCATCGCCTGCTTGTGCACGTCCGGGTCGGCCCGGACCGCGCGTTGCTCGGCAATGATCCGCGTCGGCTGAGCGTACAAAGCCTGGGCCGCCACGCTGAACGCCAACGGTGTGCCGTTGCGGTCAGTGATCGCGCCGCGCTGTGCGGGCAGCGTCTGCACGGTGGTGCGCTGGTTCGCGGCTTGCGCCGACAGTTCCGCCGCCTGCAGACCCTGCACCGCAACCAGTTTGAGTCCGGCGGCTACCAGCGCGAGAACAAGCACTACCCGACCCAGCCCCAACCGATTACGGAGACCAGCTGCGCCCATCAGGTGCGACCAGCCGGTGCCGGTGGGGCGGGTGCTACGGCCAGCGGGGCGGCCGGCGGTGGGACGGGCGCTGCGGCCGGCGGGACGGGTGCCGGCGGGACGACGGGCAGCAGCGGAGCCGGGACCACGGCCGGTGGCGGTGGAGCGGGTACGAGGGCCCGGCGGGGCCGGCCGATCAGGGTGACGGCGCCGTCCGGGCGGACAACCAACCGGGCCGGGTCCCCGGCTGGCACCATGCCCAGCTCGCGGGCCCGGCGAGCCACCTCGGGGGCGGTCTCCAACGTGGCCACCTCGCGGCCTAGACTTTCCGCGCGCTCAGTCAGGTTCCGGGCAACCTTGCGCGCGTCCTGCAGATGGTAGGAGTCGGCGGTGGCGGCGGTGGACAACCACAGGGTGGCCACCAGCGCCATCCCCAGCAGCGCCATCATCAGCACAACGAATGGTGTCCGCCCGGTGTCCGCGTTGTCGGGGCCACCATGGCGTGCGCCGGTGCGCTGGGCACGCCGCGCGTAGGCACGGGCGACGGCCGGGGAACGCCCGCGCAGCGTTGCGGTCTCCCGGCGGTGGCTGGGCGCGGCAACCTTGCGATGTCGGGGAGTCGCGGTGCGGGCGGGAACCGTCACGGGACCGGCTCCGGCGCGATGCGCTGCGCGGCCCGCAACCGCGCCGACGCGGCCCGGGGATTGACCTCGGTCTCGGCCGGGCCGGCGCGCTCGGCGCCGCGGGTCAACGCGCGCAGCTGGGGCCCGTGGTCCGGTAGCTCAACCGGCAGGCCGGCCGGGGTACGAGAGATGGTCAACTCGGCCAGTGCCTGCTTGACGATCCGGTCCTCCAGCGAGTGGTAGGACATCGCCACCAGCCGACCGCCCACCGCCAGCGCACCCAGCGCCGCGGGTATCGCCGAGCGCAACGCTGCCAGCTCGCCATTGACCTCGATCCGCAACGCCTGGAAGGTCCGCTTGGCGGGATGACCACCGTGCCGGCGGGTGGCCGCGGGAACACTCTGATAGATGATCTCGACTAGCTGGGCGGTCGTGTCGAACGAACGCCGGGCCCGGTGCGCCACGATCGCAGCGGCGATCCGACCGGCGAAACGCTCCTCGCCGTACTCCCGGAGCACCCGAGCCAGTTCCGCCGCCGAGTAGCCGTTGAGCACGTCGGCCGCGGTAGGCCCGGTACTGGAATCCATTCGCATGTCCAGCACGGCGTCGCGGGCATAGGAGAAGCCGCGTTCGACGGCGTCGAGCTGCAAAGAGGACACTCCCAGGTCGAACAGCACACCGTCGAGGCTCGGGATGCCCAGGCGCTCCACCACGTCGGGCAACTCGTCGTAGACGGCATGCACCAGGTGGGTGCGCCCGGAGTGTGCGTGCAGCCGGTCACCGGCCACCGCCAGCGCGTGACGGTCGCGGTCGAGGCCGACCAGGGTGAGCGCAGGGTGAGCGTCGAGCAGCGCGGCCGCGTGCCCACCGAGACCCACCGTGGCGTCGAGCACCACGGCCGGCCGGTCCGCCACCGCGGGCCCGAGCAGCTCGAGGCACCGGGACACCAGGACGGGGGCATGCTGAGGTACGGGGTCACCAGGCGGGTGATCGACCACCGGCAGCCTCCCTCCGCTCATGCCCGCCTCCTTGCACAACTCCTTGCATAATTCTTTGCGCGATACAGCGGGAATCACCGGTGCTGTATCGAAACCCTTCCCGATGCCGCCAGGTCTCCGCCCGGTACAGATCCTGGCGCCGGGGAAGGTGCGTCAGGATCATGAGCTCAGTCGACGCGGTTGCCGGACGGAGACCTCGTGGCATCGGGTCACATCACGCCAGGCAGCACCTCCTCTTGTGCCTGGGCGTAAGACTCCTCGTGCTCATCCAGGTAGCGCTGCCACGCCGCGCTGTCCCAGATCTCCAACCGGTTGATCGCCCCGATCACCGCGCAGTCCTTGCTCAGCCCGGCGTAGCGCCGCAGCTCAGGCGCAATGGAGATACGGCCCTGCCCGTCCGGACGTTGCTCGTCGGTTCCGGCGAACAAATAGCGCTGGTAGGCCCGCACCGCCTCGTTGGTGAACGGTGCCTGCGCCACTTTGCGGGCCATCTCCTCGAACTCGGCACGGGGGAAGACATAAAGGCAGTGGTCCTGTCCCTTGGTGATCATCAACCCCCCTGCAAGCGCGTCGCGGAACTTCGCCGGCAACGTCAACCGGTTCTTGTCGTCGAGTCGGGGGGTGTGCGTGCCCAGGAACACGGCCACCCACCTCCCCAGCCGCGGCCCGGCCACCCGGCCATGAAGCCCCCTTGTGCTCCACTACGAACCACAGTACCCCACTTTCCGCCACTGTCAACGCGCAAACACCCTCCGTAGCCCCCTGCTGTGCTTGTCAGGCCAGCTCAGACGCGGTGCCGCAGAGGTGGGGTGGCAATCGGACGACCGGGCTGCCCAGCAGCTCACGAGCGCCCGGCAAGGCAGTTCGGACGCTCCCGAACACGTCCCAACACTGCCGACGGCCACCCGGTGGGGCACAGTGGGGCGGCGGTACACCGACCCCGGTACACCAGCGACCAGGGAAGACAGTCAGGATCGAGCCATGAGTCGCACCACCGGACCGCACCTAGCGGACGTGCCCACCGTCGCGCAGCGGATCATGGGTAACGTCGAGCGGATCCTGGTCGGCAAACCCGACGCGGTGCGGATCGCGTTGATCACCTTGCTCGCCGGGGGCCACTTGCTGGTCGAGGATGTGCCCGGAGTGGGCAAGACGTCACTGGCCAAGGCGTTGGCCCGGTCGATCGACTGCACCGTCACCCGGATCCAGTTCACCCCGGACCTGATGCCCAGCGATATCACCGGGGTGTCCGTGTTCAATCGCGGCACCGGAGACTTCGACTTCCGACCCGGCCCGGTATTCGCCAACGTGGTGGTTGGTGACGAGATCAACCGAGCCTCCCCCAAGACCCAGTCCGCGCTCCTGGAGTGCATGGAAGAGCGCCAGGTCACCGTCGACGGGCACAGCTACCCGCTGCCCGGCCCCTTCATGGTGATCGCGACGCAGAACCCGATGGAGATGGAGGGCACCTACCCGTTGCCCGAAGCCCAGCGTGACCGGTTCACCACCCGGATCTCGCTGGGGTACCCCGACCCCGCAGCGGAGCTCGCGATGGTCGATGAGCACGCCGCAACCGACCCGTTCGCTACCTTGGAACCAGTGTCCACCGCAGCCGAGGTACACGCGTTGTGCCAGGCGGTCCACCTGATCCACATATCCCCTGACCTGCGCCGTTACGTGGTGGAGATGGTCAGTTCCACCCGCCAGTTACCGGAGCTTCGGCTGGGCGCCTCGCCGCGCGCCACACTGCAGCTGATCCGCACCAGCCGAGCGAGTGCTGCGCTGGCCGGCCGGGACTTCGTGGTACCCGACGATGTGCAGTCGGTAGCGCTGCCGGTGCTGTCCCACCGGCTGGTGCTCACCACGCAGGCGCAGATTGACCGGCTTGCCCCGGAGGACCTGGTGCGGGAGGTGCTGGCGCGGGTGCCGGTGCCCCACGCGCCAGCCACTATCGACGGACGCAGTATCGACGGACACGGTGTCGGCAGCCGCAACGGTGCCTCGGTCCGGCATCGCTCGCCCCAGGTGCCCTAGGTGCGCGGGCGACTCGGCGGCCTCACCACCCGCGGCCGGTGCCTGCTCACCGCCGGACTGGCGACGGCACTGTGCGCGGTACTGGTCAACGAACGGGACCTGCTCCGGGTGGCCACTTTCGCCATGATGCTTCCCCTGCTGGCCAGCGTGGTCGTCGGGCACAGCCGGATCAGGCTGCGGGTCGAGCGGGAGCTGGTGCCACCCCGGATCGCGGCCGGCGGCGAGTGCCAGGCGCACCTGACCCTGCACGGCACCGGGCGATGCAGTGGCCGGCTACTGCTCGAGGACATGCTGCCCGAGGCACTGGGGGGCAGCCGCCGAGCCGTGCTGGCGCGCCTGCCACCGCACCGTCCGATGCAGCTGATCTACCCGCTCCGCCCGGTAGCCCGCAGGGTGCACTCGCTGGGTCCACTGGTCGCGCGGATCACCGATCCACTCGGCCTGGCGGAGTGCCGCCGCACGCTCGCCGCGCACAGCCGGTTGGTGGTGATCCCCGCGGTCGTGCCGCTGACGGGGTTGCCCGCCGTGGGTGCCGGCCACGCGGGCGGCGGGCGCCTGGGCGGCGGCCCTGACCAGGACGCCATGCTGGTGCGCAGCTACCGGCACGGTGACGACATGCGCAAGGTGCACTGGCGCACCACGGCCCGGCAGGACAAGCTGATGGTCCGGGTTGACGAGTACCCACCACGCGACGGTGTCACCGTGCTGCTGGACCACCGCGCCGCGGCACATCGCGGCAGCGGACCCACCTCAAGCCTGGAGTACGCGGTGTCCCTGGCTGCCAGCGTGTATGTGCACCTGCGGCAGCGCGGCCAGCAGGTGCGGCTGGTCACCGTGGACGGGCTGGTACTGGCCGGCGCCACCGGCCACACCCTCGACACCGCGCTCGACGCGCTCGCCGCGCTACAGGCGACCAATCAGCTCGACCTTGCCGGCGGCCCGGCGATGGCCGGCCGGCAGGAGGTGGTCGCGGTGCTCGGGGCTATCGGGCCGATGGCCGTCGAGACGCTGCTGGCGCACCACCCGCGGGGCATGGGCAGCCACGCCGTGCTGCTCGACGTCGGATCATGGGATGGTGCGGGGGACGGCTCACCTGGGGCCGCCGCGCCCGATCCAGCGCAGTCGGCCCGATCGCTGGTCGCGGCGGGGTGGTCGGTCACGGTCGCCCGCCCGAACCAACTGCCGGCGGCGGTGTGGGACCAGTTGTGCGCCAGTTCCCGCAGCAGACCACAGGCACCGCGGTGAACTGGTTCACCGCTCGGGTACTGCCGCCGGTGGTCGCCGGGCTGGCGGTCACTCTCGCCGCGACATCGCTGATCGGGGTCCTCACCGGGCCGCGCTGGTGGGGCTCCGTGGTACTGGCCACCACCACCGTGGTCGCCGCCGGAGTAGCGCTGCGCTGGCTACGGATGCCACCGATGGTGGTCGCCACAGGTCAGCTCACCGCGCTGGTGGGGCTGGTCACTGCGGTGTTCACGTCCAGCGTGTTACCCGGACCAGCGGCCGCAGCACAGCTGAGCGCATCGCTGGCCCGAGCCGCCCAGCAGATCCGGATCGGCGTACCGCCGGTTGCGGAGAGTACCGAACTGCTGTTCCTGGTGGTGGCCGCCGTCGGGCTGGTCGCCGTTGTGGTGGACACGCTGGCCATCTCGGCGGCCGCGCCGGCGTCCTCCGGGTTGGTGCTGTTGTGTGTGGTCACCGTCCCTGCCGCGGCGTCGGACCGGCTGCTGCCCTGGTGGAGCTTCGCACTGAGTGCCTTGGGCTTCACGCTGCTACTCGCCGTAGACAGCCAACGCCGGCAGCTGGCGTGGGGTGAACCCACCGGCCCTGGCAAGCACCTCGGTGCCGCCCTCGCTGCGGTCACGGTGACCGCCGGCGCCATGGTGGTGGCGCTGCTCGTCGGGGCGACGGTGACCGCGGTGGGCACCATCCGGGCAACGGGCAACGGTGGGCGCACTGACCAGACAGTCAGCGGGATCGGGCTGAGCCCGTTCACCTCGTTGCGTGGGCAGCTGTCCACCGGGGAGACCGTGGCACTGTTCCGGGTCCGGGGTCTAGGACAACCAGCCTACCTGCGGGCACTGACGCTGAGCCGATTCACCACCGCGGTGGGCTGGCAGCAGGGTCCGCGGGATCACGCGATACCAGCGGGCGACGAAAACAGCGAGCGGTTACCGCTGCCCGCTGGGGTAGTCACCCCGATAGCCGGCGCCACCGTGCGGGTACAGATTGAGCCGATCAACTACGTCGACAACTGGCTGCCGTCCTTCGGCTACCCACTGTCGCTGGCGGGCATCGGCCCGGACTGGCGCTACGACCCCGACGCGATCACCATCTTCTCCAACCGCCGCCAGCGCGCCCAGCCCTACACCGAGTTGGGGGTGCTGCCCCAGCCTGATGCCCAGCTGCTCCGCGCAGCGGGCCCCGCCAGCGGAGCACCGTTCACCACCATCGATCCGCGGTACCTCGACACCGGCGAGGTGGATCAGCGGGTGACACAGCTGGCCAACCAAGTCACCGCGGGTGCCCCTACCGCATTCGACGCCACGGTTGCCCTCAACCAATGGTTCCGCCAGCCCAGCAACGGGTTCACCTACGACCTGCGGACCGTCTCCGGCAACAGCGGGAACGATCTGCTGGATTTCCTGCTCACCGGCCACCGGGGTTACTGCGAGCAGTTCGCCTCGGCGATGGCAATCATGTTGCGGACGCTGCACGTGCCGGCCCGGGTCGCAGTCGGCTTCACCCCCGGTTCTGTCGACGGAAGCACCCAGGTGATCACCACTCAGGATGCGCACGCCTGGGTGGAGGCCTGGTTCCCGGGCGCTGGGTGGCTGCCGTTCGACCCGACCCCACTGTCCGGCGAGCGCACTGTCACACCGGGTTATGTGGCTGATGGTGCCACCCCACCCAACGGTGGCACGGCGCCGACCAGGCCACCGGTCACCGCCACACCGGCGCCGGACGCAGCTACCACGGCACCGCCACCTCTCCGCGCCGGCGATCCCAAAATCGACCCCAGCGTCAACGACCGCAACACCGACATCAACTCAGGCGGCGACACCTGGATCGGGCTACCCCTCATCGGGGTACTGGTGCTCGGCGTGCTGGCCGGGTTCACCCCCTTAGGGGTGCGTGAGATCCGCCGCCGACGGCGGCTGCATCTAATCGGCGCCGGCGGCCCGCAGGCAGTCTCGGCCGCGTGGGAGGAGGTACTGGCCGAGTCCGCGGACCGCGGGGTGGTGCCACCTACCGGCGAGACCGTGCGAGCGACGGCGCAGCGGTTGGCCCGCAAGCATGCGCTGGATAAGCCGGGGCAAGCAGGACTGCGCGCCCTGGTCACCGCGGTGGAACGATCCTGGTACGCCAAAGGTAGCCACCACAACGCGGCCTACCCCAGCTCACCCGGCACTGAAGAACTTTGCACAGCTGTGGACGCGGTCCGAGCCAGCATGGCTCGGTGCGCACCACAAACCCGGATGACCCGGCTGCTACCGCGCTCAGTGTTCTCCAGACTAAAAGCTCACTCCGAGCGGTAGCTTCACCCCCTAATGGTCCTCAAAGCGACGACGGAACCGCTGCTCCATCCGCTGCGCCAGAGTGCTTCGGCCTCGCCCGTTGGGCGAATGGTCCGATGCGCTCCCGTACCGGCCGTCACCGGCGTTACGCCGAGAGAAAATCGCGACGACGGCACCGGCGAACATCACCAAGAACCCAAGCACACTGATGATCGGGATCCCGATCGGGCGGACAGGAAGCACCACACCCGCGACCAGGAGCAACAAGCCCAGCGCGAACAGCGCGACTCCCTGGAATCGGCGCCGGTGGTACAGGCCGCGCATCCGAGCGCCCCGGACGTTCGACGCGAACTTGGGGTCCTCTGCATAGAGGGCGCGCTCTATCTGGTCGAGCTGACGCTGCTCTTGCTCGGAGAGTGGCATCGCTCCTCCTCCGGCACTCCGGTTGTCGATACGGTATCTGACCCCGACGGTAGTGCTCGTTGCCACCGGGCAGCCACCGTGGGCTCCTTCTGTTGAGGATACGAGCCTGCGGCGGTCCGGACTAGCACCACTAGGTACCCGATTCAGGGGAGAGCTGCGACCCGCCGCGACGCGCGGGGATCTCCAGCAGGGTAGCTAACTGTACGGCGGCGCTGCCGAACCGGGACCGCGCCGCGTCAGCCGCACGTTCGGCGTCCAGCCAGTTCGCCTTGGCAGCACTCCCGTCCAGGGTGAGCTGCGTAGTCGCAGAACCCCGGACGAGTTGTTCCACCCGCACACCCAGGAGCCGGACCGCCATCCCCTGAGACAGGTTACCGTCCAGCAACTCGCTGGCCACCGCGAATACCTCGGGCGCGGAGTCGGTCGGATCAGTCAGGGTCCGGGACCGGGTGACGGTGGTGAAATCGGGGTAGCGGATCTTGAGCGCGATGGTCCGACCGCGCAGGCCACGGCTGCGTAGCGCCGCGGTAGCGCGTTCGACCAGCCGCAACAGCTCGCGGAGCAACATGGGCCGGTCAGCCACGTCATGGGCGAAAGTCTCCTCCGCCCCCACGGACTTCTCCGGCCGGTCCGGCACCACCCGCCGCTGGTCCCGGCCGTTGGCGAGCTCGTGCAGGTGCTGGGCGCTCGCCACGCCCACGGCGCCGCGCAAGGCGGGCAACGGTGTGCGCGCCACGTCGGCCACGGTGACGCACCCCAGCCGGCTCAGCGCCTGCGCGGTACGCCGGCCCACTCCCCACAACGCCGACAACGGCAACGGATGCAGGAACTCGAGCACCCCGTCGGCAGGTACCACGAGCAACCCGTCCGGCTTGGCCAGCCCGGAGGCGAGCTTGGCGAGGAACTTGCTCGGGGCCACTCCCACCGAGCAGGTCACCCGATGCGCGTCGTAGACCTGCCCGCGGATCCACTCCCCGATCCCGGCCGGGCTCATCCCCAGCCGGCGCACCGATCCGCCGACGTCGAGGAATGCCTCATCCCGGCTCAGGGGCTCGACCAGCGGGGTGATCTCGCGGAACAGCGCCATAACTCCCCGCGAGACCTCCGCGTAGCGGGAGAAACACGGCGCCACGAACTCCGCTTGCGGACACAGCCGGCGGGCCTGCGCAACCGGCATCGCAGAGCGCACCCCGAATTCCCTGGCCTGGTAATTCGCCGAAAGCACGACACCGCGATCCCCGGCCTGGTTGCTGCCGCCGGCCACCACCACGGGCCGCCCGGCCAGCTCAGGACGTTCACGAATCTCGACTGAGGCAAAGAAGGCATCCATGTCGACGTGCAGCACGGGGCAGCCACGATCGGCAGCCCAGCCGGCCATTCCCCGCCGGAACTCGCCAGCACGGGGTCGATCAGCACCACGGGGTAGATCAGCACTGCGTCCCACGACACCTCCGTGACCGAGAGGCGAACTTGTGTTCGAACACCACTCTACTGCTGGCCTGGCAAGGCCACATCATAAGCTGCGTCGATGCAAACCGTGGCGGTGCTCAGCCTCAAGGGCGGGGTGGGCAAGACCTCCGTCGTGCTCGGGTTAGCCGGAGCTGCCCTGCAGCGCAAGATCCGGACCCTCGTCGTGGACCTCGACCCGCAGGGCAATTGCACTGCCACCCTGGAGCCCAGCACGACGACATCCACGCTGGCCGACGTCCTGGCCGATCCGAGACGCTCGGTGATCCGTGACGCGATCGCACCCAGCGCGTGGGGTGCGGGCCTGGACGTGCTGGTCGGTGCGGAGGAGATCGAGGCACACAATCGGCCGGATCCCGACCACACCCGGCTCAGGAGCCTGGATCACGCGCTAGCCAAGCTGGACACCCTGTTTTACGATTCGCCGTACCGGCTGGTGCTCTTGGACTGCCCACCTTCGTTGGGCCAGCTGACCCGCTCAGCTCTGGTGGCCGCCGACCGGGCTCTGCTGGTGACCGAACCAGCCATCTACGCGGTCGCCGGCGTGCAACGCGCCTTCGAGGCCGTGCAGCACGAACGGGAGCACAACCCCGACCTGCAGCCGCTGGGCATTGTGGTCAACCGGGTCCGGGTGCGCTCCAGCGAGCACAACTACCGGATCAACGAGCTCCGGGAGATCTTCGGGTCACTGGTGCTCCCCACCGTGCTCCCGGATCGATCAGCAGTGCAACACGCGCAGGGCGCCGGGCTACCGATCCAGCGTTGGGGCACCCCCGGAGCACGGGAGGTCGCCGTGGCCTTTGACGTGCTGTTGACCAGGATGCTGCGGACCAGCACGCTGCGCCGCCGCATCCCGATCGAACAGACCTGAAACCGCGGGTGTTCGGGTCAGCCTTGCCCAGGCTGTGGCTGGCTTCTCGGTGGTAAGGACTGTGGTGCGGCAGGCTGTGACGCCGGCTCACCGGCGGTAACCTCACCGGCGATCGGAGCCCCGCTGATCGAAGCGCGGATCTGTTCCAACCGGGAACGACCCGCCATGTCCAGCGTGGATTGCTGCACCTCCAGCATCCGCCCCTGCACGGAGTTCTGGGCCAACTCGGCAGCGCCGAGGGCATTGGCGTACCGGCGCTCGATCTTGTCCCGAACCTCGTCGAGCGAGGGTGTGTTACCCGGCGCGGCCAGCTCGCTCATCGACTGCAGTGATTTGGAGACTTGCTCCTGCATTTTCGCCTGCTCCAGCTGTGAGAGCAGCTTGGAGCGCTCCGCGACCTTCTGCTGCAGCACCATCGCATTACGCTCGACTGCTTGCTTGGCTTGGCCCGCAGCCTGTAGGGACTGGTCATGCAGCGTCTTGAGATCCTCCACGGATTGCTCCGCGGTGACCAGCTGGGTCGCGAAGGACTCGGCAGCCTGCTCGTACTGCTGGGCTTTGGTCTCATCACCCTTGCGCCGAGCCTCATCGGCGAGCACCAGCGCCTGCCGGGCCGAGGACTGGTACTTCTCGATCTCACCGAGCTGCCGGTTGAGCTTCACCTCCAGCTGACGCTGGTTACCGATGACGGCGGCAGCCTGCTGGGAGAGCGCCTGGTGCTGGCGCTGCGACTCCTCAATGGCCTGCTGGATCTGTATCTTCGGATCAGCGTGCTCATCGATCTTGGACGAGAACGCCGCCATCAGGTACTTCCAGGCCTTCACAAACGGGTTGGCCATCTCTTCCGCTGCCTCTCCTCGTGACCAGCTCAGGCCGCGACCAGCTCGGCGGCCAGCGTGTCGGGCACCTCAGGCAGGTACACCGGCCCGAGATCGTCGGCCACTCGCCGCACCAGCTCGTCCAGGGGCAAGTCAAGTGCGTCACAGATCGAGGCGAGGAGCTCACTGGATGGCTCCTTGCGGCCCCGCTCGACCTCAGAGAGATAGCCCAGGCTCACTCGGGCGACCCGAGACACCTCGCGCAGCGTGCGGCACTGCGAGGTCCGTGTCCGGCGCAACCGCTCGCCGATGGCCTCCCGCAGCAGCGTCATCGCGTTTCCTCCTGGGTGTCGGTCAGCCTTTACGTCAACCAGCTTGCTTGTCCCCTACCGTACTCACCAGCCGACTGGCCGGGCGTCCGCCGTGGGCGAAACAACAGTGACGTCGGCGGTTAGGGCAGTGCGACGGCTCGGCGACCGGCAGCGCGCAGCCGTAGCGCGCGCACCACGTAGTCGATGCCAGTGAGGACGGTGAGCGCCACCGCGACGCCCATCGTCGCCCAGCGCACCGGCTGAACTGCCACCGGCAGCGGCAGGACGTACAGTTCGACCGCGACGGCCTGCACGAGCGCCTTCGCCTTGCCACCGCGGCTGGCAGGTATCACCCCGTACCGCAGTACCCAGAAACGCAGCGCGGTGATACCCAGCTCGCGCACACCGATCAGCATGGTGATCCACCAGGGCAGCTCGCCCAGGAGGCTCAGACCCACCAGCGCGGATCCCATGAGCGCCTTGTCGGCGATCGGATCGGCGATCGTGCCGAAGTCGGTGACCTGCCCACGCCGCCGCGCCAGGTCGCCGTCGAACCGGTCGGTGAGCGACGCGACGCCGAATACCACTGCTGCGGTGATCCGCCATGCCGGATCAGTGCCGTCCCGGGTGCACAAGGCCAGCACGAACACCGGTACCAGCACCATCCGCGACATGGTCAGCACGTTGGCCAGGTTCCACAGCGGAATCCTGTCCCCTGGCGGCGGGCTCACTGTCCGCCGCCGGCCGAAGCGATCAGCTCCGTCGGCTCAACAACCAGGTCGACGCCCTGAGCCTCGAGCACCCGGCAGCGCACCAGGTCACCAGGCGCGAACGAGTCCACGCCGAGGCCGGTGAGCAGGCACTCGCCGTCCACCTCGGGCGCCTGATGCTCGGCACGCCCGATGGTCCCGTCCACCGCAACCTCGTCGACGAGTACCTCGACGATGTCCCCGACCCGCTCCTCGGCGCGCTGCGCGGTGAGCTGCTCGACCAGCCCGCTGACCCGGGCGACGCGCGCGGCAACGGTGTCCTCGTCGTGCTGCTCGGGCAGGCCGGCGGCCTCGGTGCCGTCCTCGTCGGAGTAGCCGAAAACCCCCACCGCGTCCAGTCGTGCCTCAGTGAGAAAACGCTCCAGCTCCGCGACGTCGGCATCAGTCTCGCCGGGAAACCCGACGATCACATTGCTGCGCACGCCGGCCGCGGGCGCGTGGCGCCGGATCTGGTCCAGCAGCGCCAGGAAGGTCTCGCGCGAGCCGAACCGGCGCATCCGGCGCAACACCGGCTCGCTGGCATGCTGGAAAGACAAGTCGAAATAGCTGGCCACCCCGGGTGTGCCGGCGATCGTGGTCACCAACGAAGGTCGGGTCTCAGCCGGCTGCAGATAGGAGACTCGGATGCGCAGGATGCCGGGGATCGCCGCCAACCCGCGCAGCAACTCCTCCAAGGCACCTGCCCGGCCCAGATCCTTGCCGTAGGAGGTGGAGTTCTCGCTGACCAACACCAGCTCCCGCACCCCTGATCCGGCCAGCCACGCTGCCTCGGCAAGCACCTCGTCGAGGCGACGGGAGACGAAGGCACCGCGGAAGGTGGGGATGGCGCAGAACGCGCAGCGCCGATCGCAACCTGACGCAATCTTCAAGGGGGCCACCGGGGAGTCATCCAGCCGGCGGCGCGGCACTCGGGGACCCCAGCCGTGCCCCGGCAACGCGGGGCCAGCCGCCAGTGCAGCGGGCCGGGACGCCGGGGTGATCGGGAGCAAGGTGCGGCGGTCCACCGGTTGGTGCGCAGGCACCGCCCGACCGGCGAGCACATCGCGCAACCGTCCACCCAGTTCCGGGTAGGCGTCGAAACCCAGTACCGCGGCGGCTTCCGGCAGGTTCTGGGCCAGTTCGGTGCCGTAGCGCTCGGCCAGGCAGCCCACCGCAACGACCTTGGCACCGGTGTCCGCGGCAGCCAGCAGGGTGTCAATGGAGTCCTTCTTGGCGGCGGCAACGAAACCACAGGTGTTCACCACCACCACGTCGGCCACGCCACCATCGGCGTCGACCAGGTCCCAGCCGTCCTCGGTCAGCCGCCCGGCCAGTTCCTCGGAGTCGACCTCGTTGCGGGCGCAGCCCAGCGTGACCAGCGTGGCGCGGGGGGACTTCGACGGAGTGGACACGGGCTCAGGGTAGTGTTCGTCATGCCCCGATAGATTGTCGGATGTGCCTCCTCTGCTCACCGTGCGTCGAGCGAGGGTCGGGGATGTCCGCAGGATCAAGGATCTGGTGGACTGCTACGCCGGCGCGGTGCTGCTGACCAAACAGCTCGTGACGCTCTATGAGGACGTCCAGGAGTTCTGGGTAGCGGAACAAGACGGCAGTGTCATCGTGGGCTGTGGTGCATTGCACGTGCTCTGGGAGGATCTGGCCGAGATTCGCACCCTGGCCGTGCACCCGGACGTCATAGGTCAGGGGGTGGGACACGCACTGGTCACGCAGCTGGTGGAACAGGGGCGGGAGCTGGGGCTACGCCGGCTGTTCGTGTTGACCTTCGAGGAGCACTTCTTCTGCCGGCACGGGTTCCGGACCATCGAGGGAACCCCAGTGGCCCCAGAGGTCTACGAGGAGATGCGCCGCTCACACGACGAGGGCGTCGCGGAGTTTCTCGACTTGCCCTATGTCAAACCCAACACCCTGGGCAACACCCGCATGCTCCTCGAACTGTGAGCTCAATCTCCCTCGCCGCCACCCGGATCGCCGCCACGAAGCGTGTACAGCAGCCCGTCGAGCTCCTCGGGCTTGGCCAACACGTCGCGAGCTTTGGATCCTTCCGAAGGACCCACCACTCCCCGGCTTTCCAGCAAATCCATCAACCGGCCCGCCTTGGCGAAGCCGACTCGCAACTTGCGCTGCAACATCGACGTCGAGCCGAACTGTGATGTCACCACCAGCTCGGCAGCCTGTAGCAGCACATCGAGATCGTCTCCGATCTCTGGGTCGACCTCCTTGTGCTCGCCCGGCTTGGCTGCCGTGACCCCGTCGGTGTATTCCGGGTTGGCCTGCTCCTTGGCAAAGGCGACGACCTTGGCGATCTCGGCGTCACCGATGTAAGCGCCCTGGATGCGGACCGGTTTGGACGCGCCCATCGGCAGGTAGAGCCCGTCGCCCATACCGATCAACTTCTCCGCGCCGGGCTGGTCCAGGATCACTCGGCTGTCGGTGAGCGAGGAGGTGGCGAAGGCCAGCCGGGACGGCACATTCGTCTTGATCAGTCCGGTGACCACGTCGACGCTGGGGCGCTGAGTGGCCAGCACGAGATGGATCCCGGCGGCCCGGGCCTTCTGCGTGATGCGAACGATGGCGTCCTCGACGTCGCGCGGGGCGGTCATCATCAGGTCGGCCAGCTCGTCGACGATGGCCATAATGTAGGGGTAGGGGCGGTACTCGCGCTGCGATCCTGGCGGCGCGACGATCTCGCCGCTGCGCACATTGCGGTTGAAGTCGTCGATGTGCCGCACCTTGGCGGCCTGCATGTCCTGGTAGCGCTGCTCCATCTCCTCCACCAGCCAGGCCAGCGCCGCGGCCGCCTTCTTCGGCTGGGTGATGATGGGGGTGATCAGGTGCGGGATGCCCTCGTAGGGGGTGAGCTCCACCATCTTCGGGTCGATCAGGATCATCCTGACCTCGTCGGGGGTGGCCCGGGCGAGCAGCGAGACGAGCAGCGAGTTCACGAAGCTCGACTTGCCCGAGCCGGTGGAGCCGGCCACCAGCAGGTGCGGCATCTTGGTCAGGTTCGCGGTGACGAAGTTGCCCTCGATGTCCTTGCCCAGCCCGACCACCATGGGATGCTGGTCGCGGCTTGACGTTGGCGAGCGCAGCACATCACCCAACCGCACCATCTCCCGGTCGCTGTTGGGCACCTCGATGCCCACCGCGGACTTGCCCGGGATCGGGGCCAGCAACCGCACGTTGTCGGTGGCCACCGCGTAGGCGATGTTGCGAGTCAGCTGGGTGATCTTCTCCACCTTGACCCCGGGGCCCACCTCCACCTCGTAGCGGGTGACGGTCGGGCCGCGAGCGAACCCGGTGACCTGGGCGTCCACCGAGAACTGATCAAGCACCCCGGTGATGGCCTCGATCATCGCGTCGTTGGCTTTGCTGCGAGCTTTCGGCGGGTCGCCCTTGAGCAACAGATCAGGCGGGGGCAGCTGGTAGTCACCCTCGACAACCCGATGAGTGGAGCTGGCCGGGTTGGGCTTGCTCTCGACCGGTGCCTGGACTGGCTCGGCGGGCTTGGCCTGCACCACTGGTGCGGCCTCAGTGTTCTCTTTGGTGATCTCCTGGCTCTGGGTGGCCTGCCTGCGCCGCGCGGGTCGACGTAGCCGCGCAGCGGCGGGGTCGGCGCCGGTCACCTCCACGGCGGCATCAGTATCCGGGTCCTGATCCGGCGCCGCTCCGCGCAGCCGGCGGATCCGCTCGGGCACCGCTCGAACCGGGGTCCCCGTCAGCACCAGCAGCCCGTAACCGGCCAGCAGCGCCAGCAACGGCGCTGCCACCCACACGGTGAACCCGGCGACCAGCGGATCAGCAACCAGCAATCCCACCACGCCGGCAGCGCGAGACCGGCCCACCCCATCGGCAGGTGCGCCGGCCGCGAGATGCCACAGACCGAGCGTGCCCAACGTCAACAGCAGCGTGCCCACGGTGCGCCGAGGCCTGGCCGCCGCGTCGGCCTCGGTGCGCATCAGGGTCACCCCGACTCCGGCGAGCACCACCGGTAATCCCACCGAGGGGACCCCAAACAACGCACCCAACGTGTGCTGGAGACCGGCACCGACCGGGCCCCCGGCGGTCCACCACACCGCGGCGGCGGTGACCACGGCGAACCCGACCAAACCAAGCGCGAGGCCGTCCCGGCGGTGCGCCGGCTCAAGCTCGCGGGTTCGCCCCAGTGTCCTGACGAGCCGGCCGGCACCCAGAGCCAGCAGGGACCAGGCACCACCCAAACCACGACCCCGCGTTCTCCGGGATCGTGGCGGCCCAGTTGGGCGCCGTGGCTTCGATCTGCTCCCCGAGTTGCCGGATCGCCCGTTCGTGGTCCCTGTGGAGGTACGCCCGGCCATGTTCCACACGCTAGCCGTCCACCCCCGCTACGCATCGGCACGCCACGCACCCTGGTTGCGACAAATCACGGGCCGGGGCAGGTTGGTAGTCAAAAAAGGTAGCTACGTAGTGGGTTGGCGGTACTTGAAGGGCGACCAACTGGTCAGCCGACGGGCAGCACCGTCGGTATGATCATCGGACGGCGGCGGTAGGTGTCGGCGACCCACCGGCCCACCACGCGTCGCACCGCTTGGGCGATCCGGTGTGGGTCGGTGATTCCCTCTACCTCGGTGCGGGCCAGCTCCATCTCCACTAACGGCACGACACCGTCGAGTGCCTTGGGGTCATCGGAGAACCCCCGGCCCGAGATCGTCGGCGGGGCCACCGCCCGGCCGGTGGCCGCCACGACCATCACGGTGATCGCGATGAACCCACCTTCGCCGAGAATCAGCCGGTCGGACAGGGTGGAGTCCCCCACATCGCCCACCGACAGCCCGTCCACGTAGACCTGCCCCACCTCGACCCGGCCGGTGATCTCCGCCCGGCCGTCCACTAGATCCACGACCACGCCGTCCTCGGCGATCACCACCCGCTCCTCGGGTACCCCGGTGCGGACCGCGAGGGCGGCGTTGGCCCGCAGGTGCCGCCACTCGCCGTGCACCGGCATGACGTTGGACGGGCGGATCGCGTTGTAGA
>JBOHFG010000121.1:0-2600 GCA_050699575.1 Pseudonocardiaceae bacterium
GACTACTCAGCTCTGCAGCCAACCACAGCGGGGACGACCCCACGTGGATCAACTTCTTCGACCATGCCCGCCTCGCCGCAGACGCCACCGAAATCCACCGGGACCTCGCCATGCCCACCCAGGCCCTGCGCTGGAACCGCGACGCCACCATGCCCCCCGACGTCTACGCCCGCTCCCACGCCCTCCGCCTGGCCGTCCTCGGCAGTGTTCACCTCCAGGGCTACTCCCCCGACCTGCACCACGCCGTTCAGCACGGCCACCGGACGGTGGACGTCCTCACACACGTGACCTCGGCCCGCGCGCTGGACTACCTCAACGACCTCCTCGCCCGGCTCAACCGCTGGCGCACGGAGCCCGTCGTCCGCGAACTCGCCCACCGGGCCCGCACCGAGCTACTCATCGCGTAATGCTGGCAGAGGGCCGGTCAGCGCGCCTTGACACGCCACCACTGGCTGCGTCTCTGCGTCGTGTGTCGGGGCGGCACGGGAGAGGGACCGAGGCAACGGAAGCCTTGGTGGGCTCATCTTTGGTCTCATCCGCCTATGTTCGTCTACGTTCAGCGGCGTCCGGGTCAGGGTTGCGATGCAGGTCACGGACGCGGGCGGGGCTTGGCGGACTGTCATCCCGAGTCCTGAAAATCGGAAGGTCGGCGGTTCGACCCCGCCCCTGGCCACCACCTCTGATCAGTGCAAACGCTGGTGTCCAACATCGTGTCCAACTCCGTTCGTCTCAGTTGTCGTCTCAGTTGTGCCCGAGAAGAGCCCCGAGGCTGTCGGCGATGTCGTGGCGGAGGTCGTTGGTGACGTGCTGGTAGCGCGCGGCCATCGACGAACTGGACCAGCCCATCGTGTCCATCACCGCGCGAGTTCCGACGTTGAGCACGAGGAGCATCGTCGCTGCGGTGTGCCTGGCATCGTGTAGCTGGGGCCTCTCTGACGTCTGCTGCCTCCAGTAGGTCTTTCCAGGGCTTTGCTGGTCGGCTTTCGGTCGATTGGGCGCCCGGTCAGCTGGGCGAAGACGTCGATCGGCGGACGTGGCCGTGACCTGGCCTTCAGGGACGTCGCCGAGCTGGGCGATCGGTACACCAAACCCGCCGAACTATCGGCTTGGTGAACTGTTCTGCACTTGCACTGTACCGGTGTAGTCTGATCTCGTTATGCTTCATCTGATGGAGACTCCCGCGTCTGCAGCGCAGGTTGACGGCATCAACCGGGAGAACCGCGCCTTGCTTGAACGGCTGCATCGCGAAATGCCCGGCGCTTTCGACGTCGAGCATGCTTCGGCCGTTCTGGGCCTGGAGGCGACCCGAACCCGCACGCTGCTCGCTTATCTGGCCCGGCGAGGGTGGCTGTCCCGGGTGCGTCGTGGCCTTTATGTCGCCGTCCCGCTGGACACCCGCCGGCCCGGTGAGTGGACCGAGGATGCGTGGATTGTTGCAGAACGGACGTTCAGTCCCTGCTACATCGGCGGCTGGAGTGCGTGTCAGCACTGGGGTCTGACCGATCAGCTCTTCCGGACTGTCCTCGTCGTGACGGGGAGGAAGGTGCGTGGTCGGGAGCCGGTCATCCAGGGCGCCCCGTACCGGGTCACCGTCCGGTCGGTGGACAAGTTTTTCGGGACGACCATGGTGTGGCGCGAGCAGGTTCGAGTCCCGGTATCGGATCCTTCCCGGACGATCGTCGATATCCTTGACGACCCGACCCTCGGTGGTGGGATGCGCACCGTGGCTGACGTCGTGCACGAGTACTGCACTGGCGAGCACCGGGACGACGATCTGCTCATCTCCTACGCCGACCGTCTCGGCCACCGGGCGGTGTTCAAACGTCTCGGTTTCGTCCTGGAACACCTCGACATCGATGCACCCGGGCTCATCGAGGCCTGCCTTGAGAGGCGCAGCTCGGGTCTCATCGCGCTTGACCCCTCCATCGCGGTGAACGGACCGATCGTCCGACGTTGGGGCATCCGGGTCAACGTCACGCTCGGGACCCCGGGGGGCGACTGGTGATCACCCGAGCTGATATCAACGAGCGAGTTCGAGAGTGGGGTCTCACCGAAGAGGTCGTTGAGAAGGATTACGTCCTCGGGTGGCTGCTCTGGGGGATCGGCTCCGATCCCGTCCTCGCTCAGACATGGGTTTTCAAGGGCGGCACCTGTCTTAAGAAGTGCTACATCGAGACCTACCGATTCTCGGAGGACCTGGACTTCACCGTCCTTCCGGGCGGACCGTTTCGCCCGGACGACGTGGAGCCTCTCCTACTTCGCACCCTTTCGCGGATCGCAGCGGAATCCGGTATCGACTTCTCGAAGCCGCCTCGCCTGCGGTTGCGCCCGAACGGGATTTCGGCTGAGGGTCGCGTCTACTACACAGGACCACGGCGGACGCCGCAACCGGCTCGGGTGAAGCTCGACATCTCCGCCGACGAGGTGGTTGTGCGTCCGCCGGTGTTGGAGCAGATCGCCCACCCCTATCCCGACCTTGGTGTCAACCGGTGGAAGCAATTGCGCTGGCCAAGAGGTCGGCGAAGGCTTCTGCTGACTGCCCCAGCCCGCAGCCGGGACACCACCTCCGTGTGCAGCTCAGGACAGGCATCCAGCCTGCG
>JBOHFG010000122.1:0-1524 GCA_050699575.1 Pseudonocardiaceae bacterium
AGCAGCACACCAACGCCCTCGGCCGGACCGAAGCCGTCCGCAGCGGCGCCGAATGCCTTGCACCGCCCGTCCACCGCCAACCCGCGCTGACGGCTGAACTCCAGGAACACGCCCGCACTCGACATGACCGTGACGCCGCCTGCCAGTGCCATCGAGCACTCGCCCGCCCGCACCGCCTGCACGGCCAGGTGCAACGCCACCAACGACGACGAACACGCCGTGTCCACCGACACTGCGGGTCCTTCGAGGCCGAGGCAGTACGCCACCCGGCCGGACACCACGCTGACCGAGCCACCGGTGAGCGCGTGCCCGTCGCCGACGGTGTCCGCGCCATAGCCGTACCCGGACGCCCCGATGAACGTGTCGACCCGCTCGCCGCGTAGCGATGCCGGATCGATGTCCGCGTGTTCGATCGCTTCCCAGGACGACTCCAGCAGCAACCGCTGCTGCGGGTCCATCGCCAGCGCTTCACGTGGCGAGATCCCGAAGAACCCCGCGTCGAACCCGGCCGCATCATCCAGGAAACCGCCGGCGCGCACGTACGACTTCCCGATCGCGTCCGGGTCCGGGTCGTACATGCCGTCGAGGTCCCATCCGCGGTCCAGCGGCAGGCCGCCAATGGCGTCCCGTCCGGCAGCGACCAGGTCCCACAGCTCGTCCGGGGTCGACACACCGCCGGGGTAGCGACAGGCCATGCCCACGACCGCGATCGGCTCGTGCGCCCGCGCGACGAGGTTCTTGTTCTCCTGACGTAGCCGGTCGTTCTCCGTCAGGGAGACCCGCAGCGCCTCGACGACCTGTTCTGTCGTAGTCATCCGGATCTCCAGCTCTGTCAGGAGTTCTTGGTGTCGAGCGCCAGGCGGACGAGATCGGCGACATCCATGGCGGCAATCGCCTTCGCGTTGCCCTCGGGCTCAGGTCCGGCGGGTACCGCCGCGGGTTCGGCCAGTTCCAGCAGCCGATCCAGCAACCCCGAGTCCTGCAGCCGGGTCAGCGGAATCGACGCCAGCAGGTTCCTGATCGCCGGCTCGTCCTCCCGCACCGCCTGCTCTTCCTCCGGCAAGAGCTCGCTCCGCAGGTGATCCGCGAGCACCTCCGCGGTGGGGCAGTCGAAGATCAGCGTGGGCGGCAGGGTGAGCCCGGTGGCGGCACCGAGCCGGTTGCGCAGCTCGACCGCAGTGAGCGAGTCGAACCCGAGCTCCCGGAACGGTTGCCTCGGGTCGAGCGTGCCCGCGGAGTGGCCAAGTACTGTAGCGGCGTTGCCGGTGACGAGGTCCAGCAGCAGGCTGCGCTGCTCCACCGGTGTCGCCGCGGTCAACTGCCGCAGCAGGCCGTCCTTCTGCCCGCCCCGGCTGCTCTCTGCAACCCGGCGCCGCGCGGACACCCGGATCAGCTCGCGCAGTAACGCGGGCGCCTCGGTACCGGGCTCGGGCGCTGGTGCGGGGATCGGCAACGCGTGGGGCATCGGCGCGGCGAGCACCTTATCAAGCAACGCCAGCGCGTCCTCAGTGGACAAAGGCTTGA
>JBOHFG010000123.1:0-25673 GCA_050699575.1 Pseudonocardiaceae bacterium
CGAGGCAGCGCTGGCCGCACACCCTCGCGTCGCGCAGGTGACGGTCATCGCGCGGGAGGACCGACCTGAGGACAAGCGGTTAGTCGCCTATGTGGTAGCCGCGCAGAACACCGATCAGGACCGCGACCATCAGGTGGAACGAGACCAAGTCGGCGAGTGGCAGCAGCTGTATGAGTCGCTGCACGCGACGTCGGGCTCACCAGTGTTCGGGGAGGATTTCACCGGGTGGAACAGCAGTTATCACGGTCACCCGATCCCCCTGGTTCAGATGCGGGAATGGCGCGAGGCGACCGTCGCGCGGATTTTGTCCTTGCGACCCCGGCGGGTGCTGGAGGTCGGAGTGGGCACCGGGTTGCTGCTGTCCCAGCTCGCGCCGCACTGCGACGCTTATTGGGCGACCGACTTCTCCGCCCCCGTGATCGACACCCTGGCCGGTCACCTCGAGCGGGATGCCGGGCTGGCCGGGCGAGTGGTGTTACGCGCCCAGCCCGCGCACGACACCGATGGGCTGCCGGTCGGGTTGTTCGACACCGTGGTCCTCAACTCCGTCGTGCAGTACTTCCCCACCGCCGACTATCTGGTTGACGTGCTCACTCGGCTGCTGGGACTGGTCGCCCCCGGCGGGGTGGTGTTTCTCGGTGACGTGCGTAACCTGCGGTTGCTGCGTCCTCTGGCCACCGCTGTGCAGCTGCACCGGGCCGACCCCACGACTGACCTAGCGACGCTGCGCCGGGCGGTCGAGCAGGCCATCCTGGTGGAAAAAGAACTACTGGTTGATCCCGAGTTCTTCCCCGCACTCCAAGACCACCTCACCGACATCGCTGGGGTCGATATCCAGATCAAACGCGGTCATCACCATAACGAGCTGACCCGCTACCGCTACGACGTCACCCTGCACACACACCCGATCACACCACTACCACTGAGTGACGCACCCCAACTAGACTGGACTCAACAAGTTGGCAGGCTGCCCGCACTAGACCAGTATCTGAGCACCACCCGTCCCGCCCGGCTGCGTATCACCGGAGTGCCCAACCACCGCATCACCCACGACACCACCCTCACCCAGGAATTCCAGGCCGGCAGCCCCCTGACCGACTTGCTCGACCAGCTGCGCACCCCCCACCCCACGCCGGAGGCGGTCGACCCGGAAGCGTTTTATGAACTCGGTCACCAGTGCGGCTACTGGGTCGGCGTCACCTGGTCGCCGACCACCCCTGACGCTTTAGACATCGTCTTCGCCGATACATTTCAGACCACCTCAGCCGTGCCCCTGGACCTCTACACACCCATCAGCACCGCGGGGACACCACTGTCAACGTGGACGAACAACCCCACCACCGCCCGCGCAACCGGCACGCTGACCAGCGAGCTGCAGAAGTATCTGCGGGCGCGGTTGCCGGAATATATGGTGCCCGCCGCATTCGTGACGCTCGACGGGTTGCCGGTAACGCCGAATGGGAAACTAGACCGAGCTGCGCTACCGGTCCCCGAACTCGGCTCGACCGGCACCGGCCGGGCACCCAGGACACCCCACGAGCAGCTCTTGTGCGAGCTGTTCGCCGAGGTGTTAGGCCTGACCCGAGTCGATCTCGATGATGATTTCTTCGATCTGGGTGGACACTCGCTGCTGGCCACCCGCCTGATCACCCGGATACAGGCCACGTTGGGTGTCAAGCTGGGATTGCGCACCCTGTTCGGGACCCCGACCGTGGCCGGGCTGACCGCGCTCCTGGACATGGACGACACCCACGATGCGTTGGATGTGATCCTGCCGTTGCGGTCGCAGGGGTGCCACTTTCCGCTGTTCTGCATCCACCCAGCCGGAGGACTCAGCTGGTCTTACTGCGGGCTGATGACACATCTCGGCCCGGACTATCCGATCTACGCAGTGCAAGCCCGTGGCCTCGCTCAGCCAGAACCGCTCCCGACCTCCATCGAGCAGATAGCAGCCGACTACGCCGACCAGATACGCCAGGTCCAACCGTCGGGGCCGTACTGTCTTCTTGGCTGGTCTTTTGGCGGCCTAGTCGCCCACGCTATCGCCACCGAACTTCACCAGCGTGGCGAACAGACCGCCCTGCTAGCCATACTCGACGCCCAACCGGCGTGCGGCCTCTCCGAGGAACCGCCAGTGCGTGACGAGAGGGGCGCCCTGATCGCCCTGCTCGACGGTGATTCGGAAAGCCTGGGTGATGCACCGGTGACGCTGGCTCAATTTGTAGACATCCTCCGCAGCCGGGGCAGCGCACTAGCAAGCCTGGAGGAGCACCACATCTCCACCGTCATCACAATCATGATCAACAATTCTTGTATCGCGCTTGACTTCACTCCCGACCAGTTTCACGGAAACCTTTTGCTGTTCAATGCGATACTCGACCGAGGTGACGACGCGGCCCCCTCTGAGGTGTGGAGACCGTACATTGATGGCACGATCGAAAGCCATGACATCGCCAGTAGACACCAACTCATGACCCAGCCCGAATCACTGGCCCAGATCGGGCCTATCCTGGCAGCCAAAATCCAAGAAATCACCAAAAATTCCTCCCAATAAAAGGAGTAGTCAATGACTCAGGGATTCACGAGCACCGCAACTGCGGAAAACTTCGATGTTATCGTGGTCGGTGGTGGCCCCGGCGGCTCCACTGCCAGTTCTCTGATCGCCATGGATGGCCACCGGGTCCTACTGCTGGAGAAAGAGCAATTTCCCCGATATCAGATTGGCGAGTCACTGCTCCCCGCGACCATACATGGCATCTGCCCGATGTTGGGCGTCGAGGAGGAAGTTAAAAACGCCGGATTCATGCTCAAACGCGGCGGAACCTTCAAATGGGGCACCAACCCCGATCCGTGGACCTTCGCCTTCGCAGTCTCCCGCAGAATGGCCGGCCCCACTTCCTTCGCCTACCAGGTCGAGCGCATGAAGTTCGATACCATCCTGCTGAACAATGCCCAACGGATCGGCGTGGATGTCCGCCAGAACAGCCCCGTAGTGGGCATCGACCGTAACACGACCGGGCGAGTATATGGCCTGCGGTACCTCGATCACACCGGCACCCCGAGGCGGGCGACCGCACGCTTCGTCGTCGACGCCTCAGGCCACACCAGCAAGCTCCACAACGAGGTCGGCGGCAACAGGGAGTACTCGCCACTGTTCAAGAACCTAGCGCTGTTCGGCTACTTTGAAGGGGCCCGCCGCCTAACGGAACCCAACTCCGGCAATATCCTATCCGTCGCGTTCGACAGCGGCTGGTTCTGGTACATCCCCCTCAGCGCCCAGCTGACCAGCGTCGGCGCCGTAGTGCGACGAGACATGGCGCCAAAGATACAGGGCGATCCCGAAACGGCACTGCGGCGACTCATCGACGAGTGCCCCATGATCACCGACTTCCTAAGCACCGCACGACGGGTGACCGACGGACCCTACGGCGCCATTCGTGTCCGCAAGGACTACTCATACAGCCGGGCACATTTCTGGACTCCCGGGCTGGTGCTGGTGGGCGACGCGGCCTGCTTCATCGATCCGGTCTTCTCCTCGGGGGTGCACCTCGCCACCTATAGCGCCCTGCTCGCTGCGCGGTCAATCAACAGCACCCTGGCCGAAACCATGTCCGAACAACGTAGTTTCAGCGAGTTCGAGGCACGCTACCGCCGCGAGTTCGACCTGTTCCACGACTTCCTCACCGCTTTCTACGACATTCACATCGACGAAAAATCGTATTTCTGGCACGCCCGCAAGGTGACGCATCGCGACGGCTCGGATCTCGAAGCATTTCTAGACCTGGTCGGCGGGGTGACCTCCGGCGAGTTCACATCCGAAGATCAGAACGCCTCCCGGATAGACCGGATCTCCTCGGCGGCCAAGCTCATGGAGACCGCAGCGGCCGACACCGACGAAATCGGAGACGTCCACTACGCGCTCGAATCGACGCTGCTTCGCGAGGTTCTGGGCGAAGGCGCCCAATTGTCTGCGCGCGCTATACTCGGTGACCTTGCGAAATCGGAGTCCCCATTGTTCGATGGCGGCCTCATCCCATCGGCCGACGGCCGACGGTGGACCGAATTCCCCACAGCGAGGCAACATGGAGACATATCGGGGGTATCGACTCCTCGATAGCCCCGATATGTCTCCATGTTGGGAGGGGGACCGACTCTGGAGTGTGCTGGCGCGGGGGGCTCCGCGCGACGTTGTTGTCGGGGGGGTGGGCTATCGTCAGGTTCCATGATCCGATCTCGACTGGGCATCGCTGTGCTCGCTGTGGCAGTGACGTGGGGCTTGGTGGGCTGCGCGGGAACCCCGCCACCACCACCGAGATCGGGGCTGCTGCTGCCCGGGTACGACCGCCAGGTGCGCGCGCAGGACGACCTGTTCCGGTTCACGAACGGTCAGTGGTTGCGCACCACCGAGATCCCGGCCGATCGCACCAGGTCCGGCGCATTCGTCACGCTGGCCGATCAGGCCGAGCACAACCTACGCGCAATCGTCGAGGACAGCGTGGCCCGCCACGGTACCGCCGGCTCACCGGACCAGCAGATCGGTGACTTCTACGCGAGCTTCCTGGACACCGCGCGGCTCGATGCGCTCGGAGCAACTCCGTTGAAGGCATCGCTGGATCGGATCGACGCGCTCGCCAGCCCCGCGGACCTTGTGCGGTACTTTGCCCAGAGCGCCGCGGAGGGCACCCCCAGCCCCATCTCGCTGTCCATCGGTCAGGACGCCCGCAACGCATCGGCCTACATCCCCAGCGTCTCGCAGAGCGGGATCACCTTGCCCGACCGGGACTACTACCTGAAATCCGATCCGCAGTTCGTCACGGCCCGCGGCCAGTTTCGGGCCTACGCCGGACGCGTCCTGAGTCTGGCCGGGGTGGCCGATCCGGACACCGCAGCCGGCCACGTGCTCGCGCTGGAGAACCAGGTGGCCACCGCACAGTGGACCGCGACCCAGGAGCGCGACGCGACGGCGACCTACAACAAGTTCGCCGTCGCCGATGCGCGGACACCGGGGGTGGACTGGAAGACCTATCTCGATGTGGCCGGTGTGCACACTCCCGACTTCATCATCGGCGAGCCCAGCTTCTTCACCGCCTTAGGCACCACGCTGACCACCGTGCCCTTGGCGGAGTGGAAATCGTATCTGAAGTTCAAGCTCGTTGACGACCTCGCGCCCTATCTGAGCAATGACTTCGTCACGGCGCGCTTCGAGTTCCGTAACCGTGACCTGGCCGGGCAGCAGGAGATCCGCCCCCGCTGGAAACGGGCAGTCAGCACCATCGACGGCGCGATGGGGGACCTGCTCGGCCAGCGATATGTGCAACGGTATTTCCCGCCGGATGCCAAACGGCGGATCGACGTGCTAGTCAGCAAACTGATTGAGGCCTACCGCTCGTCCATCGACAACGTGGACTGGATGAGCGACGCAACCAAGGCCGAGGCCAGGGACAAGCTAAGCAAGCTCGCCGTGAAGATCGGCTATCCGGACAAGTGGAAAGACTACTCGAAGCTCAGAATCACCCGCGATGACCTGGTGGGCAACATGGTGCGCTCCGCCCAGCTGGAATACCAACGCGACCTCGACCGGCTCGGCAAACCGGTGGACCGGGCTGAGTGGTTCACCACCCCGCAGACCGTCAACGCCTACTACCAACCGACCCGCAACGACATCACGTTCCCGGCCGCGATCCTGCAACCGCCGTTCTTCGACGCCACCGCCGACGACGCGATCAACTACGGCGGCATCGGCGCGGTGATCGGCCACGAGATCAGCCACGCATTCGACGACCAGGGCCGCAAGTTCGACGGCACCGGCAACCTCCGCGACTGGTGGACCCCGCAGGATGTGCAGCGCTTCACCACCCGAACCGCTGCCCTGGCCGCGCAGTACTCGGCCTACCAGCCGCTGCCCGGTGAGCACGTCAACGGTGAGCTGACCCTGGGCGAGAACATCGCCGACCTGTCCGGCCTCACGGTGGCCTTCCGCGCCTACCGACTGTCCCTCGGGGGCCAACCGGCCGCCGTGCTGGATGGCTTCACCGGCGAGCAACGCTTTTTCCTGGGGTTCGCGCAGATCTGGCGCGGCAAGACCCGCGACAAGCAGGAGCGCGCCTTGCTGTTGAGCGATCCGCACAGCCCCAGTGAGTTCCGCGCCAACGGCGTGGTCAGCAACCTGCCCGAGTTCTGCACCGCGTTCGCCGTCAAGGAAGGCGACAAGCTGTTCCGCCGGCCCGATCAGCGCGTCAAGATCTGGTGACGCTGGGGGCGCCGCCGCACGTCACTCCCGCACCCCAATGCCCGACCAACTTGGCGTAGCCGGCACTGCAGCGCAGCAGCTCGTCGTGGCTGCCCAGGTGCGGCGAGAGCCCGTCGAGCAGCAGGATCCGGTCGGCGCGCAGCGCAGAGCTGATCCGGTGGGCGACCACGATCACGGTGCCGCCACGACCCCGGAACGCCTCTTCGGCCTGCGCCTCCCCGACCGCGTCGAGGTGGCAGGTCGCCTCGTCCAGGATGGTGATCACGCTCGGCGCGAGGTGCGCCCGGGCCAGCGCGATGAGCTGCCGCTGCCCGGCCGACAGCGCGTGGGGTGAGATCATCGCGTCCCACCCGCCCAGCGCGTCGACCAACGCGGTCAGGCCGACCTCCCTGGCGCTGTGCGCCACGGCCGCGTCCGCGGCGTCGGGCCGCAGGTAGCACACGTTCTCCCGCAGCGTGCCCGCGAACACGTACGCCTGCTGCGGGATCAGCACGATGCGCTGGTGCCGGGCCGCCGGGCTCATCCGGTGCACCGGCGCCCCGCCGAGGAGCACCTGCCCGTGCTGCGGCTCGACCAGGCCGGCCAGCAACGCCGTCAAGGTCGACTTCCCGATGCCGCTGGGCCCGACGATCGCCAGGTGCTCACCGCCGGGCACGATGAGATCGAGCTCGCGCAGCACCGGTGCGGAATGCGGGCCGTAGGCGAAAGTCAGGTTCGTAGCGCGCAGCTCAGCGCCGTGGGAACGGGGCGGAACCAGCGCGGGCAACTCAGCGCCCGAGGGACCGTGCGGGGCCGGCACGGTCAGCTCAGCGCCGTCGGGACGGGGCGGAACTGGCGCGGGCGGCGCAGCGGAGATCTCGGCAAGTCGCCCCAGCGTCACCATCAGCTGCAGCGCCGTGCCGCCAACGGTGTGCACCAGGGCGCTCAGGGCCGGCTCCAACGTGACCGTCAGGTAGGCCACCGCCCCGACCAGCTCGCCAACCGAGAGCTGTCCCCGGCTCACCAGGATCGGGGCCAGGACCAGCAACGCGACCAGCGGGATGTCCAACGCGATGCTGATCAGCACGGTCCGGCCGGCGAAGGCCCGGCCGGACGCCGTGGCGGCGCGGACCTCCGTGCCGATCCGCCCGCGGAGCTCTCCCTCGGCCCGGCCGACCGCTTGGCAGGCCAGCACGTCACGCAACCCGGACAGCAGCGCGCCGCTACCCGCGGACACGGCCTCCCCGGCCAGGATGACCACCCGGGACCGCCGGAACAGCGCCGGCAGCAGCCCCGCGAACAAGGCTGACGTCAGCAGCAGCGGCGGCAGCATGATGACAAGCAGCACCGGGGCGAGCAGGGCCAGGCCCACCAGCCCGGCGACCGGGGCGACCACGGTCTGGCGAGCGCCGCGCAGCAGGCCGGCGAGGAGCTGGCGCACCCCCTCGACCTGGCTGGTCAGCCGGGTCACCGCCGCGGCGTCACCGGGCCCGGAGTCGAGGGTGTCGGTCACCGCGCGGTGCAGTGTCGCGGTGACGACGTGGCGCACGAGATGGTCGCGCACCGGCTCGACGAGGTTGGCCAGCTGCGGGATCAACGCCCGGTTCGCGACGGCGGCGAGGATCTGCACCCCGAGCAGCGCGGCCAGCCACTGCATGCCCCGCAGCAGGTGGCCGGCGAGGAAGCCGTCATCGAGTGCGTGAGCGAGCAGCAGGCCGCTGCCCAGCGCCGGCAGTCCCTGCACGAGCGACCAGAATGCGAACCCGGCCATTGCGCGGCGCCGGCCGCGCATCCCGTCGACCAGCAGCCGCCATCCACTCATGGCGCACTCGCGAACAGGGCGCGGTAGGCCGGGTCGGACCACAGCTCGGTGTGCGGGCCGAACGCCCGGATTCGCCCACCCTCCAGCCAGGCGACGTCGTCGGCCGCGGCCGCGGTGGCCGCCCGCTGCGTCACCACGATGCAGGTGCGTCCGGCCATCACCTGGCGCAGTGCTTCCTGCACCTGCGCCTCGGTGGCGGTGTCGAGGCTGCCCGTCGCGTCGTCCAGCACCGTGACCCGGGCGTCCTGGGCGACCGCCCGGGCCAGGCCCAGGCGCTGGAGCTCGCCACCGGAGAGCGGCGCCTCGGCAACCGGGGTGTGGTAGCCCTCCGGTAGCCGACGCACGAAGTCGTCAGCCTGCGCCGCGCGGGCCGCGACGAGCACGGCGACGTCGTCGGGTTCGTCGCGGCCGTAGCCGATCGCCTCGCCGAGCGTGGCGCCGAGCAGGGCGGGCCGCTCGAAGGCGTAGGCCACGGCCGAACGCAGCCCCGCGTCGGTGAGCGCGTCCACCGGGCGCTCGTCGATCATCACTAGTCCCCGCTCCGGCTGGTAGAGCCGGCCCAGCAACCCCACCAGCACTGACTTACCGGCCCCGGAGGCCCCGACCAGAGCCACCGTTGCGCCCCCGGGGATCGTCAGATCGAGCCGGTCCAGCACCGTCTTGTCGTCCAGCGTGACCGTGACCTCACTCAGGCGCACCGCACCGCGGCCCGGCGGAAGCCGGTCGAACCGGCGGTGCCAGCGCGGCACCTGCCCCACGGTGACCGCCGCGATCCGCGCCGCCGCGGCCCGGCAGCCCGAGATCTCCAGCACCGGGTCGATGTCGTTGAGCCCGCTCATGACCAGTGCGACGTAACTGAGCACGGCGACCAGCTCGGCGGCCGAGAGCCGGCCCTGCGCGACCCCCCACCCGGCGACGGACAGCACGACGACCTGCACCACCGGCACGAGCAGCGAGAACGACCAGGCGACCTGACGCTGGAGGGCCCAGAACCGCGCCCCGGCCGCGCGCAGCGCTGGGGCGATGGCGAGCACCCGATCAACCTCGCGCACCACGGTGCCGGCAGCCCGGATCGTGCGGCGGCCGGCCAGCGCGTCGACCAACCGCCCGGCGATGCCGGCCTGGGCCTCCTGGTAGGCAGAGGAGACGTCGAACACCGTGCGGGTGAAAACCCGCAGCAGCAGGTAGACCACCGGCGTCACCAGTAACAAGGTGACGACGAGCCACCAGTCGACCAACGCCAGGCCGACCAGTGCGCCGACGGTGATGAGCGCGGAGGTGCCGAGTTTGATCAACATCGCCGGCAGTTGTCCTGCGGCGCCGGACACCCCGGTGAGCCGCGCGGTGGCATCGCCGGCGGGTACCTCCCGCTGGCCGGCCAACCCGCGGGCGAACAGCCCGCGGGCGACCCGATTGCGTAGCCACGCGGTGGTCCGGGCCACCCCGGACACGTTGGCAATCTGCTCCAGCACGTTCGCGGCGAGGTTCGTGAGCAGGACGACCGCGAGCAGGACGACCGGCCGGCTCAGCACCGTGGTCGGCCCGCTGGTGATCGCCGCGTCGACCGCCGCGGCCAGCGCGGCGGGGAACAGCAGCAGGCTCACCGCGCCGAGCAACCCGGCCAACGCCGCGGTCGCGGTCGGCACCCATGCGCTGCGCAGGGCCGCGAGCAACAGCGCGCCGGGGGGTTCCGGGGGGTTCGGTTCCGGGTGGTGTGGTACTGCCCCGTCGGGGGTACTGATGGAACACCTCCGGAGGGCGCGCAGCCCAGGGTGGGCCACACGGTACGTTGTCAAGCGAGTGCAGGGGCGGTTTCGCCCCGCCCCTGCACTCGCTCACTGTGCACCACGTCAGCGACGTGACCAGCTCATACCATCAGCCGCCAATGCTGGTGACTCCGCAGGTGGCGTTGCAGGTCGCGCCAGTGCCCTGGCAGTTCCAGCTGCCGTGGCCCTGGGTGTTGCTGTGCAGACCGGTGGCTGCTGCCTCGGGCAGCTCCTCCAGCGCGGTGATATCGCGAATGATCTCCATGATTGTCACCTCCTTCCGGGAGGGTCGGATCGTGCGAGCCGCCGGGATCGGCAACCCGCCCCTTGAGCGGGATCATGGGGACGCCACCCGTGTCGCCGGGCGCGCCAGGCCGTCGGTCAGGAAGTCGAACAGCCGTTCCGACACGTCCGGAGCGGCGCGAACCTGGCTGGTGAAGTCGTAGTCGGCGAGATCGTGATCGGCCCCGTCGACCTCTAGCAGGATCGGATCCGGACCGGGCAGGGTCCGGTGCTGGATCAGGTGTTCCCGCAGCGCGTGGAACTGCGTGATCGGGATGACGGCGTCGGCACTGCCGTGCGCGAGGAACAACTGGGCGGTGCTCCGCGCCGCGAACATCCGGGAGTCCCGCGGGCCGAGCTCGTCGTCGATCCCGGCGAGGCCGTCCAACCGCTCGATCAGCGCCCGCACCCGCGGACCCGCCTCGGCGTGCAGCGACGCCGCCGAGACAAACGGGGCCAGCGCCGCACAGTGCGACCACAGCCGCGGGTCGGCGCCCACCGCGAGCAACGCCAGGTAGGCGCCGTAGCTGCGGCCCAGCACCCGCAGTGGCGTCCCGGTCACTCTCACGACCGCGCGGGCCAGGTGCCGGAGGTCGGCCAGATCCGGTCCACCCCAGGCACCGCGGCCGGTGTCGGGGTCCCGCGGCCCGTCGCCGCCGCCGCCGCGCACGTTCGGCGCGATGATCGCCAGGCCGGCGTCCGCCAGCCGTTGCAGCTCCGGGTCGTGGTCCAGCCGCCAGTTGCCCACTGGGCCGCCGTGCAGAGCGATCAGGACATCCTGGCCGCGGCGCCACGAACCCCAGACGACGGCCTCGATCGGGCCGGCCGGACCGGGGAACAGCTCCGTGTGCGGCGCGGTGCCCCCGTTGCCGACCGGCACGCTGCCATACACGGTGCACCCACCGCCGACCACGAGCTCGGCGAGCCCCGCGGACCTGGCCGGCCCGCTGAACGGGAAGTGCACGATGTCGGTTCCGTCCGGCTCGACCCGCCACTGGGCAACCCGGCCCACCACCCCGACCGGGGTATCCAGTGCCTCGACGCGGTCGGTGAACGGGTAGTAGATCACCAGGCGCGACCGGGTGGACTCCTCGACCAGTAGCAGCAGCCGCTGCCCGGCCGGGTCAGCCGCCAGCGGCCAGGCTTCGTTGCCCCGGTCGAAACGCAACGCGGCGGGAAAGACCACCGGCTCGTCGTGACCGTACCTGGTCCACCCGAACTCGCGGAGGCGACCGACCACCAGCAGCCCGGACGCTGGCGCGTGGAGCAGCGGCCGCATGCCGACCGCCAGACCCGGGATCGCGGTGATCACACCGGTTACCGTGTCCACCATCAACGGCCGGATCTCGCCCTCGGCGAGACAGCTGAACCCGAGCGTCCGCCCCGATGCGTCGAGCCATTCATTGCTTGGGACCAAGCCGGGCAGCCGCGCCACCATGGTGAGCGCAGGCTCCTCGTCCCGGACCCGCCACAGCTCACACTGATAGTCCGGGCGCGTGATCACCGCGAAGGCCAGCGCGTCCGGTGTCCGGCTCACGATCAGCCGCAAGCCGAGCGCGTTGACGGTCTCGAGGGTCTGGCGCGGACCCTCCACCGGGCACAGCACGACGCGGTGCTGGCCGTTGACCGGCCGGGCCAGCAGCACCCGGCCGTCGTCCAGCGCCAACGGCTGGGTGTAGCCGGTCTCGCCGGTGTCGCCGGCGATCGGTCGCCAGGTCGGCGGGCTGTCCAGGTTCCACGCCTCGGCCCAGAACCGGCTCTCGCCCAGCCCGGCCAGGCAGGCAAGCCGCCGACCCGAGGGCGAGAACCAGAAGTTGCCGCGATCCAGTACCGGTGGCGCGCTCATGCCACAACCCCGCAGGCATCCAGTGCGAAGACTTCGTCAACCATCCAGCTGCGGG
Organism: Pseudonocardiaceae bacterium; assembly: GCA_050699575.1. Taxonomy (GTDB): domain Bacteria; phylum Actinomycetota; class Actinomycetes; order Mycobacteriales; family Pseudonocardiaceae. The sequence goes on from JBOHFG010000123.1 coordinate 12,001, forward strand.
CGCCACCGTCACGGCACCGCAGCAGGAACTGCACCATCCCAGCCAGACCGACGCCCGCGCCAGCGACCACGTCACGGCCGTTCTCCCCGCACGTCACCAGCCGACCGCTGCGCAGACCGTGCCGCAGGTAGGCCACCGCGGCAAGCTCGCACGCCTGCTCGGCGAACCGCCGCTCCCCCAGGATCCCGGCCATATCGAGCAGAAACTCACCGTTGCCGGCGAGCCCATGGCACACCGAGGGCAGGTCCAGCCAGCGGGTGCGGTACACGGCCAGCGCGGCCAGCGCGGCGAGCTCGGCGTAGCGCGGCTGCTGGCTCACCTGCCAGGCCCGCAACAGGAAGCTGCCGACCCCCGACGAGCCGCTGCACCAGTAGGTGAACACCGTGCCCTCCGCGGGCCCGGTTGGCCACCATGCGGCGCCGTCGTCGAGCACGGCCACCCGGCACAAGGTGTCCGCGGCCGCCAGGGCCAGCTCGGTGTACCGGCCGACACCGGTCAACGCGCCGGCGGCAAGCAGGAAGTAGCCACCACCGGCCGTGCCATGCGCGAACCCGTAATGCCGGGCACCGGCGAGCTTCGAATCGAGGTCGACGGGGACCGGGAACAGCAGGGTGTCCCCGTCGCGCTCGGCGGCGCGGACGACGCCGTCGGCGCACCGCACCACGCGCTGAGTAAAGCGCTCATCGCCGGTCGCGTGCGCCAGGTGCAGGTGCGCGAGGCCGGCACCGGCCAGGCCGTGCACGACGTCCGGGTTCGCCCGCTCCGGTAACGGGATCCGCAGCAGCAGCTCACCGGCCCGTTCGGCCAGCCCACCGTCGTCCGGCCTGTCGTCGTCCGGCCGCAGCGCGCCGGCGGCGTCATACAACGCCCAGGCGGTGCCGGAGCGGCCGAACTGCAGGCCTGGCAGCAGCCGGGGCTCGCGGGCGACCCGGCGCTCCACCCAGGACACGGCCATCCGTACGGCACCCACCAGAGCGCCGTCATCGGGCGTGCGGACGAGCCCGGCGGTCAGCGCGCCCAGTACGCCCGCCGCGCCGTGTTGCACACTCGCCGGGTCGTACTGCTCGCAGTCGTCGCTGGTCGGCCAGAGCCGCTCGGCGGGTAATGGCGCCAGGGTGGCTGCCAGGTGGGCCAGGCCGTCGGCGATCAGCCGGTCGAGGTCCGGCTCGGGTAGCCCGTCAGTGCCCGTCGCGCCGTCGGCCTCCGCGAAGCGGGTCGGGATGCGACGCGTCGCGAGATCGTCGTCGGTCAGGTTCAGGATGGCGGGCCGCAGGGCACGGACCGCGGCGCTGTGCGGCGCGACGCCGGCGAGCCAACCCGCTAGGCGTTCGCGGATCGACCGTCGCGCCGGTTCGTCGTCCGGCAGGATCGGGTCGTTGCCGGTGGCGATCAGGAACAGCAGCGCCCCCAGGGAGAACCGGTCCTCGGCGAACGTCGCGGTAGCGTGCGTCCACGCGCCTCGACCGGCGATGAGCTCCGGTGCCTGGTAGCCGACCGTGCAGGACCACCGGGCCAAGCTGCCGACCGGCGCCACCATCTCCAGGTCGACGAGCCGCAACTCGCCCTCCGGCGTGACCATGACGTTGGTCGGGCTCAGGTCGCGGATGACAAGACCGTGGGCGTGCACCTGCCGCAGCAGCTCGACCAGCTTGGTGGCCAGCGGGATCGCCACCGCCGCAGGCACTCCTGGGCATCCGAGGGCATGCTCGGCAACCCAGCTGCGCAGCGGGTTGCCGTCGATGATCTCCTCGACGAGGAAGACGTCGGCCTCCTGCTCGAAGGTGGTGACCAGGGCTGGCACCAGCCCGGTGGGGGCGAGCAGCCCGAGCATGCGCGCCTCATGGCGCAGCGCGTCGCGGGCGTCGGCGCCCTGGCCGTCGGCGTCCATGTGCGCGCGGCTGTGCTTCAGCACGACCTCGGCGCCGGTCTCGGTATCGGTAGCCAGGTACACCCCACCCTTGGCGCTCTGGCGCAGGGCGGCAGTCACTGAGAACCGCTCGTCGAGCAGGACACTGGTCGCGTTGTCGGTCCGCCGCGCCGAGGGCTGGTGGGGCAGGGGCTGGTCGGGCAGGGGGCAGACCGCCCAGGGCGGCGGGCAGTACCAGGCGTCGCGGCGGTCCGGGATTGTGGCACCATCGGGGGTGATCAACACTTGCTCGTAGCACCCGTCGAGGGTGAGCCTGGCCTGGCCGGCGAAGCCTCCGTAGCGATAGTGCACGAGGCTGCCGGGCCGGTAGGGCCGATCGGAGAGGATGCGGGGTCCCGCCATCCCAGCGGTCACCTCGTGCAGCTTGGCGGCGAGCAGCACGAACTGCCCGTCGTCGTCCGGGTAGATCGTGACGACCTTCCCGGCCTGGGCCCGGTCACAGTCCCGGACAACCAGCCTCCGTAGCTGCCGCATCGTGGCCGGCACCTTGAACGCCACCCGGTGCCGGACCAGCACCGCGACGGCCGCGGCCAGCACGTCCTGCGCTGAGTGCACAGTGCACGACAGATGCAGCTTCCAGCCGGCGGTGCGGCTGCGGTACCCGGGGGGCTCCACCACCAACCACCGCTCGCGACTCCGCAGGCTCCACGAGTCATCGTCGCCGGCCAGGTGGCTCGCGATCAGCGCAAGGAAATCGGCGTGCGGGAACTCGGCCCACCGAAAAGACGACTCAGCCAATTCACCAGAGTCTCTCGAATTGGCCGGGTCCGAGGCGATCCCACTGGTGCGGCGCCCCGAATACTCGTTGTTCACCTGGACCTTCCCTGTTGTTACAGTGAGCATCTTGCACTATTTCTGGAACCACGGGACACTTCTTCATACCAGCACGTGGACCAACCTGGATACGTCAGATCAACCCACAGAGCCGGGTTCAACTCAGATTACAAACAGCGCATATTCCTTCACTGTGAGCCGATCGGGTGATATGAGCCGTTGCGATAACAATCGAGAAATGGGTCCCGACGTAACATGAAATTAGTCGAGTTCATTCGACCGGCCTAGCGCGCTCCCACCTGAGTCACAGCTCGCACACTATACGTTCGGTAACCACCGCCCGTGTGACTACAAGTACCAAGCTGAGCGCCAAATGGAACCTTTTTCAGAACTCGGCCCCAGATGACCCGGAGTGACCAGCCAACGTGACCCTGGCTACGTGGAGGGCATACGCTGCCCAGATGAGCACTCTTCGCCGGGATGTCGGGGGGCGGCGGCGGTGGCCGTGTTGCCCAGAATAGTGGCGATCATCACACTGGGCCTGCTGTGTGCCGCCGGCTGCGCGGGCCAGAACCCCTCAACCAGCCAGAACCCCTCAACCAGCCAGAACCCCTCGACAGGCCAGAACCCCTCAGCCGGCCGGAACCCAGGGGCTGACCGGGGTCCGTCGGCAGGCCCGAACCACTCGGCAGATCCGAGCCGCCCCCTTCCCTGCAGCCGCACAGTCACCCGAGCCGACGACGTGCCAGCGGCACTGGATGCCGCCTCCCCCGGGAACACGGTGTGCTTCACCGGCCGTGACCTCGCCGGCACCGAGGTCACGATGAACCGCTCGGGTGCCTCGAATAAACCGATCGCGCTGCGCTCCGACGGGGCCACCGTGCGCAGCATCCACATCACCGCCGACCACGTCGTGGTCGAAGGCTTCACGGTCACCGGCGGTGACGGGATACTCCTCAATGGCAGCGACCTGATCATCCGCCACAACACCATTCACGACACCCAGCGAAGCGGAATCACCTGCGCACCGTGCGGAAGCTCGAGCATTGACGACAACCTGGTGCAGCATGTTGACACCACCGGGATCTGGATCAGCGGGCAGCGGGTCGAGGTGAGCCACAACACCGTGCGCGCCACCGTGGCCCGCGACAACGGCGACGCCGACGGCATGCGCTTTTTCGGCAACGGTCACCGGATCACCGAGAACACCATTACCGACATCTCCGCCAGTGGCTACGCCAACCCGCCACACCCCGACTGCTTCCAAACCTACGACGACAACAGCCAGCCCACCTTCGACGTCGTGATCGCCGGCAACACCTGCCGCAACGTCGACGCACAATGCCTCATCGCCACCGGCGACCAGCGCGGCAACAGCGCCGCCCCGACCGGAGGACCCTCGATCAGCTTCATCAGCAATACTTGCGCGTCCAACGGAGCCCAGGCGGTGAACCTGCGCCACTGGCCCAACGTCGAAATACGTGACAACAGGATCTCCGGCCCCAATCTCAACCGTGGGATCATCATCAGCGACGGCTCAGTCGGGTGCGTAGTGATCGGCAACACCACCGACGGCGGCCGACCTACCGTGGACATCGACGGCTCCTCTCGGCCAGGTTCCCAGGTGGAACACAACAGTCCCAGGTAAGGCGCAGGCAACCACGGCGATCACTCCTCGTTTACCTGCGACGCTCTTCAGCCCGACGACGACGCCTGGACTGTACGACCAGGCGGGTCCAGGCCAAGACGACCAGGAGGGTCCAGGCTGAGCCGAGCAGCACCCCGAGGCCGACGAGCAGTACCACGCACGACACCAGCAGACCTAGCATGTTCATAACGAGGACGATATAGGCTAATCAGAACTCTAGCAAGGGTTGGATGGCTTCCTGTATTGACTACGGGCGAGCCCTCACTAGACTTCAGGTATGGCTCCCAGAATGACGACCACCGTCCGGCTGGTGCTGGAAGCGCTCCTGCGGGTCTGGGATGACAACCCCGAGGCCGCCCTCTACGGCTTGGAGATCACTGAGCTCACCGGCCTGCTGCCGGGGACCACCTACCCGATCCTCCAGCGACTCCTCGAACACGGCTGGTTGACCGACAAGTGGGAAGATCTGGATCCGCACGAGGCCGCTCGGCCACGGCGCCGGTACTATCGCCTCACCGAGGACGGTGCAGCAGCGGCCCGGAAGGCTCTTCAGGCGGCGGCGGCGCGGGTGAACACCAGAAACGTTACGTGGTCCCGGGGGCTGGGCACCTTGAACTCCGGAGGGTGAGCCACGATGACACGCGGCTGGCGGGTCAGGGTCACCAAGTCCTGCTATGTCCTGGGCGTGGTCAACCTAATACTTCTACTGCTCGGTAAGCTCCCGATGCTCACTATTGGCTTAGCACCCGTGCTGGTTCCGTGCACACTCTTCATGGCCTTGAAACTGACCACCTTTCTTGCCTGCAACATGATCAGCTTTGCGCTGGGTCATCGTGACGAACGGGCCGAGCTGCTGGTCGGCGCCATCAGTGCACTGCAGCCACCCAGTGCGGGTGAGGACTACCAGGAGGCCATGCTCGCCGAGATCCGCGCCGCCCCGGCCGACCAGGTACGGGCGATAGCGACCAACCTCCTGGTCACCGCCCCAGGCACCATCCTGGCGGCCTGGGCCCGCATCCCGAGGACCCGCTGGAAGCGGCCCGCTGGACATTAGGTATGCCCAGCGGGCTTCCCAGCGCTGAGGAGGTGCACCTGCGCACGATCCTGCCCGGCGGGCAGCAGTGTGAGGTTGCGTCCATCGGCGGGATGGAAGACTTGGACTCGGTCTGGATCTAACCAGATCTGGAGGCACTCCCCCTGGATCGCGGCAGACGCGGCGGGCAGCCGGGTGACGAGCCGGCCAGCGCCAGGGACGTCAGCGGTACCTGCGTCTGCCGTGAGCTCATCAAGCTCGGCCGCGCTGGCCTGCGCACCCGGCAGCGCGAAGTGGGCGTACTTCTCCGAGCCCATGGACTCCAGCACCTCGACCTGCACCATGAACGTCACCCCGCACTCCTTGACCCCGGGCTCTACCAGTGCGGCGTCCTCGAAGTGCTCCGGCCGCACCCCCACGATCACGTCGCTGGGCGCGCCCGCCGACTCCAGGGTGCGACGCATCCGGTCAGCGAGCGGCAGCTCGCCCAAGGCGCAACGCAGCGCGCTCCCGCCCAGCTGCGCGGGTAGGAAGTTCATCGCCGGCGAGCCGATGAACCCTGCCACGAACAAGTTTGCCGGATACTCGTAGAGAAACTGTGGCGCGCCAACTTGCTGCACCACCCCGCCGCGGCGCATCACGACCACCCGATCACCCAGCCGCATCGCCTCAGTCTGGTCGTGGGTCACATAGACAGTCGTAATGCCCAGCTGCTGCTGCAGCCGGGCCACCGAAACCTGCATCTGCACCCGCAGCGTTGCATCCAAGTTGGACATCGGCTCGTCCATCAGAAACGCTTTGGGCTTGCGCACGATCGCCCGTCCCATGGCTACCCGCTGCCGCTGTCCACCGGACAGCATGGCCGGCTTACGATCCAGCAGGTCGGTGAGGCCGAGCAGGTCCGCAGTGTCCGCCACGCGGGCTTCGATGATGGCTCGGCCGGCCCGGGCAAGCTTCAACGGGAAGGCAATGTTCTCCCGAACGGTCATGTGCGGGTAGAGCGCGTAAGACTGGAACACCATGGCCATGTCGCGGTCCTTGGGTGCTTGCTCGTTGACCCGTTTTCCCTCGACACGCAGCTCACCGGAGGTGATGTCCACCAAGCCGGCGATCATGTTCAGGGTCGTCGACTTCCCACACCCGGAGGGCCCGACGAGAATGACGAACTCGCCGTCGGCAATCTGGAGGTCCACGTCCTGCACGGCGAGCGTGCCGTCGGGGAACCGCTTGGTTACCTTGTCCAGGTCAATCGTGGCCACCGCTACCCCTTGACTGCGCCGGCGGTCAGGCCGGCGACGATCCGACGTTGGAAGAACAGTACGAATACAATGATCGGAATAGTCAGCAGCACGGCGGCCGCCGAGATGGACCCGGTGGGCTCGGTGAACTGCGAGGCCCCGGTGAACTGGGCAATCTCGACCGTGGTGGTCTGCGATGCCTCGGTGGTGGTCAGCGAGACCGCGAACAGAAAGTCGTTCCAGCAGAAGATGAACACCAGGATCGCGGTGGTAAGTACCCCGGGTGCAGCCAGCGGGATAATGACGCTGCGGAACGCCTGGAAAGGCGTCGCACCGTCCATCTGGGCCGCTTTTTCCAGCTCCCAGGGAATCTCCCGGAAGAACGCCGAAAACGTGTAGATCGCCAGTGGCAGCGAGAATGTGACATAAGGCAGGATCAGACCCGGCCAAGTGTCGACCAGGCCGACCCGTCGCTCGATGTCGAACAGCGGCGAGATAAGCGAGATCTGCGGGAACATCGAGATCAGCAACGCGACGCCGACCAGCAGCTTCTTGCCCGGGAAGGATAACCGCGCGATCGCGTAGGCCGCGAGCGTCCCGATCACCACCGACAAGGCGGTCGCGATGAGCGTAATGCCGATCGAGTTACGTAACGCGCTGACGAACGAGTCCAGCTGGAAGATCTGCTGGTAGTTCGACCAGGTGAGAACAGCCGGGATGAAGCGGCCATCGTTGATTGACGTGAGGGGTTTGAACGACAGGCTGAGGATCCACAGCACCGGCATCAGCGCATAGCCGAGGATGACGAGGTCAGCGACGGCCCACCACCCCTTACGACCCGATCCCGCGGTCATCGCTTCTGCCTCCCCTCGGCCTCGGCGCCCGGCGCCGCCACGCCGAACAGCGTGACGAACACCGATGCGAAGATCGCCACTACGATGAAGATCAGGACACTGATGGCCGAACCGATACCCAAGTTGAACCCGACGAACAGGTTGTCATAGCCCAGCATCGACACCGGTTCCGTCCCGTTGGAGCCTCGAGTCAGGATGTAGATGCTGTCGAAAATCCGGAACGCGTCCAGGATGCGAAACAACAGCGCCACCAAGATTGCCGGCTTCATCATCGGCAGGATCACCCTGGTCAACCGTTTCCACGGCCCGGCGCCGTCCATCGCGGCAGCCTTGAGGAGGTCCTCGGGGACCAGCGCGAGCCCGGCGAGCAGCAACAACGCCATGAACGGCGTCGTCTTCCACACCTCGGCCAGGATGATTAGGGCGATGGCCGCGACCTGATCGGTCAGCGGTGCCACACCCTCGGGCAGCAAAGCGGCCAGATAGCCCGTGCCCGGCGTCCAAGCGAACTGCCAGCCATAAGAGGCCACCACCGTCACCATGCCGTAGGGGATCAGCACCACGGTCCGCACCAGCCCCCGGCCGACCACGGTGCGATACATCGCCAGTGCCAGCGCCAGCCCGACCACGAACTCGATCGTCACCGAGATCACCATGATGACCACGGTGACGGTGCACGCCCGCCACCAGTAGTCAGAACTCAGCACCGCGCCGTAGTTGGCCAGCCCGACGAAGCCACGCTGGTCAGGGAACCGCAGGTCGAACCGTTGCAGCGACAGGAAGATCGCGTAGCCGATCGGGTACCCGGTCACCGCCAGAATCACCAGTACTGCTGGCGCGCAGAGCAGCGCCGCCAGCCGACGTTCCGATCGGACACGCGCAGACGCAGGCGCCCACCCGCTCCCCGGCGCGACGCTGCGATCACCCGAGCGCCTGGTCATCGTCATGGCACCAACCCTTGGGACGCAACGGCCTTGGCGATCTGGTCAGCCAGCTCACGCACCACGGTGTTCGGACTGATCTTCGTCGGTGGGTTGAGTAGTTCGGAAACCACGATCGAGATGTTCTTGTAGGCTGGACTCCGCGGTCGCATGCTGGCCTGGTTCACCGAGTCCCGGGTCTGCTGCCAGGACGGGAAGTGTTGCTGCAACACCGGGTCGTCGTACAGCTCGCCGAGCGTGGGCGGTCTTCCTACCCCTACGGCGTTGCGCAGCTGGTTGTCCCGGTTGCGCAGGCACTGCGCCGCCTCGAACGCCTCAGCCGGATGCCGCGAGGCGGCGCTCACCCCCAGGTTGACGCCGCCAAGCGTCACCCGCGCCGGCGTGCCCGCCAGCACCGAAGGGTAGGCGGCCCAGCCGAACACATCTCCGACCCGGCGGCCGGTGTCCTGACTGGTCGGCCGGCCCAGCGGATCGATGAACGTGCCACCGCCGGCCTCCTGCATCGAGGCGTAGACGAACGGGTAGTTGACCTCGAAGGCTGCGGTACCTGCTTGCATCGCCAATCGGGCCCCGTTCTCGTTGGTCACCGACAGCGACGGGTCGGCGGCCCGGGAAGTGGCGACCCGGGCGATGACGCCCACGGCCCGCCGGGCGGCATCGCCCCGATCCACCTGCACCACGCCGTCATCCGAGACCATCGCACCGCCGCCACTGGCGAGCAGCGTGTTGAACCACACCGTCAAACCCTCGTACCGGGCACCCTGCACCTCGATGTAGTGCGGCAGACCCCTCGCCGCCAGGTCTTCCGCCATCTGGATCATCTCATCCCACGTCTGCGGCGGGTGCGGTACCAAGTCCGTGCGGTACCAGAGCAGTGCTGGGTTAGCGCCCAATGGTGCGGCGTACAGCGTTCCGTGATAGATCCCGGTCTCCAGCGAGACCGGCAGGGTCCCCTGCTCGATCTGACGCGCCCGCTCGGGGGGGTACGGCGAGATCCATCCCGCCTGGGCGAACTCCGCAGTCCAGACCACGTCGAGCTCCATGATCTCCAGTCCGGTGTCCTGGGCGGCCAGCCGACGCGCCAAGAACAGCCGCTGCTCATCGGTATTCCGGTTCGGCTGGGACCGCTGCTCGATGGTGTACCGACCACCAGAGGCCTCACTGCACACCGCCGCGGCGGCCCGGTACTGGTCCACCCCCTCGGTACCGGTGGTGAAGTTGAGCACGACTCGCCCAGCGGCATCGGAGCCGCAGCCCACCAGCGTCGCTGCGGCCAACACCACGCCTGCTGCGATCCGCCACAACCTGTCCGTACCGTGCATGCTTGCCTCTCTCGCCGCGCACCCGCAGGACTCGACCCATGGGCATACCTGAAGTCTATACAGGGCTCATCCGAAGTCAATAGAGGTGGGGACAGACAGGAGCGGCGGGGAAACCCTAAGGGATGATGGAAGGCGTGCCTGCCGTGCGACCGCCGCTGCTAATCGGCCCTTACCGGGTCGATCCACCCGTCGTGCTCGCCCCGATGGCCGGGATCACCAACGTGGCGTTCCGACGGCTGTGCCGCGAGCACGGGGCCGGGTTGTACGTCTGCGAAATGATCACCAGCCGGGCTCTGGTGGAGCGGCACCCCGGTACGCTGAAGATGATCAGTTTCGATGCCGCGGAACGGCCCCGCTCGATGCAGCTCTACGGGGTCGATCCGGCGACGATCCGCAAGGCGGTAGAGCTGATTCGCGGCGAGGATCTCGCTGATCACCTCGACCTCAACTTCGGCTGCCCGGTCCCGAAGGTCACCCGCCGAGGCGGCGGTGCGGCGCTGCCCTACAAGCGGGCCCTGTTCGGCGAGATCGTCCGCTGCGCCGTCGAGGCCGCCGGACCCCTTCCCGTCACGGTGAAGTTCCGGATCGGCATCGACGACGAGCACTACACATTCCTCGACGCCGGGCGGATCGCCCAGGACGCCGGCGTGGCCGCCGTGGCGCTGCACGCCCGCACCGCCGCGCAGCGCTACTCGGGCACCGCCGACTGGGCTGCCATCGCCGCGCTCAAGCAGGCCGTCACGGCAATCCCGGTCCTGGGCAACGGGGACATCTTCACGGCCGCGGACGCGATCCGGATGGTCGAGCACACCGGCTGTGACGGGGTCGTGGTGGGCCGCGGTTGCCTGGGACGGCCGTGGCTGTTCGCCGAGCTCGAAGCCGCCTTCGCCGGCACCCCGGCGCCGGAACCACCGGCCCTGGGGCAGGTCGCCGCCATCCTGCGCCGCCATGCCGGGTTACTAGTCGAGCATCTTGGCCCCGACAAGGGCCTGCGTGACCTGCGCAAGCACATCTCCTGGTACCTGCACGGCTTCCCGGTCGGCGGGGACGTGCGGCGCGCGCTGGGGATGGTGTCGAGCTTCGCCGAGCTGGACGGGGCGCTGGCGCGGCTGGATCCCGACGCCCCGTTCCCGCCCGACGGGGCAGGCCCCCGGGGCCGCCAGGGCTCACCCGGCCGGGTGGTACTCCCGCACGGCTGGCTGGATGACCCGATGGACCTCGCCGTTCCGGCTGGCGCCGAGCTGCCCCATTCCGGCGGGTGACCCGATCCCCCCGCCGGCCGGACTGCGCATTCACCTCCGATTCGTTCGACATCCGAGACGGGGCGGCCGCACCCCCGTACTCTCTGCCAATGCGGGAGAACTTCCGGGCCGAGCTGGACACGCTGACCAGTGACCTGTCCAGGACCGCGCGGCTGGCCGCCCAGATGATGACCAATGCCTCGACCGCGCTCAGCCAAGCCGACTTGGGTCTCGCTGAGCTGGTCATCTCCCAGGTGGGGGAGACGAAGACGCTGTGCGACGACATGGACCAGCGCTCCGTCACGCTGCTCGTCCTGCAGGCACCGGTAGCCACCGACCTGCGCAGGGTGGTCGCGGCCATGCACACGGTGAGTGACCTGCAGCGGATGTGCAGCCTGGCCCAGCACATCGCCAAGATCGCCCGGATGAAGCACCCAACGGTGCCGATCCCAGCCGACGTCCGCCCCGTCTTCGCGCGCATGAGCGTGCTCGCCACCGGCCTCGCACAGGACGCCGCGACCGCGATCGACAACCACAACCCGCTGGCCGCCGATCGGCTGGCGCGAGCCGACGACGAGGTGGACGCGCTGCGCCGGCGAATCTTCCGGATCCTGTTCTCCGAGCACTGGGCGCACGGCGTGGAACCGGCGGTGGACGCTGCACTCATCGGCCGCTACTACGAGCGCTTCGCCGACCACGCGGTGGCGATCGCGCGTCAGGTCAGCTTCCTCGTCACCGGCGTGGCCCCCGAGCGGTGATGCGTGTGCGTCAGCGCCACGCGGTAAACAGGTCGGTGACCTGGGCGTCCCGGGTGGGCCGCCCGTCGGGGCCGGTCAGCGGCGGCAGGCGGAACCGGTGCTCGATGGTGGCCAAGATGGAGGTGGTGTCGTGCTGGGTGTGGTCCACTCCCGGCGTGATCCCGGGCGCAAGGATCAGTGCCGGGAGCCGGGAGCCGGGGCCGAGGGCATCGTGCGGCCCGGGGTTGCCCGGGGTGCCGGGCGGGCTGACGTGATCCCACTGCCCACCGAAATCGTCGTAGGTCACGATGATCATCGTGTGCTTGGCGTTCGGCCCGTTCACGATGGCCCTGATGAGCTCGACGAGATGGGAGCTGCCGTGGGGCTCGCTGGCATAGCCGGGGTGCTCGTTCTCCGCACCGATCGGCTTGACGACGCTGACTGCCGGAAGGCCGCCCGGCCGGGCGACGTCGTGCAGGAACTTCTGCTCGTCGGCGAGGTGCTGGGCCCGGCCCGGGGTGCCGTCCGCGTAGCCGGCGAAATAGCCCAGCGGCTGGTGGTGGTACTGGAACAGCGGGGCCGGGCAGTACGGGAACACCGCGTCCTTGGCCACTGGACCGGCACAGCTGCCGGTGGCGGTGCCAGTCGGACCGGCGGTCCAGCCCGCACCGAGCGGGTGGGTGGCGTCGCGTCCGTTGTTGCCCGTGGCGTTATCCCAGCCCCCGGAGTACCAGATCCAGGACACCCCGTGAGCGGATAAGGAGTCCCCGATGTTGGCACTGTGCAGCAGCGGCAGGCGCTTGCCCACCTTCGTGCCCGGGGCGTAAGGCTGAGTGAACGGCTGGATGGTGTTGACCGCGTAGTCGCCGCACAGCGTGCCGGCCGGGGCGGGCACCGCACCGGCGAAGCTCGGAGCGCAGCGACCTGACGCATCGGCGGCCTCGGTGAGCTCCTGATCCTGCACCACGGCGCCAGCCGGTGGCGTGTAGTACGGGTAACTGGCCGGCATTCCGTTGACGTCTACCACGGAGTGCCGGTCACACTGGGCCGTGCCGGTGGCACAGCCCATGGTCTGTCCACTGTGGTCGGCGCCCGCAAAGATCGGTGCCTGCGCGGCGACGAGCATCTGGTGACTGAGGAACGAGCCACCGAAGGAGCCCTGAAAGAAGTTGTCGGCAATCACGTAGCCCGGGGCGTCCGTGCCGTGCAGATAGGCATAGATCGGCAGCCGGGTGGTGTCGTAGTGGCCCATGACCAGCCCGACGGCGTCACTGCCGGTGACGTATCGGTCCTGCTTGCCGCCGTCGATCTGGTACTGCACCTGGTAGAAGCGGTGCACCAGATCCTGGGTGCAGCCACCGGGTACCCCGGTACCATTGCGGACATCGGACACCTCGGCGGAGCGGGAACACGTGGCAGCGGTAGCGGGAATGTTGTCATCGATCAGCCAGGGTTGGTTGACAAAAGCACTATGCACCGTTTGTGGCGTCGCCGGGGTGCCTTGTGTGGCCGGGTGGGCAGAGTCGGTGCACGTCGTGGGCAGCGGGTCCGGCGAGGTGAGGTTGACATCGACCTGGTAAAGGCAGCTCAGCGGGCTGCCGTCCTGGGCGACTTGCGCAGCTAGCGACGTTGCCGGCAGCCCGTTGACGCGCTGGCCGCCGACCTCGCCCCACCCCCCGTAGAGGTTGTCGAAGCTGTGATTCTCCTGGTAGATCACCACGATGTGTTCAATCTGGTGCGCCGGATCGGCATGGACCACCGCTGGGGCGCAGGACAGAGTTGCGGCCGCCAGCAGCAGGCAGCCAGCCGCAGGCAAGATCCATGGCACCCACGAACCTTACTGCTGGCCACCGCGACCACCCTGGCCCGGCACGGGTCCCTTCATTTCACTGCCACGCCAACGGCGATCTGCTCACCACATTTGACGCACTGGAAACGGCAGAAACTGACTATCGCGC
>JBOHFG010000124.1:0-27284 GCA_050699575.1 Pseudonocardiaceae bacterium
TCCCAACGAATGGATGCCGACGGCGAACCGTCACACCCAGATCCGCCGCGGGGAAGGCAGCGCCAAAGACGACAATATCGAACACTTGTTCGATTGCTAGTTAACCCGAGCACCCCGACGCCGTCAAGAGCCACCTCCTCGCGCCACCCAATGAGGCGGTCACCGTATACAGCGCCTTTTTGCCCTATTCACGAAAGAGGCTACGGGGTGTCCTGATCGAGGTACCCGTCGAAGGTGGGGGCCGCTTGCTGGTCCAGGTCTCCGACGCGGAACTCCCCGGTGACCTGCAGCTGGCGTCCACGCGACCGGGTGAGGTGGTGGCGCGGGCGCGGCAGTCCTTGGAACAGGCACTCGATCAGGTAACACCAGCGATGCGGGCGATGCTCGACCGGCTGGTGGCGATGTCCCCTGATGAGGTGAGCGTGGAGTTTGGGCTCACCTTGGGTGTGGAGACCGGCGTGGTGATCGCCAAGGGAACCAGCGAGATGCACTTCGCGGTGACACTTACCTGGAAACGGCCAGGGTCGGCGGCCGGGGTGACTGACCAACCGGACTTCGGGCTCGCGCGCGCGTGACTGGACGCGAACGGGACCACCGTCGGGGTGGGTGTGCTCGTCGGCCCGCAGGAGATCTTGACCTGCGCGCATGTGGTCAACAGCGCACTCGGCCGGGACCGCAGGGCACAGGATCATCCAGCAGGTGAGGTCACCGTAGAGTTCGCGGCGGGCGATGGGCCGCTGCGGGCCGTGGTGTTGCAAGCTAGAGTGCAGCGCTGGCTGCCCCCGCCGCGCACCGGAGCCGCGGGCGACGATATCGCCGGGCTCGTCCTGACCAGCACCGAGCTTCCCCCCAGCAGGCGCCACCCTCGCCCGGCTGGCCGCGAACCTGCCCACGCGGGGCCGGGTGGTGGACGTGTTCGGCTACCCCGGCAACCCGCCGCGCCCACACGGCGCCTGGGTGGCGGCCACGGTCCGCGGCCAGGTCGGGGGCCATCACCTGCAACTGGACGCCACCCCCGACAGCGCGCTGCGGATCCAGCCGGGGTTCAGCGGCAGCCCGGTGTACGACCGCGCCACCGACCGGGTGGTAGGCCTGCTGGCTGCCGCGCCGCTGGCGACCTCCGGGGAGCGGGACAGCTACGCGATCACCGCCGACCGGTTGCGACTGGCGTGGCCGGAGGTTCTCGATCCCCGGTACACCCCGACCCAGCGGCGCGGGGTCAGCGAGCTGGTGGTGCTGCACGTGTCAGATCCCCAGTTCGGCCGCCATCACCTCTTCGGTGGCAACGGCCTGGCCTCGGCCGATCAACCTTGTTCCAGCGGTTACACGACGACCTGGACGCCCTCGCCGGCAACCATGAGCTGCGCCCGGACCTGATGGTGATCACCGGCGACCTGGCCGAGTGGGACCTGCGGAGCGAGTTCGACCAGGTGGCGCACTTCCTGACCGCACCGACCGAGGCGGTGGAGCTGCCCCGGCGGCACGTGGCCATCGTGCCGGGCAACCACGACGTCAATCGACCTACCTGCGCAGCCCACTTCCTGCGCGAACAGGCGGACGAGCGCGAGCCCGTGCCGCCGTACTGGCCGAAATGGGAGCACTTCGCCGCCGCGTTCGAGCAGTACTACGAGGGTGTCGACGGGGTGAGCTTCACCCCGGACGAACCGTGGACGCTGTTCGAGATGCCCGATCTCGCGGTGGTGGTGGCCGGGCTGAACTCCACCATGGCCGAGAGCCACCTTGACAGTGACCATTACGGCTGGGTCGGGGAACACCAGCTGCGCTGGTTCGCCGACCGACTCGCCCGATACCGGGACCAGGGCTGGTTGCAGCTCGCGGCGCTACACCACAATGCAGTGCGCGGCGCGGTCGCTGACGAGGAGAACCTGCGCGACGCCGGCGACCTCGACCGGTGGCTCGGGCAACCCGGACTAGTGAACCTGCTGCTGCACGGCCACACCCACGACGGGCAGCTGCACCGGCTCTCCTCGGGCTCTGCCGGTGCTGTCCACCGGAAGCGCCGCGGTCACCACCGAGGCCCGGCCGCAGGAGGTCCCCAACCAGTACCAGCTCCTCACCATCCGCCCCAGCGGGGTCACCCGCCACGCCCGCCAGTACGTGGTCGGCGACCACCGGGTCAGCCCCAGCGGGTCGGACTGGCAGCACCACAAGCCGCACTTGCTGGACAATGTCGACACGACATTCCCCACGACGCAGCCGGATGGTGCAGTAACCCGAGGCCCCGGTCCACACCGTGTGAGATCCGGGGACAGCTTCTTCGACCGGGTACTGGAGGCGACGCAGATTAGCCACCCAGGCGCAACCGTGACACCGCGCCCGGAGAGCGGCTATCTGAGAGTGTCCAAGCCGCTGCCGAACGGGGGTGCTGAGCAGTGGCCCGTCGGGGTGGTGGACGGCGAGATCACCAGCAAGGAGCTCACGTCCTTCGTGTAACGAGTACACCGGCTGTTCGCCTCAGCCGACCCCTCGGTCCAGTCCGAGCTGGTGTACTGCGGCCGCCCGGCCAGCAACGAACTGGCGATTGAGGCGCGAGGTCACGGGGTGCGGCTGCGCAGCTTTGTTGACTACCAGGGGCTGGTTGACCTGCGGCCGCTGGTGGCACGCCAGGCCGAGCGGCTCGCCGCCGACCCGATCTACCCGGCGGAGCTGTACATGCCGCAGCCCTACCGGCTGCTCGACGACGAGCCGAACGCCGTCACTCGCGACAACCTGCTCGAGCAGGTCACCGAGTGGCTGGGCGCGGATGGCGCGCGGTTCGTCATGCTGCTCGGCGACTTCGGGCAGGGCAAGACGTTCCTGCTCCGCGAGCTGGCCCGCACCCTGCCCCAACACCTGCCTGGCCTGCTTCCGGTGCTGGTGGAGTTGCGGAGCCTGGAGAAGGCCCCTTCCCTGGACGAGTTGCTCGCCCAACACCTGGTCCGGCAGAACGTGGACACCTTCGACGTCAAGAAACTGCGATACATGATCAGCAGTGGGCGGCTAGCGCTGCTGTTCGACGGATTCAACGAGCTGGAACTGCGGGTCGGCTTCGACAACGCCGCCGACTACCTGAACACCCTGCTGCGCGCGGTCACCGGCAACGCCAAGGTCGTACTCACCAGCCGCACCCAGCACTTCCGCTCCACGGCCCAGATCCGCACCGCGCTGGGAGAACAGGTCACCACCCGGGCCGCAAGCCGGGTGGCCGAGCTGGCGGACTTCACCGAGGAGCAGATCCTGCAGTTCCTGGCCCAGCATTACCGCGGGAACATCGATGACGCCCAGGCCCAGTTTGCGTTGCTCGACGACGTGCACGACCTGCTCGGATTGTCCCGCAATCCGCGGATGCTGTCATTCATCGCTGCCCTCGACGAGCAGCTGCTGCGTGCCGTGCAAGCCGAGCACGGGCAGATTAGCGCGGCCGAACTCTACCGGGAACTGGTCGACTTCTGGCTGGTCGGTGAGGTGGACCGGCACCGGCATCAGGGTGGCCTGCGGTCCATGGGCCGCGAGGATCGGCTGGCGACCTGCACCGCCCTGGCGCTGCGACTGTGGGCGACCACGGCCTTGACGATTCCCGAGAGCGCGCTCACCGCGGAGGGTGTCCAACACCTTGACCCGGCTCGCCGAGCGTGGATACACCGCCGACCAAGCAGCCCACACGGTGGGGTCGGGCACCCTGCTGGTGCGCACCCCCGAGGGTGAGTTCACGTTCGTCCACCAGTCCGTGATGGAGTGGCTGGTCGCCCAGGCCGTCGCCGGGAAACTCCAGGAAGGGGCGGCGGTCGACGCCCTGGTTGCCAGAAAAATGTCCCAGCTCATGCTGGACTTTTTCTGTGATCTCGCGGGGCACGAGCTGGCCCACCGCTGGGCAGCGGACGTGCTGGCCGACCCAGCGGCATCCAACATCGCGAAACAGAACGGGTTAGCCCTCACCCGCCGGCTCGGCTCTGGAACACGCCAGAACCTGGCCGGGGTGGACCTGCGCGACCAGGACTTCACGAACCGCGATCTTCGGAATGCCCACCTGCAAGGGGCTGACCTGCGCGGTAAACGGCTGGTGAATACAAGTCTTGCCGGAGCGGACCTGCGTGACGAAACGCTCGCCCAGCTCCTTGTGATTCCCGATTTTGCAGGCGACTCGATCCAACAATTGCCTGGCGACCGCTCGGCGTGAGCACGCCGGTTGGTCGGCGATTCGGGGCGTGCCCTGGTGAATGTCGACGGTGACATTGTCACCGAACCGGTATCTGTTGTTGCCGGGCGAGGCGGGATGGAGCAGCCCGCCGAGTTCCTTGCGCAGCTTGGTCATCTCGGGAGACACGCGGGTCTTGGCGCCCGCACGTAGAGGCATGCCTGGAGCTCGGCTGGGATGAGGCCCTCGGGCCGACCGGCGAGTCGCTGAAGGATCTTGGCGTGTACCGGTCTCACTCGGGAACGCCAGGACACGTTCAGCCCGGTCACCCGCACCCAGGGCCGGGCAAAGTCGGTCAGGTCGACGGTGACCCGGATGACGGGCCGGTCCTCGTCGGGCCGCAACAACCGGACGAGCCACCCGTGCGCCGGCAGGGGTTCCAGCACACACCAACCAATCCGAGTCACGATCACCGAGTGGCCACAGACCCTACGCCTGGTCAGCCTGCTGGCCGCGGCAACCGGGCCGGCCGCGCTGATCGTCCTGCTGATCATGCTGCTGCGCCCCTGAGCGATCCGCCCGAACACCAGAGGGCACTGTCACCGTGTGTTAACTGGTGTCGCGCGGTGTCCATGCCCGTGGTCGCGGTGATCTGGTCGATGTTGGCCGGTTGTCCGCTTAGCAGGGGGCACCCCACGGGTTGCTTGGTGCCACGAGCCGCGCGGGATGCGCATGACGTCGCCGGTGTGCATGGTGCCCGACCACACGAGGTCGGTGCTGGGCTTGAGGTTCGGGGCCGCGTCGCGTTCCATCGGCGTGGGGCGGGAGGGTCCGCGTACTTCCCAGCTTTTCTCGCCCACGAGCTGGACACAGAGCACGTCGTGGGAGTCCCAGTGCAGGCCCCAACCGCTGGCCTCTTGGGTGCTCAGGTAGACGTTGACGCGCGCGATCTCGCTTGCCCACCAGCTCAGGGCGCGACAGGCGATCTCCAGGGTGGCGTTCAGCGGCCCGACGTCGTCGAGGACCACCGTGGCCCCCTCTTTGAGCAGGCAGCCCAGCCTGCGCATGTCCGCGACAACGATGCGTTGGCCCCGCCCGGTTGTGGTGGTAGCCAGATAGGCGTTGGGGTGCAGATCCTTGCCGTGGCGCAGGCAGCGCCACTGCGGATAGGTGAGGCTGCGGCGCAGGAGGAGGCCGAGCAGCGTGCGTGGCGTGAGCAGCCGATCACAGAGACTGGGGTCGGGCATGGGCCCGACGCCGAACTCAACACCCAAGGACTCGGGGCCAACCCAGCCGAGGGCTTTCTCGATCTGCTGAACAAGCCGGTGCAGCATGTCTGCTCCTCACTCTTACTCTCGGTGGCATGGCCATGGCGGACCTGAAGGGTGGAAGGCCCGCCACGGCGTTGAACGCAACCTCACTCGGCGTGGGCGGCTTAGCCGTCCTTGTTCTCGCCGGAGTCACCGGTCGGTCCGTCACCACCCAGGGCGTTGCGGCCACGAACGGTCGTCAACTCCTCCACGGTGATGTCCAGTTCCCTGTGCTCATTCATCTGATCACCCCCTCTCGTTGCTAGCGCAAGTCTTTGACGAGCTGCTCAGCAGCAGCGCGGGCCGGTTCGGTGAGCCGGTGCGTGTCGGCGCGGCGGTCGCCCAAGCGCAGGATGTTGGCGCAGACCCACAGCTGAGCGATCTTCCCGGAGCGGCAGTCCAGCTCGTCGCGGAACTCGGCATGCACCCGCTGCGCCGTCTCGGGGACGCCAGCGCGGTGGCCCATAAACAAGCTTGGTCGTTTCCCCGTGGCGCCAGGCCCCAGTCAGCCCAGTCGAGCAAGTAGAGGCGCGGGGCGGTGATGTTGCCCCAGTGCAGGTCACCATGCGAGGTGGTCCATCCGGTGACGGTGGTGTCCACCGCGCCGCTGAACACCTGACTGATCCGGCGGGTGATCAGTTCTTGGCGGCCGGCGACCCGCAAGGTCGGGAATCCAGCCAGCGTCGCCAAGGTGGCACACAACTCGGTCCACCAAGCCTGTGGTAACCGCGGTGCGGCGGTAAGCACGGTGCCGGTCGCGGTCACCACGGGCTCGGTGACCAGTTCCATCTCCTCGGCCCGCCAGACCCGTTCACGGCTGGCATCGAGCCTGGAGGAACTCGTCTATGCCAGCTCGCTACCTCGACATCGCCGATAACCTCCAGCGACGCATCGACGACGGCGAATAGGCACCCGGACAACGTCTGCCGGGAACGACGGCTCTGGCCCGGCACTACGACGCCGGCAAACCCATCATCGCCGAGGCCATCGGCGTGCTGGAACTCAACGGCAGGGTCCGAGTGCGCCCACGCAGCGGAACCTACGTACTGCCCCCGACAGGCCCACGACTACCGATCGACCTCGGCCACCAGGTACGCCGCAACGATCTCGGCTAGGTATTCACCCGCCGCCATGCTGTCGGCCCTGACGGGCGGGCAGTCCAGCTCACCACCAGCTACTACCCCCGCGCAGCGGCCAACCCCGCACACCGCGTCGTCGCAGTAGACGTAGCCATAGTGGACGCCCAACTGTTCGCCGTGCGCTGGGACACCTCCCGCGACGACACCGCCTCGTGGCCGGTCAGACCAGCCACCGCACGCAACAAGCCCAGCGCAGCACCGCCACCACCGAGCTGACCGAGCGTGACTCATAGTGCCCGGGGGAGGGCGCAAGAACTCTCGTGACAGCCTCAGGGCCCTGCGTCCACATAAGGATCCCGGGCGGTGATGCCCGGGAATCGCCGGAAGTCGCGGTCTGCGGTCCAGATGGTGGCGACACCGTGCTGGCGCATCAGCGTGGCGATATGGGCGTCAGTGACCAGATTGCCACGCACCACATCCGGGTCAACAGTCGACTGGTAGAGATCCCAAAAGCCATCGCACTCGCCAGGGCAGCGAACGTGGGGACGCCCGAGCAGGCCACCCAGGTTGGTTCGGGCGGTGGCCGGGTCGAGCGGACGTCCGAACACGCTCGGGTGGGTGGAAATGCGCAGGTAGGCCATGGCCACTGGCCAGAATACGTACACCAAGTCAGGGCCACGCGCCAGCGCTGTCAGCAGTCGAGCGGCGCCCGCGTGCCGGGGACTGCCCTCGTCAGAAGCGTAGAGCAGGACGTTGGCGTCGACCGTGACACTCACTGGCTGGAGTCGACAATCTGGCTGGAGTCGACAATCTGGTTGGAGTCAAGGAGCGCCGTCAGAGCCTCGCGGTCCTCGAGATCGACCCGCGCGCCCATGGGCTGCGAGACCCAACGCAGGGGCTCACCCGGCGGCGGCGCGGCCACCTCAGCCAGGGCCCGGGCCAGGAGCTCGCTGGCTACCTGTCCAAGGGTCTTGCCCGTGCGGCGCTGGTGCTCACGCAGCTGTGCCAGCACCGTGCCGTCCAGATCAAGAGTGGTGCGCATGCACTGGATGATAGTCTATCTGACATCAGATGCACAGCAGCGGAGCATCGGTCGCCACCCGATGCTGGCCGGGCTGTTGCGCCCCGAACCGATCCGCCGCCCGGGTAGCGAGACGGCGCACACTCAACGTCGTGGCGGGCTTCGGCTGGATCTCCCTGTGCACCGACTATGGCTACACGGACGGGTTCGTGGCCGCCTGCCACGGGGTGATTGCCCGGATCGCCCCGCATACGCGGGTACTGGACGTGACGCACGCAATTGAACCGGGCGACGTGCGACACGGCTCAGTGGTGCTCACCGACACGCTGCCCTGGCTGCCACCGGCCGTGCATGTCGCGGTCGTCGACCCCGGGGTCGGCACGGCACGGCGTGGAGTTGCACTAGTGCTCGGCGGCGCGGTGCTGGTCGGCCCGGACAACGGGCTCCTGCTCGCCGCGGCGGAGGTCCTCGGTGGAGTACGCACCGCCTATGCGCTCGTCGAGCCTGCCTACCAGCTGCCGACGGTCAGTGCGACGTTCCACGGCCGCGACGTCTTCGCGCCGACCGCCGCGCACCTGGCCATCGGCGTGCCACCGGACGCACTCGGCCCTGAGGTCGACCCGGCCTCACTGGTCGCCCTGCCGGCGCCGGTGCGCCAGGTGGACGGAGCTCGGATCCGGGCCGAGGTGCTCACTGTGGACCACTTCGGCAACGTGGCGCTGGCCGCTGGGGCAGCAGAGCTGGCCGCGATCGGGCTGCGGACCGGCGTGGCAGCGACTCTCCGGTGGCCAGCCGGCGCGCAGCGGGTGCTGCTCGGCAAGACCTTTGCCGACGTGGCGCCAGGGGAGCTCGTCTTGCTGGTCGACTCCGCAGGTCACCTCGCGGTGGCCCGTCGAGGCGGCTCGGCCGCACACCACACCGCCCTGCACCCCGGCGCCGTAGTCGAGATCACCCGGTAACTGCGAGGGCATCCATGTGGCGGTCAGTGGGCGAAGTGGCGGGTCCCGGTGAGGTAGAGAGGTATCCCGGCGGCCTCCGCGGCGGCGATCACCTCGGGGTCGCGCACCGACCCGCCGGGCTGCACCACGGCGCGGACCCCGGCGTCGAGCAGCACCGCAAGCCCGTCGGGGAAAGGGAAGTACGCATCCGAGGCGGCTACCGAGCCGGTCGACCGCAGGCCGGCCCGGCTGACGGCGAGGCGGGCGGCGTCCACCCGATTCACCTGCCCCATCCCGATGCCGACCGTGGCGAGCTCCGCGGCGAGCAAGATCGCGTTGGAGCGCACTGCACGGCAGGCTCGCCAGGCGAAGGCCAGGTCGGCCAAGGTCGGCCCATCCACCGCGGCACCGGTGGCCAGAGTCCAGGACACCGGATCGTCACCGGGGGCGTCGAGCGCGTCGCGGGTCTGCAGCAGCAACCCGCCCGACACTGCCCGGAACTCGACACCGCCGCGCTTCGGGGGTACCGCCAGCAGTAGTCGCACGTTCTTCTTGCGGGCCAGCACGTCTACGGCACCCTGCGCGTACGACGGCGCCACCAGCACCTCGGTGAACACCTCGCTCACCTGCTCGGCCAGCGCGACGGTGACCTCGCGGCTGACCGCGATCACTCCCCCGAACGCGCTCACCGGGTCACAGGCATGCGCCTTGCGGTGCGCGTCGGCGACGTCACCAGCGGGTGACACCGCAATGCCACACGGGTTGGCGTGTTTGATGATCGCCACGCAGGCGCTGTCGTGGTCATAGGCGGCACGCCAGGCCGCGTCGGCGTCGACATAGTTGTTGTAGGACATCTCCTTGCCGTGCAACTGTTGCGCCCCGGCCAGCCCCGGCACGGCACCAGCGACGTACAGCGCGGCCCGCTGGTGCGGGTTCTCCCCGTAACGCAACGCCGCCGCACGCCGCCAGGAGGCGCCTACCCAAGGTGGAAAGCCGTCATCCCCCGCCGATGAGCCCATCCAGGACGCCACAGCGATGTCGTAGTCCGCGGTGTGCCGGAACGCCGCGACGGCCAGTGTCCGGCGTTGCGCCAACGTGAACCCACCGGCGCGGACGGCGTCCAGCGCGTCGAGGTAGGCCGCCGGGTCTACCACCACGGCGACCGAGGCGTGGTTCTTTGCCACCGCCCGCACCATCGCCGGGCCACCGACATCGATCTGCTCGACGCACTCGTCGAAACCGGCCCCGGAAGCCACCGTGGCCTCGAACGGGTACAGGTTGACGACCAGCAGCTCGAACGGCGCGATGTCCAGGGCAGCCAGCTGGGTCAGGTGCTCGGGCTTGCGGGTATCGGCCAGCAACCCGGCGTGCACCCGGGGGTGCAACGTCTTGACCCGCCCGTCCAGGCACTCCGGAAACCCGGTGAGCTCCTCGATCCGGGTCACCGACACCCCTGCGTCGGCGATCACCGTCGCCGTCGAGCCGGTGGAGACAATCTCGACTCCGGCCGCGTGCAACCCCGTGGCCAGCTCCAGCAGCCCGCTCTTGTCCGACACGCTCAGCAACACCCGGCGTACCGGCCGGCGATCCTCCGCAGTCATGGCAGTGTGACCTTTCGTCCGGTGACAGTGCACCCCTCGCGGGCCAGGTCGGCGACGACGTCCACCAGCAGCCGCCGTTCCACAATCTTGATCCGTTCGTGCAGCCGCTGCTCGGTATCGCCGGGCAGCACCTCGACGGCGCACTGGGCCAGGATCGGCCCGGTGTCGACGCCGGCGTCCACCAGGTGCACGGTCGCCCCCGTCACCTTCACCCCGTGCGCCAGCGCGTCGGCCACCGGGTGCCGGCCGGGGAACGCGGGCAGCAGCGCGGGGTGGGTGTTGACGATCCGACCGCCGAAACAGTCCAGAAAAACCGGGCCCAGGATCTTCATAAACCCAGTCGCGACGACCAGATCTGGCTGATGCGCAGCGACCGCCTCGGTGAGTGCGGCGTCCCAGGATGCCCGGTCGGGGTACTGGGCCAGCTCGACAACGAAGGTCGGCAGCTGCTCGGCGCGCTGGAGCGCTGGAGCACCGGCCCGATCGGCGCCGACAGCGACGACCTGGGCGGGGTAGTCCGGGCCGGCGGCATCCAGCAAGGCCTGCAGCAATGTCCCGGTACCGGATACCAGAACCACGACCCGGGTCGGGACCGGCAGGCGAAGCTGGGTCAGCATAGGCTCCTGGCAGCACAGCGGGATAGCGAACAGTCAGACTAGCGTGCCCTTATGGCACTGTGAGTGGATGCCGTGATCATCGGCGGCGGGCACCATGACCCGAGGGTCAGCTAGCGCTTGACGGGCGGCGTTGCACGAGCTGCTCCACATCATCGACTGCGTGGTGTACCGATGCCAGGCGTCGAGCAAGTGCCTCAAGATCGAGCGGCTCATCGCGATTGGCTGCGGCCACCGCGGCTTGCCGAATGAACGTGGAGACTTTCATGCCCGCTGCCTCCGATGCGGCAGCAACTTGCTCAGCCTCGTCCTCCCGCAGCCGCACCGACACCACCAGGGACAGGGGACGCGCCAGCTCGATGTTGACCGGCTCACCCGGTTCACGCTCGATCTCGTCGCGGTGCCGGTAGTAATACTCCGCGGCCTGTTCGTCGGTCATGACGTCGCGCTCGTTGTCGCTGCTCATTCACGCTCCCATGCGGCGATCGGTCGAACTCCGTTCTCGTCGGCGAGGCTGAAGATCACCAAGATTCGGCGTCCGCCGTCGGTGACCCCGAGAGCGATGTAGCGCCGGTGCGTGCTCGGCGGTTGCGGCGGATTGCAGGATCATTGCGGAACACCTGGGTGATCTCTCACGCTGATACTCCGTGCCGGGTGACGTGGTGCTCATTGGCCTCATCGATCTGCACCTCCAAGTACCGCGCCATCCCGCCTTCCCAGGGTAGTACAAATAAATCCTAAAGTCATACATCGCAACCAGTTCCCGTAGTTGATCATTTCCTGGGCGATCCGAGTCGGGACGGGCAGGCGAAGCTGGGTCAGCGCAGGCTCCTGGCAGGACAGCGAGCACTCAGACTAGCTTGCCCCCATGGCACTGCCAGTGGACGCCGAGGTCGGCGGTGCTGGCCGGCGCGGGATGAGACGTGTGCCTGCTGGAAGATCACGGTTTACGCTGGTCACACGCCCCGGCGGTGCTCGCCCACCCGCTGCGGCCCGAAGCCGGCACCGCCGCTGTGCTGCACCGCGATGCCAAGGACACCGCCGCCGGGCTGGCGGCCGAACACCCAGCCGACGGCAAGGCCTGACTGGAGCTGATCGAGCAGTGGCAGCAGGTACGGAATCCGGTGCTGCGGTCGTCTTCATCGCGTTCCCGCCGGTACAAGGTCCTGCCGCGCTGGTGCGCACGCTGGGCGCCGCCGGGGCACTGCGGCTGGCCCGGTTCCTGACACTGCCTGCCCGCCGGATGGACCACGAACTGTTTCGCGGTGAGTCCGGCCGGCTGCTGCTGGCCGGCGACGCGCCGCACGCCGACGCCCCGGTCAGCGGCGTCTACGGCTGGCTGCTGGCGATACTGGGCCAGGACGTCGGCTTCCCGGTACCGGTCGGCGGAGCCGGCGAGCTGGCGGCCGCGCTGGCCCGGTGCGCGGAGGCGGCCGGCGCGCAGTTATGCACCAGGCAGCGGGTGGAGTGCATCGACGTGGCTGGCAACCGCCCAGCGGGTCGACGAGGTGATGAAACGCTTCGCGCCGGACTTCGGTGCCCGGGTGCTGCAGCGGACCGTGCAGCACCCGGTGATGTCCAACGCACTCACGCCAACCTCGTGCACGGCGCGGTCCACGGTGGCACCGCACAGCTGCACCAGCAGCTGGTGTTCCGCCCGGTACCGGGGCTCGAGCGAGCGGAGACGCCGGTGCCGGGGCTATACCTGGGCAGTGCCGCCGCGCAGCCCGACGGCGGCGTGCACGGCGTTTCGGCTGGCTGACAGCCCGGGCCGCGCTGGTCGATCATCGCGCACTCGGCGGTCTGCGCCGCAGGCCACCTCGGCGGCAATGAAGTTGCTCTACCGGAGCGAGTCCCCCGAGGTAAGCGCTAGCCCTCCCAGCCCAGGCGGATTGAGTTGCATGCGATAGATGCCGAGGAGAGAGGGAAGCACGTTTTGATCCACGGTGACAGTCGGTATTTGTCGTTGCCCTTTACGGTTGAGCCAATCAAAACGCTATCGCGCACTGGTGCGGCGCCATGATAAACACTACATTGACAGCAAGAGCTTAAGTACGCACAGAGCCGACAAATCGAGGAGGTAACATTGTCAGGACTCCGCAACTACACCACATGGACACGTGCAGCCTTGGTGACCCTCAGCCGAGGGGCATGTTACTACCCAGGGTGCGGCGAGCCAGTAGTGAGGCTTACCGCAGGTGACTACTATACAGATTATAAGATCGCGCATATGAGGAGCTAGGGAAAAAGGCGCGCGCATGACCCCTAAGATGTCAGAGGCTCAACGCAAAGCATTTCCCAATCTAATATTATTATGCCTCGTGCACCACAAGCGTATGGACCACACACGCCAGAGGACTATGAGCCCGAAACGCTCCTAAAATGGAAAAATAACCGTGAGGCAGACGGCGAAGAAGCTCTTGTCGGACTTACGCGACTGACCGAGGATGGCCTGGAAAATATCCTAGTGGAAGCATTCCAAGCAAAGCAGGATCAAATCATTAAGATACTTGAGCGCCTAGAGCAGAATAATGAAGAGGCCGCAGGACTTCTTAAAGAAATGAATTGGGGAACTATAAGCTATTTCGTGCATATAGCGCACTTTTCGACCCAGACTCGGCGAGCAGATTATATCACGCTTCTGCGCATCTAGCTGATCTGAATTTCAGTCACACAGCGGCGAATCCTACTAAAGCGGCATCCAGCCTCGAAACTCTTCCAGGTACGGTTGATGCCCTTAAGCACACAACGAAATCGCTAGCCGCACCGATAGCACAGCTGGAGGGCATGAAAGGTCGCTGGTAGGTCTCGAAATTGTGCACATAGAGGTTTATGCGAAACCCCGCTTAGGCTAGCCAGAGGTCATTATTGCGGCATGTACTCCCGTATGGAAGAGCTCGGCCACCGCGTCCACTTCGAAGAGTCCGTCACATGTCGACTTCCCCACGGTGAAGAGCAACAGAAGTTGGAGATAGACATGAATCAGCCAGTGCTGGTGCTCTGACGTCGGGCTTATGCCAGAACAACCGAATCCTTGACCTCAGGCACCGCATCATCGTGGGCAACCGACACAAGTTTAGCCTACCGGCATGAACCTGAGCCGGACCCTAGCGACCTGACGATCCATCGGATCTCCTCCCGGATCATCTACCAAAACCCGTGGATGCAACTCCGCGAGGACGTGATCCGACGCCCCGACGCATCCCAAGGGATATACTCCTACGTTGAAAAACCGGACTTCGCGCTCATCATCCCGGTCGAACAAGACGGATTTCACCTGGTCGAGCAATACCGTTATCCCGTCTCCCACCGCTCGTGGGAGTTTCCCCAGGGCTCCTTCCCCGACAGGCGGGACGGCAATCCACAACAACTCGCCCGGAGGGAGCTAGCCGAAGAAACCGGCCTACGCGCAGGGCATATCTATCATCTTGGGCCATCTTTATCCCGCAAAAGGAATGAGCAGTCAAGGCTGCACCCTATTCGTTGCCGAGCAACTCGAAGCCGGTCAGCACTCGCGTGAGCACGAAGAGCAGGACATGCGCCAGCGCTGGTTCTCCCGCGTCAGTGTGGAAGTTATGATCCGAGGCGGTATCGTCACCGATAATTCCACGATTTCTGCGTACATCCTCTATCTGTTGTCTGACCGGAATCGCATCTTAGAGTAAGCACGCGACCATGGCGGGGTGCGCCGCACGATCATGTCGACGGCCCTGGAGTTGCTGCACGTGGCTTGACCGCCCGGTGCAGTGCGACGATGCCGCCGGTGAGGTCGCGCCACTCGACGTCGGACCAGCCTGCCGCGGCCACCCGTCGGGCCAGCGCACGCTGGTCGGGCCAGGCCCGGATGGACTCGGCGAGGTAGACGTAGGCCTCCGGGTTGCTGCTCACCCCCCGGGCGACCGCTGGCAGCGCGCGCATCAGGTACTCCAGGTACACGGTGCGAAACGGCACAAAGAGAGGGGTGGAGAACTCGCAGATCACCAGCCGGCCACCGGGCCGGGTGACTCGGGCCAGTTCGGCCAGCGCGGCGTCGGGATCCGCCACATTGCGCAGCCCAAAGGAGATCGTGACTGCGTCGAACACCCCGTCGACGAACGGCAGCGCCAGCGCGTCGGCTCCGACCAGCGGGACCTTGCGGTGCAGCCCCGCGCGCAGCATCCCCAGTGAGAAATCCGCGGCCACGCACCACGCGCCGGCCCGGGCCAGTTCCACGGTGGAGACCGCGGTGCCCGCGGCGAGGTCAAGCACCCGTTCCCCCGTCCCAGCAGCGACGGCAACCCGGGTGCACCGCCGCCACCACCGGTCCTGGCCGAACGACAGCACCGTGTTAGTCAGGTCATAGCGGCGGGCCACCCCATCGAACATCGCCGCGACATCACGCGGGTCCTTGTCCAACCCAGCTCTCGGCACAACAGGCACCCTACGGGTAGCCGTGCTCGTCGATGGCCGACTGGCCTCCGATCCTTCGGCGCACCACGGCTGCAACCCGGTAGAGTCCTCGTTAGTGGTGAACTTGTTGTCCAACTCAGTGAATCCGATCCCCTCCGCCCTCGCTGTACGCTTGGCATATTCATGACCGTTGAGCCAGATCTTGACCGGGTAGGCGAATACCCAAACACCGTGATGAACACCGGCCTGAACATCTCATCCACCAGAGAGAATAATAGGCAGTGATGCGACAATCGGCCTTGGCGTGACCGAACCGAGGTAGGTGGTGCCGGTGAACGCCCGCTGGAATTCCTGAACCATCCCGATCACCGCGACCCTGGCCCGTACCTGGCGGGTCAGCCCCTCCAGGCGCGGGCGCATCACCTCCAGCTTGCGCTACCCCTTGGCGAAGCACCACCGGGATGCCCGTGGCCAGTGGTGACCTCATGACAGAACCGCAGCCTGATGCACTCCAGGATCGCGGGCGACGGGATCGGGAACCCCACATATCAGGTCACGAAACTGATCACCTGCCCAGGAACCTGCAGGGTCGAAACACTTCAGGCTCAACCCAAAATACCCAGTGAAGATGTTGTTCACGGTCCCGACACGACTCGCCTGGAGCACTCCGCAGCAGGTCAGCCTCACCTACGTCATCCACCAACCTAGCGGTCCGAGGCGCAGCCACTCTAGCCTCTGATCGTCACTGAGCTATCAGTCCGGCCATTTGATGTGTTCCATGGACGCGTTGCGCTTTACTTTGCAAAAGTGATAACCGGTGAAAAGATTACCCTCCCACTGGAACGCTTCGTCAGGCTTCAGCGGCGGATGATGAGCCAAATAGCGGCACATCTCGACTTGCTCGGCCACGGATGCCCTGCGCGCACCCTCCTTCGTGTTGCCACCTGACAACCACTCGTACCATCCCATAATTTTTCCTCCACATTTTTAACACGAACGCCGTTCGCGAACGACTTGTTGACTACTTCGACAAGGTCCGAGAGGAGAAAAACCAACACGGCAGCGAAGGAGACCTGCAAGAAATTACTACCGGAACCGCTCGGGCAGACTACCGGAACTTCTCATTAATCATGAAAAATCCTCACGGGAACCCCTCTTTCACCGGTGTGCCATCACGGATCCCTTGCACGTTCATGGCATACCTGCCATGGGGGAACATCCTCAAAGGCCGACAGATTCATGATACGATTAGTTACATACGATGGGACGTCTTTCACTCTAAAGAGTTAATATGATCATCAATTGGCGACAATGAGTAGTTAGTTGATTGCCGCGATCGCCTCGCCAGATCCCCACAGCTGCGTCAGGTCGCCCTGCCGCTGCGGTCACTCACGCGGACCCAGCACCGGAACCCCGCCACCAGGGCAAACCAACTTGTATACTTGTGTAGTCATGTAAGTTCAGCGACGGCGCCTCTGGCCATGGGCCGGATTGTTATTGCTCCTCGCGGCCATCGTTGCGGTGGTGGCCTACATTTTTTATGCTCACGATCCGGCGTCGGTCAGCACGCTGGTAGGTCTAGCGACCACCGCGTGCACTGTCGCAGGGTGGCTGTGGGCCCGGCGGCGACCCGTGCAGATTTCGCGCTTGCAGCGGGAGCGCGCGGCGGACGAGCTGGCAGAACAGGTGCGTCGGCAGTGGGCACAAGCCGCTGGCGAGCGTCGTTTGGTGTATCCGGCGCCGATGTGCCTGCGGTGGCAGTGGTCGCGCCGGCAGGTGACAGGCCCGGTGACAGAGGCGGTGGGCGGGGTCGGTGGGACACGGTTCGCCCCGGTGCCCGGGATGGTGGCAATCACGGCGGAACGGCTGCAGTCTGGCACGCTACAAGATCTTCTCGATGTGTACGGCGGCTTGGATTCTGGTCGGCTGGTCATCATGGGTGGACCGGGCGCGGGCAAGACCAGCGCGGCAATCCGGCTCCTTCTTGACGCGCTGAGGCACCGGGCAGCCTTGGAAACGGCCGGGGAGCGGGCCCGGATTCCGGTGCCGGTGCTGGTCACTCTGCAGGGCTGGGACCCGAACCAGGAACTCTTCGCCGCCTGGCTGGCCAACCGGCTCACCCGCGACTACGACTTGTTAACGGTCCGCGAGCACGGGCCGAACGCCGCGGCAGGGCTTATCGACGGTGGCTACCTCACGGCAATCCTCGACGGGTTAGATGAGATACCCGAGATGCTGCGTTCGGTAGCATTGCAGGCACTCGATGAGCAAGTCACCTTCCGGCTGGTCATGTTGACACGTAGCGACGAATTAGTGACTGCAGTCAGCGGCACTCATTTGTCAGGGGCGGCAGCGGTGGAACTGTGTCCGGTTGAGCCTCGGCAAGCGGCGGAGTACTTGGCTGGTTGTCAGACCGATTCGCTGTCTCCGGCGTGGCAACGCGTGGTCGAGGATCTGCATGATCGTCCCGGCAGTATCCTGGCGCAGGCGTTGGACAGCCCGCTGATGGTGGCCTTGATCCGGGACACCTATCACCGCAGCGATCCGGTCGATGAGCTCATCGACAGCAACCGTTTCGCGAGCCGGGACGCCATCGAAGACCATCTCCTTGATCGGGTGCTCCCCATCGCCTATGCCCGGCACCCAGGCCGGCCTGCTCCGCCGTGCACCGCCAATGAGGCACGACAATGGTTGGGATCTCTGGCCCAGCATATGAATGATGAGGGGACCCGTGATCTGGCCTGGTGGCAGGTTCCGTGCTGGGTGCCTGCCTGGCCCCGTACGCTGGCCACCGTGCTCGTGATCGGGCTGGTAGCCATACTCACGTTCGGGCTCGGGGGAGGGTTCGTGGTCGGGCTCAAGCATGGGTTCGTGTACGGGTCCGTGGCCGGGCCCTTCTACGCGCTGGTGTTCGGGATCATGCGCATGCTCGGTGGAAAGCACTCCCGGCAGCCGGGACGGTTACCGTGGAACAGAACCGATATCCGGACGACTCTCCTGCTCGGACTCGTGATCGCGCTCGTGTCCATGCCCGCGAACTGGCTCATCTTAGTGTACGGGCTCAAACTCGGGGTCCGACTCGTGTTCGTGTACGTGTACGGGCTCGTGAACGTTCTCGTGTTCGGAACTACATTCGGACTCTTAACCAAACTAGCTGGGCCGTCGGTAGAGGCCACTACTTCACTCGATCCCCGGTCGTTGTGGCGCCGGGAACAGCGGTTCGGGCTCAAAACTGGGCTCGTGTACGGGCTCACGACCGGGATAATTTACGGGCTCACGAACGGGCTCGTTTTCGGACTCTTGTTCAAGGTCGGGATCACGGCGAGTCTCGTTGCAGTGGTCGAGGCGGGACTCACGAATACCCTCACGTTCGGGCTCGGAATCACGTTGGTGTCTTCGACAACCTGGGCGGCTACGCTTGCAAACATACAGCTGCGACACCGAGGCGAAACTCCTGCGCGTCTGCTGAGCTTCCTGGAAGACGCCCATGCCCGTGAGGTACTGCGATCCGTTGGCCCGGTGTATCAGTTCCGGCACGCCCGGCTCCAGGACCGGCTTGCCGGGGTGCGAGAAGAGGTACAGCGAGACCGACCACCCGTAGTGCCCACGCCAGGCTGAGGGCTTACGGTGCACCAAGGCTGGCAGGCCCACCTCCGCTAGTTCACCGACCGCGCACCACGCACCCCAGGTCTGGCGTGTGTGGTGAACGCCAACGGCACCAACCAGACTCGGATCAGCCCGGACTGAACTGCCTGACACCTGAAACCGGAGTGAGGCAACTGGTTGGCTGCTGTTAAGAGCAGCCCGCAGCCGGGTTGGTAGCCCTTGGAGGGCTACCAACCTGCAAGGCGTGAAGCATTCCGGTCACGGAGGTGGGCCAGGTGAACTCCTCGGCGCGGGCTCGGGCGGCTGCCCGACGGACTTGCTCGGGGGCGTCTAGGAGGTGGGTGACCGCAGAGGCGAAGGCGGGGGCATGGTCTGCTACGGCGGCACCGCAGGTTGGGCGGATGATCTCGGACAGCGCGGAGGAACGGGAGACCACCACGGGGGTGCCCGAGGCCAACGCCTCCAGGGCCGCCAGCCCGAAGGTCTCGTGCGGGCCCGGCGCGAGTGACACGTCGGAGGTGGCGAGCAGCGTGGCCACCTCAGCCCGGCCGGGCACGAACCCGAGGAAAGTGACCGGCAACCCGGCGGCGCGGCGCTGCAGGGCCGCGCGGCGCGGGCCGTCACCGGCGATGACCAGCCGCACCCGTTGGCCCGCCTCATGGAGTTCGGCGAGGGTGTCGACTGAGCGCTCCACGTGCTTCTCCGGCGACAGCCGGCCGCAGTGCACCAGCATCGCGTCCGCGCCCCGGGCCAGCTCGGCCCGCAGTGCGGTGTCCCGCTGGGAAGGCGCAAACATGGCCAGGTCCACCCCCAACGGGACCTGGACGACGTTGGGCGAGCCGATCCGGTCGAACTCCGCACGGGCGAAGCGGGTGGTGCACACCACGGTGTCGTAGGAAGCCGCCATCCGACGGTTGGCCCAGTCGGCCACCCGGCGGGCCGCCGGGTCGGGCAGCAGGAACTGGTGCAGCAGCCGGTCCAGCCGTTCGTGCGAGATCACCACGCTGGGTACTCCGTGCGAGGCGGCCCACCGGCCCATCCCGCGCAAGGTGAGCCGGTCGGACACCTCGATCCGGTCCGGGCGCAGCCCGTCCAGCAGGGCCCGCACCCGGCCGGGATCGACCACCCGGTAGCCACCGGTGTACGGGATCTTCGGCGCGGACAGCGTGATCCGCCGCACGCCGCTGGGCAGCAGCTCGTCGCTACGCCAGGGTCCGGGCACCACGAGCACGACCTCGTGACCTCCGGCAGCGTACCCGGCGCCCAGGTGGTGCAGGGCGGTGCGCAACCCACCAGATCGGGGACCGTAGAAATTCGCCAACTGAACAATGCGCATCACGCCACCCGCCGGGCGTCCAGGGGTAACCCGGTGACTGCGGCGTAATGCCCGAGCAACTCGTCGCAGACCGTGGGCCAGGTGCGCCGCAGCACGCCGCGCCGGGCAGCCGTGCCGAACCGGGACCGCAGCCCTGGATCGTGGGCCAGCGTGCGGACCGCGTCGCACAGCGCGTCGCCAAAGACCTGGTCGGCGTCGGCCTCACCGGTCTCGGGGAGCAGGAAACCGCTGCGGCCGTGGACCACCAGGTCGCGCGGGCCGCCCGCGTCCGGCGCGATCACCGGCAGGCCGGAGGCCAGCGCCTCCTGCACCGCCTGGCAGAACGTCTCGAACGGCCCGGTGTGCACGAAGACGTCCAGGCTGGCGTATGCCTGCGCCAGCTCGTCACCGGTCTTGAAGCCGAGGAAGGCGGCCTCGGGCAGCCGTTTGGCCAGCTGGCGGCGGTCCGGGCCGTCACCCACCACGACCAGCCGGACACCGGGGACGTCCCGCAGGGCGGACAGCCGCAGGACCTTCTTCTCCGGCGCCAGCCGACCGACAAAACCGACGAGCACCTCGCCGTGCGGGGCCAGTTGTGCGCGCAGCCACTCGTCCCGCCGGGACGGGCGGAAATGCGCGGTGTCCACGCCACGTCCCCAACGGTGCACCCGCGGTATGCCGTGGGCGGCCAGAGCGGCGGCCGCGGCGCTGGACGGGGCGAGGGTACGGTCGGCACCGCTGTGCACTCGGCGGGTCCAGCGCCACGCGGTGCGCGCGGCGAACCCCAACCCGTATGAGTCGGCGAAGCCGGCGATGTCGGTCTGGTACACGGCCACCGTGGGCACACCGAGCCGGCGGGCGGCCCACAAACCGCGTGCCCCGACGATCACCGGGGAGGCCAGATGGACCACGTCGGGGGCGAAGTCCCGCAATGCAGTGACAATCTTGCGGCTGGGGACGCCCACCGGCACCGAGTCGACCACCGGTAGGTCCAGGGCCGGGATCCGCACCACCGGGGCACCCAGGTAGCTGTCCGGGCCTGCGCCCGGGGCAACAACCAACGGCTGGTGCCCGCAGCGGACCAAGTGCTCCACCACCCGCACCACCGAGTTGCTGACCCCATTGATGACGGGCAGAAACGTCTCGGTGACAATCGCGACACGCATGCCGCTGACCGTGTCGGCGCGGTCTGGAGTCGAGGCGACGTGGCCATGTCCCACCGTGGAACTCCTGACGAACAACTCGTACCTAACCCCGGGTGCGGGTGTCCCGCAGTGCCGGGTGCGGATGTCCCGCAGTGCCGGGTGCGGGTGTCCCGCAGGATGCGCACACCCTACGCAGGCTGGTCCTGGGGCCGGCGCAACCACCAGGTAGCCGTGGCCGCCAGCACCCCCGCCAGCACGAGCGTGATCGACGCCGGCGTCACGGCCACCAGCCAGGTCCGCCCAGCGACCCGCACCTGCCCGGGGTCAGCGGTGTCGTACTCCACTCGCACCAGCTGCCCCACCTGCAGCCCTGAGGGATAGGCCACCCCCGCATCCGGGCGGTACACCGTGCCGTCGGGCGTGGCAAACTGCACCAATGTCCGCATCGAGCTCACCGCGAGCACCCGGGCGGTGCCGTGGCCGTTGCGGACGTCGATCTCGGCGTCGTCGAGCGCTGCCCCAGCCAGCGCCAGCGTGATGAGCCCAACCAGCAACCCCGCGGCCACGAGCAGCACCCACCACACCGGCCGGCACCATCGTCCGGGGGCCAGCCGGGGAACCCCTTCGGTCACCAAAGCCGTCATCGGGCGCAGTGTAGCAGTGTTCTGGCTGGTCAGCCCGACGCCGCCGCCAAACTGGTCCCCATCTGCGACGCCCTGGAGTACCGATCAGTCAGGAACGCCAGGTGCGGTCGCTGACGAGGTCATGCGTGGCGCTGGGTTCAATGATGAGGCTGGCGAGCAGCGGTATGCCGAGGAGGTGGCCCGCCGCCACGAGGCGCCTGGTGACGGCGCGGTTGGCGGCACTCGGCCCGGTGTCGTGGAGATGGTGGTGGCTGAGCACGACACCTCCCGCACCGAGCCGGATGGCATACTGGAACACCCGGTATGGACGGATGCTGACGCGGTCCCGGCTGCCCGCTCCCACGATGATCTCCTGGCCGACGGACCCACCGACCATTGGCCATGCGAGAGCGGCCTCCACGCCGAAGCCGCCACCCATCAATCGGGCGCGCCGCTCGATGGCGGCAAGGGCAGGTAGCCAGCTGTCGACGGCCGTCACGGGATTCCCCGCAAGATCTCGACCGGGGCGGCGGCACCGACCGCGTTGGCGAGCTTGCGGTCGCTGGTGAGCAACGGCATCCCGCGTTGCAGAGCCCGATCCACCAGCACCGCGTCGAAGAATCGCAACATGCACCGCGTCGCGAGCTCACCGGCGCGCTCCAGGGCGTCCGCATCGGTGGCGTGGATAGTGATGCCGAGATCGTCGATCGACCGCACCGCAGCCCGATACTGCGCGGCAGTCAGATGGCCTCCAAGCAGACCCTTGGTTCGCAGCACATGGCCAAGCTCGAAGCGCGTACTGTCCACCGTCTCCAGCGCGACGGCGCCGGCCAGGAAATCCTGCCGAACCTCGCGGGCATGCTCGAAGCCGATTTGGGGGACGTACCACCGGAGAAAGACACAGGTATCAACGACAAAGCGATCAGCCACGGGGATCTTCCCGGAAGCGAGACAGCGCCTCATCGATCCCGGTGACTCCCTGCATCTGTTCGCTGATCTCGTCCATCAACGCGATGATCTCCTCCGGCGTCCGGCGCCGAGGGGCCGGGAGGGACTGC
The DNA here is from genome assembly GCA_050699575.1 of Pseudonocardiaceae bacterium. Classification (GTDB taxonomy): domain Bacteria; phylum Actinomycetota; class Actinomycetes; order Mycobacteriales; family Pseudonocardiaceae. The sequence continues at coordinate 22,835 of JBOHFG010000124.1, forward strand.
AGGTAATCCTGGCGCCGCACCTCGAACACGAGGTCGACGAGCTGACGTAGGGTCCGCAGCTCAGCGGCGTGACGGTCGAAAAGGTCCTCGTCGACGCGCAGGTAAGACCAGCGCACTCCGCTGGTCGCGCTTGCGTCGCCGGCCCACAGCACGGCCCGGGCATCTTTGCGCGGAACATCAAGGTCCACTATTCCCTTGGTCTCGATAATCATGCAGCTGCCACCGGTCAGGCGGACCGCGAAGTCGGGGTAGTAGTAGGCGAGGTGTCCCCCGTCTCTGCGGTACTCCAGGGAGAAGCGCACTTCACGGGCGAGTTTGGCGAACGCGGAGACGTCGTCGCAGCGGTCAAGAAACCCGCAGAACTGCACCTCCAATCCGCTGTCACACGGCTGAGCGGAGAACACGGATTTCTCGACGGTGGCGGTCTGCCGGCTCCAGAGGAACGGCCTCGTCCAGGACAGCAGTAACGGCTTGGGTTCCGCGGCTGCAGTTCCGGCAGCCAGCGTCCGATCGTTGATCGCGTGGGCGAGTACTTGCAGGACCGTTTCCCTGGCCGCCGGCTCGCGGAACGCCTGGAGCACCAGCGGATCCTCGACGTCGACTGGGCCGCCGAAGGCGCGGCGTTCGAGGTACCCCTTCACCAGCGCGGCGAGGAGCGCGAACTGCCCGACCACCCGGGTCTCCCGGGCAAGTTCATTGGCGAACCAGTGGATAACCGGTCCGGGCTGGTCAGCGGTGGGGAACTCATACTCGGCACGCTCGATAATTTTTCCCGAGCGCAGGTCCCGGCCGGTGTAGTCGACTGTCTCGCTGCGCAGCACCTCAGCGAGTGGAACCTGGCGGGCGGGGACGTCCTCGGGCCGCAGCGAGACGAGTTCGGCAGCGCTTCGGTGCAGAACCCGGGAAAGCTGCGGGATCTCGACATCGTAGCGCAGGCGGTCCGGTTCCACCGCGATGACCGACACGTCGGGATGCACAGCATCCGCGGCCCGACGCTCCACCCGGAGACCCTCGTCGTCCAGCGCGGTGTCCCACAGCTGACGAAACGCCTCGTGCTCGATGACGACCAGCTGTTCGTCCACACCTGACCCGGGCGGGGTCATCCGGCGCAGCCCCCGGCCGAGCGTCTGCTCCGGAAGAATCTTCGCCTCCGCTGTGTAAGGGCGCAGCGGCACGATGACGCTGACGTTGCGGACGTCCCAACCCTCGCGAAGCATCAGCACGCTAACGATGGCGCAATACGGGTTGTCGTCGCGATCGGCCTCACGTGCTGCGGTCCGCGCCTTCTCCAGATCGTCCTTAGCGACATCGCCCCGGTTGGGACCCCGCATGTTGACGTGGATGGTCAGGACCCGGCCGGCGAGGTCGGGCAGCGTCTCCAGGTGAGCCGCGATCTGGTCGGCAGATTTCGTGTCCTCAGCCATGACGAACAGTAACGGCTTGCGGCCTGCGGGAGTGAGCGTTTCCCGGAACTCCCTCCACTTGGCGACCCCTGCGCCGATCCGCTGCCGGTACCGGACCGCTGCGTTGTTGCTCGTACTGTCAAGCGCGCCCGCGAGCTCCCCGATAATCGGACGTTTCACGATGCCGTCATCTATCGCCTGCGAGAGTGGGTAATCGACCACCACGTCATCGAAGAGCCGCCCGTCCTGGCCACGGGGGGTCGCGGAGAAGTCCAGCTGCGTGGTGATGCCACCATCTGCCAATTCATGCAGCCGATACAGCGTCTGCCAGATCGTCAGCGGCTCGTTGGTATCCCGCCGGATCGCATCGTGCAGGTGATGCGCTTCGTCGTTGACCACCAGCACCCGCCCCCGCCGGGCCAGCCGGATGAGCACCGGCTCGGGAGCGGTCGGATTGCTCGGCGGCGGGACGCCGAGCAGAGCCTCGACGGGGTTGGCGGGCTTCGGCGCAGGGCGTTCGTAGAGCGCCTGAATGTTGCTGAGCACCAGCACTCCGGCCGCCGCCGGTATGGGCTCGTCACGTAAACAGACGGCGAGGTCGAAGTCGCCGCGCCACTCCGGTGGCACAACGGGATCGTCATGGAAGATCGCGCCGTGCTCGAAGTCGGCACGGAGACGCTCGAATACGATCAGATTGGGCGCGATGACCAGCGAATTCGCAGCCAGCTCGGATTCCGCCTCGCGCAACCGGTGAAAGTAGGACCAGGCAATTAGCAGGCTCATCACCTTCGTCTTGCCAGAACCCGTGGCGGCCTTCACGACGTACCGGGGGTATCGCTGTCCTTCTACCGCCACCGGCCGGGACGCGAACTGCGCCGCCATGCTGGCGAGCGTTCGCTGGCGCGCGACCTCGTAGAGGTAGATGACGGTCTCGGCCGCCTCGCGTTGCGCGAAGAAGTACCGGAACGGCTGACCGTCCGGGGTCTGGTGCTCGTCGAGAAACCAGTGTTCGAGCAGGCGCCGCGACGTCATCGACAATCCGGGATAACCAGTGCGACGCCAGGCGTCGACATGCTCACGGATCCCTGCGACGAGCGGCGCAACGCTTTCCGGCCGGGTCGTCGGTACCACGTAGGGATCGCTCACTTCACCGACACCTCCACTGCCATCGTGGTGTCGTTACCGAAGATGTCCACGACCTTGACCAACACCGTGTAGCTCCCGGGCTGGTCATAGTCATGGGTGGTATTTCGCTCCAGCGTCCGGTTCACGCGGGTGCGGTAGGACTGCCACTGGTTGTAAAAGGTGTCGCCGTGACCTCCGATGCCGTACGTGAAGTCGACGGCCCAGTAGTCCACGTAGTCCGCCCAACCGCTGATCTTGCTGCGCACCAAGACCGGTACGAGATCCGGGTTCGGCAGCACGAAGTCGGTGAGCGTCACGGTGAGATTCCTCTTCTCCACGGTAGTGGCCACTTCCAGGTAGGCGAGTTCGTGGAACACCACCTCGCCGGAATCCACCGCCCGTGCGTCCATCACCTCGCGGGGAATCCGGCGCAATTGAAGGTCGATTCCGCGGGCCCGAGCCTCATCCTGTACCAGTTCGTGCAGGCCCATCTCGAACTCCCAGCCCAGCACATCCAGCCCGGGATAGCTCGCCGCGGCCGCTTCATCCAGCGACTCTTTAATCTCCGCGAAGCTCACCGCGGCATCGACAGCCCCAACGTGCACCGCGCGGCGTCCCTTGGTGCCGTGCAGGTGCTGGAACTCCGTCGTCGGCAATGCCTCGTAAAGCGCAACCACGAATTCGAGGTACGCCTGCACCTGCGGCCCAGTGGTAGCGTTCTGCCAGGCTTGACGCTCATAGCGACCCAGGTTAGCTACAACAAAAGGTCTACACTGAGAAACGTCGAGCAACCGCTTACGAGTGGTATGAATAGCGAACCTGCCTAAGTCAACGGCGATCCAGCGACGTTGCAACCTCTCGGCCGCGATAGCGACAGTCCCTGACCCGCAGAAAAAATCCGCTACCAGATCACCCTCTGAAGTAAGTGCAGAAATTATTCGACTCGCCAGAGAGAGAGGTTTCTGAGTCTGAAATCTGACGTTCTCCGTCTTGTCTGCAGGCTGGAGCATTGACAACCTCCAGACATCGTCCACCGCTCGCTCGTCAGTTTCTTGATAGAGCACTTTGCCAGTTTTTGGATCCTTGGCATTGACAATCTTTTGCTTGTCTTTGTTCCACACGCGTTTGATTTGGCGCACAGTCTCGCCGCGAGGTTCCTTCTGTGGAGTAAATTGATAAGAATCCGTTTTTGAATACCACAGCAACGTGTCGTGATTCGAGGCGAAGCGCTTGATATTTCCTTGATATTTATTATAATACCACCAGACTATCTCATTGCGAAAATTGCTATCGTCCATCAATTCGTCAAGCATCGCCTTAACATAGTGCGACTGGTGCCAGTCTACGTGTACGACAAGCGACCCGCGACTGCTCAGCAGTTCGCGCGCAATCGACAGTCGCTCATATAGCATTTGCAGGTATGAAGATCGACCCTTACCCCACGTATCCCGGTAAGCTTTTTCTTCGATCACAGATTGTAGTTTCACATAGTCATCTTCGTAGTATTGCTCGCCAACACCAATCTGCACTTCGTAGTCCTGCCGCGAGTCGAACGGCGGGTCGATGTAGATGAGGTCGACCTGGCCGGCCAGCTCTTCAGCCAGCGAGGCCAGCACGTGGAGGTTGTCGCCCCAGATCAGCTTGTTGCGCCACCCGTCGCCGGAATCGCGGTCGTAGGACAGTGTGCCGCGGTCAGCGCGTGAGGCGTTGACCGTCTCCACGACCTGCAGCGGCAGCCGCAGCCGCAGTACGTCAGCGGTCTTTCCGTCCCACTCCAACCGCACACCCGGCACGAGCGTCCTCCTCGATCGACAACAGAATCGTCCCACGGAAGGACGACATCAATGAAGTTCCACGCGCGTCCTGTGGATAACTCAGATGAGCGGAGAACCAGGTCGCGCTCAGCCGGGTGGTGCGGGCGG
>JBOHFG010000125.1:0-4981 GCA_050699575.1 Pseudonocardiaceae bacterium
TGTTGCCCGGCCTGGAATTGGTCATGCTGATCGGGTTGATCGTCGCCAGTCCGGTCCGGTTCAATCGGGAATCCCCCGCGCTGCGGGTAGCCAGCCTGACCTTGACCGGGTTGCTCAGCCTGGCCAACAGGGCCCCGGCAAAGTCAGCGGGCAAGCCCGAGCAGGCTGAGCGGGTGATCGAAGTTGTAGCTGGCCCAGCGCAGGCCTTCGGCGATGTTGGTGTGTCCGGCTCGGCGGAGCACGGTGATGGCGAGGTTGCGCAGCGATGCCATGATCCGTGGCCCGGAGCGGGTGCGTGTCCGGGAGGCATCTTCGGCGAAGGTGACGTCGCGTCCGTTCTCTGGGTCTGGCCCTGTGGCGGAGGCTGGTTTCCTCGCGTTTGCGCAGCTCAGAGGCTGATAGGGAGAACGCTATAGGTTGCAACAGGTGTGGTGCAAGTGACTGGTGGGGTTTCACCTGTTGGGGGCGTTGATGCGGGCCATGAGTTCGCGGTTGGTGGCACGTGCGGCGGCGAGGTCCTCGTCGCGTTCCTCAAGTTGGAGGCGCAGGTCGATGGCCTGCTGTTCGAGGTGGGTGATCTGTTGGTGGAGGGCGTCGATGTCGGTTGGGGTGCTGAGCCCGGATTCGCGCCAGGCGTGCTCGCCCAATGTTTCGGACAGGCGCTTTTCGAGGTGCTGGATGCGGGTGTGGAGTCGGGTGGCGCGTTCGTGGGCGGCGAGCAGGTCGGCCTGCAGCGAGGCTCGGGTGACCGCCGGGCCGGTGCCCTCGCTGGTGGCGGGTGGTTCGGCGGCGAGGGCGTGGATCTTTTCGAGCAGGTCGCGGTGGCGGTAGAGGAAGCTGCGGTCGACACCGGCCGCGCGGGCGATCCCGGAAATGCTGATCTCGGTGCCCTCGGCGGCGGCGCGGTCCAGCGCGGTGTTGACGCGCTGGCGGCGGCGGGCGGTGTCAGCGTGCCGTCCGTCGAGCATCGCTTGGGCCCGTGTGCTCGGCGATGCGGCGGTGGTGGCGTGATCGGTTGTCCTGGTGGTGGTCACGCGGTGGCCTGCGAAGCGGTCGTGGTGAGTGGCGTCGTAGGCGCGGCGGCCCGGGCGGTGGGCATGCCGAGCGCAACGGTGTGGGCGGCGCGGTGGCGGCGCACCACCGTGACGGCGTCCGCGATGTGGGCTCGTTGTGTCTCGTCGAGCTCGGCGGTGTCGCCCTTGATGCGGTTGATCAGTCGCCGGATCCGGGTGATCTCCTCCTCGGTGGGGGTGGCGTCGGCGCGGGCCCACTCGTCGACACCATCGACGGTGGCGGTTAGCCGTTCGCGGGTGCGCAGCAGGTCATCGAGGTAGCCGGTCAGGTCGGGCAGGAACGAGACATCTGTGGTGAAGTGGTCACAGCCGGCGCAGCGGAACCGGACGGGGCAGGCGCCACCACCGGCTTGCACGTTGGACGGCTCGGCGCACCGGCCATAGGGGACGGCGACCTCGCTGATCGCGTAGCGGGCGTGCTCGGAGTCCAGCAGTGCGTGGGCATCGCGCCAGATCCGGTTGCCGTGCCGGTCGAAGCTGCGTGCGGTCACCGTGTCGACGGCAGCACGGCGGCGATCTTCTCCGACCCGGTAGTAGCGCCGGGTGACGTTGAGGTTACGGTGGTCGAGGAGCTCGGCCAGGACATCGATCGGCACGCCGGAGTCGGCATGGCGCTGGGCATAAGAGTGCCGGTAGGCGTAGAGAACGACCTTGGTCTTGTCGAGCTCGACGCCGTCTGGGGTGCGCAGCGTCGGCAGGGTGTCGACCCACTTGCGGTGTTGGTTTTCCAGGCCGGCGACGGTGAGCGCTCGTTGGCCCTCGGGGTTGCGCCGGCAGGCGGGGAGCAGCTTCAGCGTGCCGATTAGGATATCGGGAAAGCGGGCGCGGACACGCTGCTGCTGTGCGTTGATCGCCTCGGCGGTTGTGGCGCTGATGGGCAGGCGCCGGCCCAGCCGGTTGGCCTTGTGGTTGTCGTAGACTAGCACGGCTTGGCCGTCCTTATCGCGGGTCATGCAGTCGTAGGGCAGGGTGCAGATCTCCTCGGGGCGCCGACCGGTGTCCATGGCGACCTCCACGGCGGTGCGGACCTGGGGTGAGCTGATCTCATCGAGGTGGTCGCAGAGCTGCCGCAGGATCTCCGGGGGAAGGTCACGCGCCGGCTCGCCTGGCTCGGGTCGGGCGGGGATGTCGTCGCGGTGCACCCCGAAGGGCTCGCTGAGCCCGGCGGCAGGTCCGCCGGGGACGGTCAACCCCAAGGGGCGCAGCTGGGACAGGATCGCGCGGACCTCGGTGGCGGCCAGCTGGCGGATCAGGCCGCTGATCGCCTGGGTAGATTCCAGGTAGGCCAATCGGGCCAGGAACGCCTCGATGTCGGCCCGCCCCAACAAGGTCGGGTCGGCCCCCTGGTCGGGTCGGCTGCGCAGCGACTCCGACAACCGGGCCAGGCTGGTGATGTGGTGGCGGGTCTTGTCGCCCCCATAGGTGCCCCGCCGCCGGGGTAGATCATGGCTTGCCCAGCCCTTGGCCGCGGCCCGCAGCCAGTCCTGGGTGATCGCGGCGAACGACAGCTTCCCGCGATGACCGAACACCGACATGTCCCACTCGTCTTTGGTGTTCTCGGTCTCGGGGCTGAGAAAGGCGCGTCGCGCGTGTCTGCGCAGGGAATTGATCGCGCCGCGGCGCTCATTACCGACCCGAGGCGGCACCTGGGCGTCGGCCAGCGTCGCCACCTGCTGGCGGCGCAACTCGTCGCAGACCCATCGCAGCACCGGATCGCGGGTCTTGATGCCGTCGGCGGCACGCTGCGCCACCCCCACCAGCACCTGCACCACGACCAGCGGGGGCAGGGCGCCCAGACTCGCGTGACCAGCGCGGGTGACCGGCGCCTCGGTGGCTCGCCACCGCGCCTCGTCGACCACGTCGCCCTCGCGGCGGGCCCGCCGCAGCCGCGTCAGGTGCGTGTCGCAATAGGCATCGCGCGAGGCGGGCAGTGCACGGTCGCAGGCGGCGACCGTGCACACGCCCAGGCTGGCCAACGGTCGCGTGTCAGGGCGCGCGACGAACGTGGTCACGCTCACCTCCAGCGCCCGCTGGTGATCGAGGTGCGCCCGGCACAACGGATGCTCAGTGTTCACCCACGGGCGCGGGCACCCGGTGACCCGACAGGCCCCGTCGCCCGGGCGCGTCCATGCCCGCCCCGCCGGTGGCGGCAGCATCCCCACATCGGCCAGAGCCAGGCCATGGCGCTCCAGCCGCCTGCGGCACTCAAGACACACCCCCTCGGCGGTGGTCGAGCAGCCGGGAGCCCGGCACAGTGGGCGGCCCAGCAACCGATGACCGGCCGGGACAGACCACACCCGGGTGGCCGGATCCCAGCCCGCCTGGGCCAGGAACCCCGGATCGAGCCGGTCCGCGAGAGCAGCGGCCGCCCCGGTGAGGACGACACCGCGCAGCACGTGCGGAAACTCCGCTGACCTGGGGTAGGCGTCGCTGCCCGCCAGGCTCAGCGCGATCGCCTCGCTCACCGGTTGGCCCCCGCCCGCTCGCGGGGGCTGGGCACGCTATCGACCGCGGCCCGCAGCCGGGACGGGTCGGGATGCACATACACCTGGGACGAGGACACCGCGGCATGCCCGAGCAGCTCGGCGACCACATCGATACCCGCTCCGGCGTCAGCGAGGTTGCTGCCCGCGGCGTGGCGCAGCTGATGCGGCCGGATCGGCCGGTCCAGACCCGCCCGGCGGGAGGCCGCCGCGAGCAGCTCCCCGATCGCATCCGGACGCATCGGCGCGCCCAATGGCTCGCGGAACAAGTTCACCAGCAACAAGTCGCTGCCGGCGGCCGCTGGGACCCGCATACGCTCGAACTCATAAGCGTCGAAGGCCTGCACAACAAGGAAGTCCAGCGGCACCACCCGCTGCCGGCGAGACTTGGCCCACGCCCCGTTCGGGTTGTCCCGGCGCACCACGTGCACATGCGACCGGGCCACCTCACACCCCAACATCCGCGAGTCCACCAGCAGGTGCACATCCGAGCGTCGCAGCCCGCACAGCTCCCCGCGGCGCAACCCCGCCCGCGCCATCAGCAGCACGACCAGCCGGTCCCGCGCCGAGCGGCACGCCCGCAGCACAGCGACGATCTGTTCGTCACTGGCCCTATCGACAGCCGTTTCGGGTTCACGCAGCCGATGCCGGGCCCGCATCCGCCACGCCATCCGACCGTCCCCGCCGCGTGCCTGCTCGGGCAGGTCGCGGTCGTCGGCGACCTCGTACAACACCGGCACCAAACCCGCCGGAGCATGCCCCGCGGCGACCGCATGCACCACCATGCCCCGCACCGCGGTCAACACACCATTAATCCGCGACGGTGACCGCGCCGCCACCGCGCCCGGTCCGGCCAACACCACCGCCGAACCGGTACCAGCGGCCTCGGCGCCCGAGGCCTGCGGCCCAGCGTGGGCCAGCCACGTCATGAACAGGCCAAACCGCTCCACACCGGCCTGCCAGTCGCGGCCCGTCCGGGCGCACCAGCGCAAGAACAACGCGATCGCGTGCGCGTACGCCTTCGTCGTGGACTCCGCGCCATCACGACCGAACCGCTGGTGCCGCAGGAAATCATCGGCGACCACCACGACCCGCAGATCCTCATCCAACACCGTCCAGTACCGCTGCCCAGACGGCAACCTCACCGGGAATGCCCGCATGTTCTTCTCGCTCTCAGTCGGTGGTCGGCAACGACTACCAGCCACGAACACCACACCCACGGAGAACCGCCGCACCACAGGCAAGATCACCCAGCTGGGGTGACATCACACAACAGGCCATGACCCCCCGGAGAACGGACGTAGTGCAGCCCGTTTTCGATGCTCCACTGCCCGCGCAGCGCGGCCGCGATCTGGGTGGGGTCGGCTCGGGTGGCGGGACGGCTGGTCAGGCCGAGTACCGCGACCGCTGAAGTGGGGTTGCCGT
>JBOHFG010000126.1:0-1310 GCA_050699575.1 Pseudonocardiaceae bacterium
TCGGTGACCCCGGGCTGATGCGCCGCCAGGTCCGGCACCTTGAGGACGCCACCACCCGGCCCAATGTCACCATCCAGGTGGTGCCCTCCTCGGCGGGTGCGCATCCTGGCCTGGAGGGGCCATTTGCCATCTTGGAGTTCGACGGCGACCCGACCATCGTGCACCTGGAGAACCGCCGAGGCAGCGCCTGTCTGGAGGAGGACGAGGACGTCGCCGGGTCTATGCTCGCGTTGCAGGATCTGCAACGAATCGCGCTCAGCCCCGAGGACACACTGGCCTTCCTGGTCGAGATCGCCCGGGAGCTAGCCTGACGGTAGTGAGGACTATCACCATGACCGGAGACCTGCGTCACCCGGCGTGGCGCAAGAGCAGCTACAGCACCAGCTGGAGCAACTGCGTGGAGGTCGCGGCACTGGGCTGGCGCACCAGCAGCCACAGCTCCGACGAGGCCAACTACGTTGAGGTAACCCTCGGCAACCCGGCCATCGGCGTCCGCGACTCCAAGAACCCCGACGGCCCAGTCCTCGCCGTCCCGGCAGTCCGCTGGTCAGCCTTCCTGCACGGCATCGCCACCGGCCACCTCGACCACTAACCGTAGCACTCCCCCGCCCGCCTTCCCCGACATGGGAGACATATCGGGGTGCCGAGAGGGCTAGTAACCCCGATATGTCTCCATGTCGGGATGAGCGGGGCGGGTGGGGAGGGCTGCACGACACGCCGATTGGGGTGTATTAGGGAATCTGGGGTTCGCGCTAGAGAGGCGGATACTGTGCGAGACATGGATCCGGTGCGCAACCCGTTCGCCCCCGGCGCTGGTCAGCGACCGCCCGAGCTGGCTGGGCGGGACCGGGAGCTGGCCGCCTTCGAGGTGGTGCTGGAGCGGGTGGCCCGCGGCCGCCCAGAACGTTCCCTGGTGCTGACCGGGCTGCGCGGAGTGGGCAAGACGGTGCTGCTCGGCGAGCTGCGGTCGATGGCGATGCGCCGCGGGTGGGGGGCCGGCAAGGTCGAGGCCCGGCCAGATGGTGGGCTGCGCCGCCCGCTGTCGGCCGCACTGCACCGGGCGGTGCGCGATCTGGCGTTGCGCCACCGCGCCCCGGATCGGGTCGAGGAGGTGCTCGGCGTGCTCAAGGCCTTCGCGCTGCGCGCCACGCCCAAGGACGCCAAGTTGCGGGATCGCTGGCAGCCGGGCATCGACGCGCCGGCCGTCGCGGGCCGGGCCGACTCAGGAGACATCGAGATCGACCTGGTGGAGCTGTTCACCGAGGTCGCCGAGCTGGCCGCCGACGTCGGCACCGGGGTGGCGCTGCTGA
>JBOHFG010000127.1:0-1050 GCA_050699575.1 Pseudonocardiaceae bacterium
CCTGGGACGGAGAGCAGTTGATCGGGATGGCCGCGTACTCGTTCCTCTGGCCAGCTGCGGGCGTGACACGCTCGCTGTACCTCAAGGAGCTGTACGTTACCGAAGCCTTCCGGCGTCAGGGCATTGGTACGTTGCTCATGCAGGAGCTGTACCGGGTGGCGGCTGACCATATGTGTAGTCGTGTCGAGTGGACGGCTGACGCGGGCAACGTGCTGGCGGACGGGTTTTATACAAGGCTTGGCGTGCCGGTGAATCGAGGAAAGATTTTTTACCGGGTGGAGGGAGGTGGGGTGTGATGGCGGGGCGGTTTGGAAGCTCTCTAGGAGCATGGACAGGTTGGTCACGAGCTAGCTCGGTCAGTAGGACTCGTGAGGAAGCTCCAGCGGGTGGTATCGTGCCAGGGGGAAGGGGTCCGCATCCACGGATGAGGCGTTCGTCATGGGATTCGGGGGGTTTGTGGGAGTGGTTGGTCGTGTGGCGGTAGGACACCTTTCATCGCGCTGGGATGCGCCACAAATCCCTTCCGCTCACCACTGCTAAAATAGAGCAATGGACGACCCGCCGGAAGACGCCAAGCGCCAACTCCGCAGTGCATCCGCCGTCCCCGGCGCGCTCGCCCTCATCTCCATGCCGTTCACATTCACTCAGGATGACTTGCTTTCAACCGACAAGTTCCTCGCAGTGGCCAAAGATCGTGGCTACGACCTCGATCTCGATGATCTCCAGACCTTCCATAGCAACGGGCTACTGATACCGCTCTATCGAGTCAGTGACACGCCAGTTGACGAACAACGTATCAATGTAATAGCCAACGGCAGCATGAATGACCTTGGTGTCATAGGGTGAACGCACCACCGGGAATGATACCCTATGGCTCGCCCGGTTAACAAACAGAAGGAGTCATCGTCAGTGCAGGGTGCGGAAATCGTTGCCGAGGAACGAGAAGTCATCTCTCGGCAGCTTGCCATCGGCAGTTCTTTTCGGGAGATCGGCGATTGCTGAAGCGAGACCATACCGTGGTGTCACGTGAGGTTGAGCGAAATGGTGGCC
>JBOHFG010000128.1:0-12391 GCA_050699575.1 Pseudonocardiaceae bacterium
GGAGATTACTTCGGTAAAAACTCACGACTTTACCTTCAGCTTTCCGCGCCAAACAGGGAACAAGCGAGGATGATCGGGGCATACTCCAAACAGGTGCTGGGGGTACGCGACGCCCTGCTCTACTGGACAGTGGGCGCAAAATCAGATTTCGATCGGGACCTCTACGTCAAAACGCTCGTCAATGATCTGGTGGAGGGCCTTCCGCGAGACTTCGGAATCAAGGTCGACAACAGAGGGAAATTCGACGGCCAGATGAGCCGCGATGCGTGCGGTTACCCAGGGGTGCTGATCTTTGCTGGCCGGTGGACCGAGTTTCCGGGCTTCTTGAAATCGCTCGATGTCAGGTGTGGTCCCAACCCGCCTTCGCAGGTGATAGCGGATGACTCGGTACTTCGCTATATGGACAACCCGACCCTGCGCAGGAGCGCGCCTGGCACCATCCCGGTGACTTATGTGTCAAAGTCGGCGCCGGGCTCCTGTACGTCTCTTGAGGCCGCCCGGGCCACCGATTCGGTACGCGATAGATTCTTCCGGCTGATTCAGCAGCCAGGACCGCTCCAGGCGCCGCGATGCGGACCAGGAAACGAACCGGTCGGCGACCGGGTCTCGCTAGCCTACGATGCGGCAATGATCATAATCCGCGCCGCCGAAAGCCTGGGCCAAGACCTTCGTGGTGACGCTCCGCGTGAGTGGGATCCGCGTTCGATCCTTCCGGTCACAGTGCACACGAAGATAACCGAGCAAGTTCGCGAACGCCCTTTCGAGGGCGTGTCAGGAATAATCAAATTTGACGGGGACTCGGGCGAACCGACCGAGAAACGGATCTCCCTGCTGCGCGTGGAGAAGATCCCCGACGTGCAGGCCCGGCCCACCGAGGTCTTTCATTGCGGACGCGCCAGGCTTGGTGACGACCCGGCCTGCGGAACACCCGTGCCCGCCAGCACCACCGACCGCCGCCCGCGGTGAGGTCAGCCACACTGGACGACGTGGGAAGCTCAGGTTGGCCAAGGCAGTATCACGTGTGCTTCGTGTGCACCGGGAACATCTGCCGCTCCCCGATGGCCGAGACCGTTTTCGTGGACGCGCTGCGCCGGGAGGGCCTGGCCCACCGGGTCCGGGTGAGCAGTGCTGGAACCGGTGCCTGGCACGTCGGCGAGCCCGCTGACTCGCGAACCGCCCAGGCCCTGCGCCGGGCTGGTTACACGTGCAAGCATGTCGCCGCGCAGGTCGGTGCGGAGCATCTGTCCGCTGACCTGCTGGTGGCGCTGGATTACGGGCATCTCGCGGCGCTGCGCCGGCTGGTCCGCGACCCGGAGCGGGTGCGGCTGCTGCGATCCTTTGACCAGACCGCCGGGCGGGATCTTGACGTGCCCGACCCGTACTACGGTGGGGAACACGGTTTCGACGACGTGCTCAACATGGTGCGCGCGACCATCCCCGGGTTGCTGGCGTGGGTGCGCGAGCAACTATGAGCACCGCCGCCGGGTCCGTCGCCACCATCACTGGCCAGCCGGTGCGGGCCGCAATGTCCCGCGGCAGTATCTGGCTGGTCGAGTTGGGCGACGGGCGCACCGTGGTGGCCAAGCGGGGAGCACCCGGGCAGGCGCTGGCCGAGGCAGCTGGACTGCGCTGGCTGGGGGTAGCCGGTGGCCCGCCTGTGCCGCAGGTGCACGGACATGACGAGCGCTGGCTGGTCACCGAGCACATCCCGGCCGGGCGGGTAGACGGCGCCGCTGCCGAGCGGCTCGGCTGTCAGCTCGCGGTGCTGCACGCCGCAGGAGCCCCGGCCTTCGGCGCCGCACCCCCAGGGGGCCCGCACCAGGCGTGGATCGGTGCCGCCCCGATGGCCAACATCACCGGGCCGCAGTGGCCACAGTGGTACGCCGAGCATCGGGTGCTGTGCTATTTGCGCACCGCGGTGGACCGCGGCGCGGTGGACGCCGTCGGGGCCCGTGCCGTGCACTGGGCCTGCGAGCGGGTCACTGAGCTGGCTGGACCTGCCGAGCCACCGGCCAGGCTGCATGGCGACCTGTGGTCGGGCAACGTGCACTCCGGCGCCGACGGGCAGACGTGGCTGCTCGACCCGGCCGCCCACGGCGGGCACCGGGAGACCGATCTGGCGATGCTCGCGCTGTTCGGTTACCCACATCTGGCGCGGTTGCTCGTCGGCTACACCGAGGTGGCCCCGCTGGCGCCCGGCTGGCGGCAACGCGTCCCCCTGCACCAGCTGTTCCCGCTGCTGGTGCACGCGGTCCTGTTCGGTGGCGGCTACGGCGTGAGCGCAGCCGCGGCCGCGCGGGCGGCGCTGGGGTGAGCACCGGTTACCGTGGTGGCATGCGGTGGCAGTTCCTGCTGCGCCCCGGCTGGCTGGCGCTGATGGCGATGGTGACCTGCTTCGCCGTCGCGGCGTTCCTGTTGCTCGCACCGTGGCAGTTCCGCCGGGCGGAGCAGCGCGCCGAGCGCAACGCCGGCATTGAGCGCTCGTTCACCACCCCGCCGCAGCCGTTGCGGGACGTGCTCGCCGTCCACGCCGCGCCCACCCGGGCCACCGAGTGGCGGCAAGTCCAGGCCAGCGGGCATTACCTGCCCGGCGCTGAGCTGGTCGTCCGGCTGCGGACCGTGCAGGGTGAGCCGGCCTATGAGGTGCTGGGTGCGCTCCAGCTGGCTGATGGATCACGCATCCTGGTGGATCGCGGCGCAGTACGCCCGGTCGCGGGCGTGCGGGTACCCGGATACCCCCCGGTGCCCGGTGGCGAGGTGACGGTGACCGGCCGGCTGCGAGCCGACGAGCAGGACCCGCAGGGCGGTGCGGTCGTGCAGCAAGACGGCCACCGGCAGGTGTACGCGGTGAGCACCCGCACGGTGAGTGCGGCCACTGAGGTCCGGCTGGAGCCGGGTTACCTCCAGCTGGCGGAGGGCTCCCCCGGGGTGCTGTCCGCGTTGCCGCTGCCGCAGCTGGACTCCGGGCCGTCCTTCGCCTACGCCCTGCAGTGGCTCGCCTTCGGCATCATGGCCCCGCTGGGGCTGGCCTATTTCGCCTGGCAGGAAGCCACCGAAGGGCGCCGCGAGGAACCGGACGGCGCAGCTGACCCGCACGATCCGCCGGTGACCCCGCTCGCCGGGCGGTACGGCCGCCGCTGAGTCACCGTGGCCAGCACCGCGCACAGCACCGCGGCCACCAGGCCGGTGACCCGGGACAGCTCGACTCCCCGGGTGAGGTCACCGGCATCGGGCGCGCGGCCGTGGCCCAGCACCGGACGCTGCTCGATGCCGTGCGGGTAGACCGTGCGCCCACCCAGCCGGACCTCCAGCGCACCCGCGAACGCCGCCTCGACCTGCCCGGCGTTGGGGCTGGGATGCGCGGCCGCGTCGCGCCGCCAGACTTGCCACGCCCCCCGGGCCGAACCGCCCACCAGCGGCGCGCACAACGTGGCCAGCCCGGCGGCGACGCGGGAGGGCAGCAGGTTGGCCAGGTCGTCCAGGCGCGCCGCGGCCCAGCCGAACTTCCGGTACCGCGGCGAGCAGTACCCGACCATCGCATCCAGGGTGTTGACCGCGCGGTATGCCAGCAGCCCGGGAACCCCGGCCACCGCGCCCCAGACCAGCGGGGCGACGACGGCGTCAGAGGTGTTCTCGGCGATCGACTCCACACTTGCCCTGGCCAGGTCGGCCAGGTCGAGATTGCCCGGGGCACGCCCACACAGGTGCGGCAGCCGGGCCCGGGCGGTGCCGAGATCCCCCGCGTCCAGTGCCCGGGCCATCGCCGCGCCCTCCTCGGCCAGCGACGCACCACCCAGCACAGCCCAGGTGGCCAGCGCGGTGCCTGCCACCTGCACGGCCGCCCGCCCACGCCCGGCACGTTCCAGCAGGCCACCGGCCGCCGCCGCGGTACCGACCAGGGCGCCGGTGTAGAGCACCCCGGCCAGCCGGTGTTCGGCATAGCAGGCGCGTTCAGCAGCCGCCGCGAGCCGCCCGAAACCGGCCACCGGGTGATGGCGGCGCGGATCACCGAAGGCCGCGTCGGCAGCGACCCCGAGCAGCAATCCGATCGCCCGCGCTGCGCCCACTCCGCAACCTCCAGAATGTCCGGACCGAGGCGGACACCCTACTGAGGCGCCCGCTCACCGCCGGAGTTCGGTCTTGCGGACTTTGCCCATCTCGTTGCGGGGTAGCGCGGGGAGGTAGTGCACCACCCGGGGCCGCTTGTGCGGCGCGAGCAGCGCCGCCACATGCTCCGCGAGCTCCTCCGCGGAGGGCGGTGGGTCGACGGCCGCGACGACCCAGGCCACCACCCGCTCGCCGAGGTCGGGATCCGGCTCCCCGGTGACCGCCACCTCCACGACCCCCGGGTGCTCCAGCAGGGCGTGCTCGATCTCCCCTGCGCCGATCTTGTATCCCCCGCTGGAGATCAGGTCCGTGCTGCGGCGCCCGAGTATCCGCAGGGCACCGTCCGGGCCACGGGTGGCGAGGTCGCCGGTCCGGAACCAGCCGTCGTGCAGCACCGCGGCAGTGGCATCGGGCCGGTTGAGGTAGCCCAGGAACAGCGTCGGGCCGGCGACTTCGATCTCGCCGACGGTCTCGTCGTCTGATTCCTCGAGGATCCCGCCGTGGTCGTCCACCAGACGCAGCGCCACCGCGTCCAGCGGCGGCCCGACGGTGCCCGGCCTGCGCGGCCCACCGGCCCGCACCGCACAGGTGATCAGCGACTCGGTCATCCCGTACCGCTGCACCACGTGCTGGCCGGTGGCCGCCGCGACTCGCTGGTGGTCGGCGACGGACAGCGCGGCCGAGCCCGAGACGAGCAACCGGGCCTGGCCCAGCGCCGCGGCGACCTGCGGGTCCTGCTCGGCGGCCGCGGCCAACCGGTGGTACATCGTCGGCACCCCGAACAGCATCGTCGCAGCACCTCCCAACTCCCGGGCCACCCCGTCAACCGAGAACGAGCCCAGATGGTGCAGCGTGCCCCCCAGGCGCAGCGGCCCGAGCACGCCGAGCACCAGGCCATGCACGTGGAACAGCGGCAGCGCGTGCACCAGGACGTCTTGGGCGGTCCATCCCCACGCGGCGGCCAGCGCATCGATGTCGGTGGCCAGCGCGCGCCGGGGCAACACCACGCCCTTCGGCGCTCCCGTGGTGCCCGAGGTGTAGACGATCAGTGCCGGCGACTCGGGATCTGGCTCTGGCGGCATCGCCCCGCCCTGGATCGATAGGTCGACATCGAGCTGCGGTAGTCCACGCATCGCCTCGGGCAACCTGGCTCCCGGGGCGGTGAGCACCAGATCGGGAGTCGCGTCGGAGATGACGTGCGCCAGCTCGCGGGTGCCCAGCTTGGAGTTGACGGGTACCGCAGGCACCCCGGCCGCGAGCGCTGCCACCACCGCCACGCAGGTCTCCAGCTCCGGTTGCGCCCAGATCGCCACTCGCCGAGCATCGGAGATCCGGCGCGCGAGTGCCGCGGTCACCACACGCAGCTCCCGGTGGGTTACTGAACGCTGTCCAAATCGCACTGCCTCAACGTCGGTGGGCTGACGTAATGTGGGCAACAATGACGGGGGGCGCACTCTCATCCTTTCGAGGTGTTCTTCAGGTAATGTCTCACGCTATGCATGTTGCCACCGCTGATGGTGATGCCCGGCCGCTCGAATGGTGGATGACGTCCAACCTCGCTCTGGGTCTGGCGTTCAACTGCTTTCTGCCTGTGCTGTTGCCGTCTTACGTGCTCTCAGTAGGAGGAACAGCCACCGATATCTGGGTAGCAATGTCCGTTGCAGGGCTTTTTGCACTGTTGGGACCGTCGATCGGCCGGCTCGCCGGGCGCCGACAAGCACACCGGCTGGTGCAGGGGCTGGGCATGCTGGGAATGGCCGCCGGGTTACTGATACTGTCGCTCTCCCACGATAACTCATTGTCGATCGTGCTTGCCCTCGCCGTGATGGGCATCGGCGCGGCGGCGGTAGCAGTCGCATCTCCCATATTCATCCTGGGCAGCGATCTGCCCGCGGACATCCAGGCCCGGCAGTTGACCTGGCTGCAGCTCAACCTGGACTTGGGCAAGATCCTGGGCGGGCTGCTGCTCGGTACGATGGCGGCGAACGGGCTAGCGTTCGATGCTCAGTTCTGGGTCGGTGGGCTCGTCATGGGCGTGCTCAGCTTGCTGGTGTGGGGGTCCAGTCGCCGCGCGGCTCACCGTATTCGGCAACCGGAGGTGGATCTCACCGCGGCGAGCGAGCCGTCGCGCACCGTCGTGTCGTGGCGAACGCTGCTGTTGTCGCTGTTCGGCGTTCCGGTGGTGGCCCAGCTGCTCGGCAGCATGACCATGATCGAGACACAGCTCTCGACGATGCTGACCATGTCCGGGTTGGTCGGCATCGGTCTGTACTTCCTCGCCGGCCGCTGGATGACCCGGTCCAACCCCGGTCTGGTCTGGGCCACCGGCCACGTCCTGCGCGGAGCCGGAGGTGCCTTCCTCGGTGTGCTGGGTCTCGCGCACGGGATGCCCTATCTCGTCCTACTGGCCGCATTCCTGGTGCTGGAGTCGGTTCCCGCCATCGTCTGGATGGTCCAGACCCGGGCCGCCGAGCGGGGTGCACCCACGGCGACCACCAAGGTCACCGGAGTCGAGCGGGTCTCTCGACGCAGCGTGTCGGCCGGACGGCTCGACCAGCGGACAAGCCGCCACGCCGAGCGCGTCAGCGTGAGTGCCGGTTCCGCGTCCCCGAACCCGGTGCCGTCGCAGCCGGCTTGACCGCGAAACCCGTGCGCACCCGGGCCGAAGGAAGCGGATCGACCCTGGTGGGCACCACCGTGGCGCCCCGGATTCGAGCCCTCACCAGAGCTTGACCGCGTTGTTCAAGCATCGTTTCTCCAACGTTGTGGGAAAAAGGGGAGGTTCACGGATGGGTGAGGCGTACTTTTCGGCGGTGAACAGCGAAGCAGCACCTGCGGTCCACGTACGAGGGTTGATCAAACGCTACTCAGCGGTCGAGGCCGTGCGCGGGATCGATCTTGATGTCGCGCACGGCGAGACCTTCGGTTTCCTGGGCCCCAACGGCGCAGGCAAGTCGACCACGATCAAGATCCTCTGTACTCTCGTGCTGGCAACCAGCGGTACCGCCCGGGTGGCGGGGTACGACGTGGGCACCCAGCGGGATGCGGTTCGACGGCACATCGGGCTGGTGTTCCAGGAGCCGACGCTGGACACTTACCTGACCGGCGAGCAGAACCTGCGCTTCCACGGCGAGCTCTACGGCGTCGAGCGCTCCGGTGCCGCAGCGCGGCGCGAGGAGATGCTCCGGATGGTCGGCCTCTGGGAGCGGCGCAACGATGCGGTCCAGACCTACTCCGGGGGCATGCGACGCCGGTTGGAGATCGCTCGCGGCCTGCTGCACTCACCGAAGGTGCTGTTCCTCGACGAGCCGACGATCGGCCTGGACCCGCAGACCCGGGCGTCGATCTGGGAGTACCTCCGCGCCCTGCACCGCAACGAGGAGATCACCGTGTTCGTGACCACCCACTACATGGACGAAGCCGAGCACTGCGACCGGATCGCGATCATGAACGAGGGCCTGATCGTGGCACTCGACACACCCGAGCGGCTCAAGGCAGCCGTGGGCAAGGACCGGGTGCAGATCACCACCGAGGACGACCACGCCGCGATCCAGGCGCTGCGCGAGCGTTTCGACCTCGAGGCTGCAGTGCACGAGGGGGCGGTCAGCTTTGCGGTGAGCAACGGTGCGTCGTTCGTGCCCCGGCTGTTCGCCGAGCTCGGCCTGCCCATCCGGTCGGTGACCGTCAACCGCCCCACCCTGGATGACGTGTTCCTGGCGCACACCGGCACCACGATCCGCGACGCGGAGTCCTCTGGCAGCCTAATCAGCCCCTTTGCCGCAATGGCACGAGGGCGGTGAGCGGCATGGCCGACATCACCGTGGCATCGGTACGGGTGCCTGCGGCCGGGTTGCGCCATCAGGCGAGGGCGGCGTTCGTGGTCTGGCAGCGCGAGATGATCCGCTTCACCAAGGACCGGGGGCGCATGGTGACCTCTCTGGTGCAGCCCGTGCTGTTCCTGTTCGTCCTCGGGGCGGGGCTCTCCTCGATCATCAGAGCCGGCAACGGCTCGGTCGGCTTCACGACCTTTTTGTTCCCCGGGGTGCTGGCGACCTCCGTCTTGTTCAGTGCCGCGTTCTCCGGGATCTCCATGGTCTGGGATCGGGAGTTCGGCTTCCTGCGTGAGATGCTCGTGGCGCCGGTGAGCACCACGGCCATCCTGACCGGCAAATGCGTCGGCGGGGCGACCGTGGCTACTCTGCAGAGCCTCGTTCTGCTGGCCCTGGCCGGGCTCGTCGGAGTGCCCTACGCACCGGTGATGATGCTGAGCCTGGCCGGGCTGCTGTTCCTGATGGCTTTCATGATCACCGCACTGGGGATGGTGCTCGCCGCCCGGATCACCCAAGTGCAGTCCGCGATGCCGATGGTCCAGCTGATCATCACACCGCTGATGTTCATGTCCGGCGCGCTGTTCCCGCTGTCCGGCCTGCCCACCTGGCTTACCGTGCTCACCCACCTCAACCCGATGACCTACGCCGTCGAACCGATGCGCGCGGTGGTCTTCGACCAGCTGCAGGTCGACCCAGCTACGCGAGCGACCCTCGACCCGGGCATTCTCTGGAATGGCTGGCAGGTACCGGTCAGCTTGCAGGTCGTTCTAGTGAGCGTCGCCAGCGTCGGGCTCCTGGTTGCTGCGGTGGCCCGGTTCGCCCGCACCGAATGATGGACCTCAACGGGACTGTGGCCGTGGTGACCGGCGCGGGCGACGGCCTCGGCGGCGGTATCGCCCGCGCGTTCGCAGCGGCTGGCGCGGCGGCCGTCGCGCATTACTGCGCATCGAAGGCGGCAGTGATCCACTTCACCCGCACTGCGGCGTTGGAGTACGGTCGGTACGGCATTCGGGTCAACGGCGTCTCCCCCGGTCTGATCTGGCGCGAATGTCTGGACCGCGACTGGCCCGACGGTGTCGCCCGATTCCGGCAGGCGGCGCCGCTGGGGCGCCTCGGCCGGCCAACCGACGTCGGCAACGCCTGCGTGTTCCTGTCGATGATCTCGGCCACCGTGCGGCCGTCCACACTGCCGCCCTCGCTTTTCACTGGGCAAGATCCCTCGCCGCTGGTCGGCGATCTACGGTCGGGGCACCGGCGCTCGGTGACCGACGGGCGGCCGCGCTCCGGAACATCCACCACCAACTGGCGGGCAGTCCCACCCGCGGCTCCCACGTTCAGGATGAGCTGCAACGGATACCGGGTCCCGTCGAAACCGAGGCGAAACTCCAGCGAAAACTTGTTGCCGGGCGCGAGGTCTCCCACCTGGACAATCTCGTCACCGACCTTGCGCCTGGTCGCCTTGTCGAGCAACTCGATCAGCTCTCCGGCTTCCCCGTCGGTCATCGCGACGGTGGTCCGGATCGCCCCCCAGAAGGTTAGCCAGACCCGGCCGGCGGTGCCCGAACCCTGCCGAGTGACGATCACCGTGTTGAGCTGGCCCTCGGGGGTGCGGCCCGGGAACACGGCCCGGTACACCTCGGCGGGCGTGCTGCCAGACCTCGGCTCCGAGAAATGATCAAAATTCACGAGATCACTCTCGGGCACAACGACCTCCGACGGTAGGTCACACCGCCCTACTCACAGAGCTCGCTCTGATGCTAGCCGCGGCTACTACGGTCGGGGGCGCGCGACATTCAACCGGAGCGCCAGCTCACGCAACCTCGCCGACGGACGGCCCCGAGTCATCAACTCACCGACGAGCAGCCGGTGGTGCGCGGTCCACTCCGGGGCAGCCCGTTCCATGGTGAGCAACGTCGACTCCGCTGCCTGCGCACGACCCAGGCGGAGCTGGGCATGTGCGACGTCCGCCAGGTGCCGGGACCGAGACATCAAGGGCAGCGCCGATTCTCGCGGCATCTGCCGGGCTACATCCGCCGCCCTCACGTAGTCCTCGGCGACCACGAGGCAGTCCGCAGACTGCATGATCACGTTCGAAGGGCCAAAGACCACGTCACAGTCAACCCGATCCATACCGGTGCGCTGCGCGGCCGTGGTCGCCTCGGTCAGCAGATCAGTGGCCGCACGGGCACGCCCCTGCCGGGCCGCAGCGGTGGCGCCGCACAGTAGCAACCCGCCGTACACCGTTAACTGCGCGGCGCTGACCTGCCCAGTGGGCTGCACCTGCTCAGCGGTCGCCACCGAAACCCGCTCAGCGTCGATAAACCGCCCTTGACGCATCAAAACATGACCAAAGATGTAGCCCCCAGAAGCCGCTCGCAGCGGGTCCACCGAAGAGGCGGCCAGGCGCAAGGCTTCGCGGGCCGCGACGTGACCAAGATCGGCCGCGTCGAGCCCCACCAGGATTTCTGCGGTGATCTGGTGAACCTGAGCTGCGAGGTCGGCCACGCGTGCGGAGTCGGACGCTGTGGCCGCGTGAGTGGCGGCCTGAGCGTCGGCCAGCAGGCGAGGCAGCAACGCCACCAGTGACCCGTACCGGCCCGCGTAGAAGTTCCCCCACGCGTACGTGACCGCCCGGCCCAACTCAATCAAGTCGGGCAAGTCAGCATCGTCCAACTCGCCCAGCAGATCATCCACGCCAGTCAGCACGTCGCGAATGGCGGACATTCGACCCTGATTCTCGCTAGTGGCGCACGCGGGGCGGGGCGGGGCAAGCAGTTCCGCAAGGTCCTCACCCAAGGCGCGGGCGAGGCGCGCCAACATGGCAATCGACGCGGTGTGCCGGCGCCCCTGCTCCAGCTTGCGGATCACATCAACGCTGACATCCGCCGCTGCCGCCAGGTCGTTCTGCGTGAAAGTGCCCCGGCGCAGCTCGCGAATGCGCTCGCCGATCTCGGCCATCCCCTGCACCCCGCCCACAGTGAGACCCTCCAAGGTGTTCCGCTGCCAACCGTACTGCCCGCACAGGCAGACGCCGGAGCAGGCAGTACCAGAGCTGGGCTGATCCACCGAAGCGGCGCACGGAGGACAGCTGACACACAGCCTAAGACGCTCGCGGTTGTTTCGCTGGCGGCGCCACCGGAGGCACGTGAACAAATGGCTGAGGGGATTAGCTGTGAGCTAGTTCCGGCGTCTCGATGGCCGCGTGACAAATCAGCCTGTGGGCCGAGCTCAGCCGTGGCGTCTGCGTATCGGGCAGGGGAAAACGGACAGGCGTGAGGTCGCTGGCTTTCGGCATGGCCGGTTCTTTTGCGGCGGTATAGAACTAGCTCCATTGCACAAGGTACGCCGAGCACGCGGTGCGAGAGCTGAGCGAGCACCTGCGGGCGCTCACCGCCGAGGACAAAAGCACAACGCCCCGCCGGTCAGTACCAGGCGGGGCACGACTCCGAGGATGGCACACGGGGCGAGGGAATTACAGGTGCCGCGCCCACCTGCTCCGCGGTGACCCGGTAGTGCCGGCGCATCTTCTCGTCACGGACTAGCCAGCGCTCGTCAACCTGGTGCCACTCCCGGCGCCATGAGTGGGCGCCGTGGTTGTCACCGAGACACGAGCAGGTGCAGTCGTCCCCCTCGGCTTCACGACACAGCTTCCCGCAGGCACTGCGCACCGTGTGGTCCACGTACACATCGACCGCGCCGTAGCGGAGCGCCAAAGCCTCCACGATCCGTTGGAAGTGCGGCCGAGCCACGAGCCACACCTTGCGCGCCCGGTCGAACTCGGGGCGGGTGCCTGGGCAGCACACCTCGCGCAGCCAGAAACGGGTGCCCTTCGCGCTGAATCTTGATGGCGGACTGCTGCGTACACCGAAACAGCTCCAGCGGCACAAGTGGGAGCACGGCTGCTCTGACCCGCACGCCTGCAGTGCCCGGCTGCACAAGACCGAACCGTGCCCGAAGGACTGCCAGCGCCACAAAAAGCCCTGCCCGGCGCAGTGCCCGCCGAACTGCACTCGGCACGCAAGTAGCTGCCCTCTGCGACACGGCGGCGGGCTAGTCGAGGTAGACGTAAAATCGCGCGCCGGAAAGCGAACAGTGGGCATCCCCGGTCCGCTGGTCCGGGCGCTGCGCGAGCACAGGGATACCCAAGCCAAAGAACGTGAGCGCGCTGCAGAGCTGTGGCAGGAAGGTGGTTGGGTCTTCACGCAGTCTAACGGCCGCCCGATCGATCCGCGGGCCGATCATGACGAGTGGAAGGCGCTCCTCAAGGCAGCCGGGGTACGTGACGCCAGGCTGCACGACGCACGTCACACGGCGGCGACCATGCTCAAAGTGGGCGGAATTGCATCTGATGCATCATTCGGCGGTTTGTGTGATTGCCGTGTGACCAGGACCTGCGGCTTTGGGCTGGCCGTGGTGGCGGGTTGGCGGGTGGAGCGACACGCATGCTGACCTGC
>JBOHFG010000129.1:0-9757 GCA_050699575.1 Pseudonocardiaceae bacterium
TGGCGACCCCCGTCGGGTCGCGCTGGCCGAGCAGGCCCGGGTCTACCACCTGGCCCAACTGTTCTTCGCCTTCCAACCCGCCGAACACCTCGTGTGGTTGGCCGCCGACCGCGCCATGACCGCCGCCACCGACGCCGATGACCCCGCCGCGTTCGCTGCTGCCGCCTGGTACTACGCCCACGTCTACCGCTGTTCCGCGCAACTCGATGCCGCCGAGGACGTCCTCGCCGCAGCAGGTGGCCTGCTCGACCCCGCTTCCAGCGGTGAGCAGTTGGCCCGGTGGGGCCAACTACAGCTCGGCCTGGCGTTGACCCATGCCAAAGCTGGCCGCGCCGGCCAAGCCTGGCGGCACTTTGACCTCGCCGACGACGCGGCCGACCGGTACGGCGGCACCCACCCGTGGCTCATGTTCGGCCAGCCGGCCGTCGACGCCTACGCCGTGACCATCGACACCGATCTGTTCCGGCTTGGTGAGGCTGCTCGCCGCGTCGAGCGTTACGAGGTGGCCGAGTTACCCTCCCGCACCCGCCGCGCGGCCTACCTCATCGACGCCGCCCGCGTGCACCGCCTCCGCAAGGACAACCTCGCCGTCGTCCACCTCCTTAGCAACGCCTTGCGTGAGGCCAGCGAAACGATCCGATACAACACTTTCGCCCGCGCTACCACGCTGGAACTGGCCGAGCACGGCGGTGCTGCCCGTGCTGACGCCCGCCGACTCGCCGCCGCCATCGGCCTGACCAGCTGACGGGCAGTTACCGACAGCACCGCGCCCGCCGTCGCCGCGCCACGTCGGTAAGCTCACTGCCTGTGCTGGTGCTGCTACCGCCGTCGGAGACCAAGGCCTCGGGGGGCGACGGACCCCCGCTGCGACTCGACGCCCTGGCACATCCCGAGCTCGCCCCGACCCGCCGGAAACTGATCGACGAGCTGGTGGTGCTGGCCGGGGATGTGCCCACGGGGCTGACCGTGCTGGGCTTATCCGAGCGCCAGTGCGGTGAGGTGGAACGCAACGCCGCGCTGTGGACGGCACCGACGCTGCCAGCGTTACACCGCTACACCGGTGTGCTCTACGCAGCCCTGGATGCGACCTCGCTGCGGCCGGCACAACGGGCCCGGCTGGCAGTGGGGTCCGCGCTGTTCGGGCTGGTCGGTGCGGAGGATTGGATACCGGTTTATCGGCTTTCCGCCGCTTCGGTCCTTCCTGGTGTGGGTTCGATGCGCTCCATGTGGCGTCCGGTGCTCGGCCCGCTGCTGGCTGGGGTCGTGGGCTTGGTAGTCGACTTGCGGTCGGGCGGCTACACCGCGCTGGGGCCGGTGCCGGACGCAGTCACCGTGCAGGTGCTGTGCGACGACGGCCACGGCCGTCGTCGCACAGTCAGCCACCACAACAAATCGCACAAGGGCCAGCTGGCTCGGCTCCTCGCCACCGCGCCGCGGGAGGCGTCCGACGCCGACGGGGTGGCCCGGATCGCCCAGCAGGGTGGGATGCGCGTGTCTCGCACCGGCGAGCACACCGTAGAGCTCGTCGTCGGAGAATGAGACCTCAGCTCTCGGCATTAGTTTTCGCGGTGGACCTGGAATGGGGCGAAGCTCTGGGCCACCGGCATCAGCTCGATCGTGTTGACGTTGACGTGCGCCGGTAGCGAGGTGACCCAGTGCACCGCCTCGGCGATGTCCTCGGCCGTGAGCGGCTGAACGCCGGTGTAGACAGCGTCGGCCTTGGCTTGGTCACCCTCGAAGCGCACAATGGAGAATTCGGTCCCGCCGCCCATGCCCGGTTCCACGCAGGTGACGCGAATGCTGGTGCGGTGCAGGTCGCTGCGCAGGTTCAGGCTGAATTGGTGCACGAAAGCTTTTGTCGCGCCGTAGACGTTTCCGCCGGGATAGGGGTAGGTGCCGGCGACTGAACCCAGGTTGACCACATGGCCGCAGCCACGCGCGACCATGCCCGGCAGTAGCGCGCGCGTGCAGTAGATGAGGCCCTTGCAGTTCGTGTCAACCATTTGTTCCCAGTCATCAATATTGGCTTGGTGTGCCGGTTCGAGACCCTTTGCCAGACCGGCATTGTTGACGATGATATCGATTTCGGCAAACTCCGCAGGCAAGCCATCGATTGCCCGCTCGACCGCCGCTCGGTCCCGCACGTCAAGTTCGAGCGGAAGGACATTGGGGCCGATTTTTTCGGCAAGCTCCGCAAGCAGCTCCACCCGTCGCGCCGATGCGATGACACGGCCACCCTCGGCCGCGAAGCGCCGGGCGATCGCGGCGCCGAAGCCGGTGCTGGCGCCGGTGATAAACACTGTTGTCACGATCTCCACCTTTCAGTTGACATTGTCAGGTTGTTGCGTGTTCCACACGAACCCAGCGTGGCCCACCTACGCCAGGCAACCGAGCACCCCCACCCCGTCAACCCGACAGTGTCCCGTAGCGCTGGTTTAGGCCAGTAGCAGAGGACACTGCACAAGTTCACCCGATCGAGTATTAAGAGTGGCGTATTTATCTGATGTTACCGCCCTCTTTCCTATGACGGCCGTTCTGGGGCCGGCGGGCGGGAGGGGACATCGAGATGCCGAAGCCGTGGATAGGACGAAATTTTGATCATGAAGGAGCAGGGGTGATCGTGCCCGCGAGGGATGAATCACGAGATCCAGATGTGACCAGTCGATCAGCCACTGAAAATTATTCAGCCAGTGATCTTCCGGGGCGAAGAAGATCAGTTTTTGCCTCACTGCGCGAGGCTCTATCCAGAGAGGATCTCGATGGCGTTGTGCACTGCGCAGTGAAGATTCGCAATGCTCTTCCGAACCGCGATCGGCTTGAAGACAACGTTGTCCTCGTCGCCTACGGTGGGGGAAAAGACAGCTCCTACACCTTGGCCTTCGCTCGCGCCGTACAGTTGTTATTGGTTCAAGTCTATGGCTCCACCTTCAGCATGCGGGTCGTAACCAACCGCCACGCCGGCATGCCGACCGCGGTGATGGACAACATTCAACGCGCATACCGGGTGCTCGACCTGTTCGACGACCCACAGTGCCAGTTGTTACTGATCGACGGGCACGAGGTGCACCGGTTCGATGCAACGCTCCCTCAGAGTGAGCACGTCGTACGGCGTAACCGCACCGATATCCTGATGACCGGGCACCGCACGTTCGCCGACGCTCGCCCGACGTTCTGCAACGCGTGCAACCTCAGCATGGTCAACTCGTTCGGACTGGCCGCCTCGATTGACGGTGGGGCCGACCTGATCATCACCGGTGATTCACAGCGCGAGCAACGAGACTACTATCTGTGGGTCAACCGGTTGGCGACGCGCTTCGGCGTCGCCACGAACGGCACTCGCAAGGCCGGCTTCCGCGGTTTCCTCACCGCGGCGGATACGATCGCGCAGGCTTATTTCACCGATATCCATGGCGCCGACAATGCGGAGGCGACAGCTGAGCGTCGCGTGGTCACCAACGTACCCGAGGAGCTGCGCTTCTTCTCGATCTACGACGACACTGTTTATTCCTCCGGCGGTCACTGGCAGTTGCTCACCGAGTTCCTCGGTTTCCAGTTTGACGATATTGCATTCAGTTTCACGGAGTCCGACTGTGGCAACCCAGCTCTGATGGCACATCTGCGCGGACTCAAGGCGGAGCGACTGCAGCAACGCAGCTACTCGGACGGACTGTCGGAATACGTGACGTTCGCATTGTCGCTGATGCGCAGAAAAGAATTCCCGAACACTCTCATTGACATCATGCAGGAGAGGTACGGGGACAACTCAGCCTTCGACCGCATGCGCAAACGTATGGACGAGTACGCAAAGGACACCTATGGCCTGACCGAGCAGCATCTAATTTGCATGGTGTACTCGCCGTTCGCCGGAGAAGGAGCGGGGCTGGAGACGTACCTCGCCAGGGAGCAGCCTGCGCTGGCCAACCGGATCGAGGAGATCCGTACACTGCTGGGCACCGAGGACAGACCGGAGGCTCTTGCGGAGGTCGTCTCGGAGTTGGAGCGGATCAGCGGTCTGGACCTGCAGCAATTGCGAGTTCTCTACGACAGCCCACTGCGAACGCCCTCGGCTGCCGCGGACGGGAACGATCTACTGGGTGCAATCCTGGACGGCGATCCCCACAAGGACGTCATCCGCACGCGGAACGCACCCAATGGGCCGATAGTGCTAGAAATGTTGTCGGGACGGTAATGATGGACTCGCCAGGGGCCGCGCGGCCCATCTTCGTCCAAGTCGGTGCCACCCGCGACGGCCTCGACCCCTATCTGCACTGCGCACGGCGTCGAGACATGCGGACCGTCCTGGTAGAGACACCAGCGTATCTGCGCAGACGTACTGCACTGGGCCGCCGCCGCTTCGACATCGACCTCGCCGTGGCGCGCCCGCACGATCCCAGCGAGGTAGCCGTCGCGCTCGATGAGGCCGGCCTGACGCCGACCTTGCTGCTCACTGGGTTCGAACGCTATGCCGCCAGCGCGTTCGCCGTCTGTGCGATGCTGCGCGTGACGCCGTGGCCCGGCGTGGGGAGGTCCTTCGTCCCGGTGGACAAGTGGGGCCAGCGCAACGCGCTCGCGGTGTTCGCCCCTGAAGTGCGGCAGCCTCGTTTCGCAAGCTTCCCGTCGGCCACGACGGTCAGTGCGAACGCTCTCGTCTCGCTGGGATTCCCGCTGGTGGTCAAGCCCACGGACGGAGGCGGAGGACTCGGTGTGTTCTTGGTCAGGTCACCCGAGGACGTTCCGGTCGCGCTGGACCACATCGCCGGGCTGCGCAACTATGGGGGTGGCGAATTCGCTGGACTTCTGGTCGAGCAGTTCCTGTTCGGCACGGAGTTCTCGCTGCAGGGCGTGGTCCGAGACTCGGAAGTGGTGATCCTCACCACCTGCGAAAAGGTGATCGCCCAGGAGCCGGTAGCGGGTGCTGCGACGCTGAATGGATTTCGTGAGGTGGGCCATATCGCCGTGCACGGAACCCACGCGCAACCGGAACTGATACAGCTTGCGCAGGCCGCAATCGCCGCAACCGGTTATCGTCAGGGCCCCTTCCACATGGACGTGATCTGGGATGACCACGACCCGGCTTTCGTCGAGATGGGATTCCGGCTCTCCGGCGGCGCCGTGGCCGGCCTGGTATCCCGGACTACCGGTACCGACTGGGCAGAGGTCACGTTCTGTACACACCTGGGCGAACCCTGGCCGGCTGTGTCACCGGCAATAACCGGGTCCGTCTCAGGGCACATCACGGCAATGACCGAACAGGAACTCGCCGCGGCCGACGCGCTACGGAATGTCGGTGTCGACGTCGAGGTGCAGCGATTCTCGTCAGCGGCGCCGGGTGGGAACGAGGCCGCGCAGGAGTTGGCTGCAGATCTACTCCGGCATGCCGGAGCGATCGGCCGCATCATCGTCACCGGCACCGACGCCGCCGACGTACGTGACCAACTCGAGGGCTGCCTGGCTGCCCAGCTGCGGAGGTGAACAGGAATGTGCCGTCTTATACTCGCCCGCGGTGATTTCCGGACCGACGACGTCGTTGACGCGGCGTTGGCGATGAGCACCGGGGTCACGGCGGACCACGAAGGTCCTACCAGGATCCACCCCAACGGCTGGGGGGCGGTGTGGCGGGATCCCGCCGCCGAGGGCGGCCTGAGGATTCACCGTGACGTGCGGTCGATGGCCGATAGCTTGCACGAGTCGCCAGTTCGCTCGGTCCGCAGCAACTTCCTGACCATCCACACCAGGCACGCCACCTTACGGCGCAACGCCGGCTTGCAGTTCACCCACCCGCTGGAGCGGATCGAGGACGGATTCGTCTGGTACTTCATGCACAACGGGTTCCTGCCCACGGTGTACCAACAGCTCGGACTGCCGCGCTCGGAGTTCGACTCCGCTGAGTACTTCCAGTACATCGTGCCGAGAGACAGCATGACGATCGACGAGGACGAAACTCGATTGCGGCTGCGGGCGATCCCTCCGGGCGGGACATCCGGCAACTCGGTGGCGGTGAACCGAGAATACGCCTACGTCATCCACTGGGCTTCCGAACCCAATCACTCCCCGCGGTACTACAGGATGCACCGCCTCGTACGCCCCAACCTGCTTGTCGTCTCCTCCGAGATCATCCCCTCGCTGGCAGCGCCAGTGGAGTGGGATCCCCTGAAGCCAGAGCAGATCCTCACCATCCCCCTCAATGTTGCAGGGAAACTGAAAGGACCACAATGACTGCCACCGCTCGCTGGAACCGCGTCGTTCGACGAGTCGGCGTCGACCCGATTGGCACGGACCTGCTCCGCGGCCTCGTCGACGGACAGATCTCTGTCGTCGCGCTGAAGGGCCTGCTGCCGAGTGAAGTGTTCAGCCAGCACCGCGAACGCCTCGCCAGGCTCTTCGACCGCGCGTCCACGACCCAGTACGTGAACGGGACCCTTACCACAATCGGTCCTTACCTGGCCAAGTACTTATCGAATGTAGATGAGTACTTTCGCGAGGCGAAGGAGGCGAACTCGCTGACCTCGGAGATATCTTTCACCCTGGCGGACGAGGTCCGTGCCGGACTGGCCGAGGTGTTCTCGATGCGCCGGTTTTATGTGGCCGAAGAGCCCGACGGGCGCCGGTACGCCGACTCCGTGGTGCGCATCCACGCCGACGGCGTGCGCAACCCGCTGCACAACGACAACATCATGCGCGACGCGGCCGGAACCAACTTGGTAGTGAGCAATTTATTATACCAACTCAGCTGTGTGGTCTGTGTACAAGAATGCGCCACGGGCGGGGAACTGAAAACCTACGCCAAGCCTTGGCAGCCCGCCGACGAGCAGTTCAAGATCTTGGGCGGTCTCGGCTACGAGTACGGTGTGGTCGAGAGCGTGCCGTCGCACGAGTTCAAGCCCCAGACCGAGGATGTCTACCTGATCAATCCGACATACTTCCATGAGATCGCCGAGGTAGGTGGTTCCGACCGGCTGACTCTCGGTTTCTTCTTCGGCTTCGCCGAGCAGCAACTCGACAACGCCATCGCGTGGGGCTGAGCATGACTCACCGGGAATGTGCGCGGGGACGGTTTCGGGCCGGCCTGACACAACATCCGGTCGCTGCGTCATACCCTGGTGGTGGCCACACTGACACGCTGGACCACGAACACGCGGGCTGATCATGGAGGATCTCGGTGAGTGAGGACATGCACGCCAAGCTGATCGCACTACTGGATGAAGCGGGCGCGCGCTACCGGGTCATCCGGCACGAACCCGAGGGTCGCACGGACCTCGTGAGTGAGCTCCGCGGCAACCAGCTCGGTCAGGCGGCCAAGTGCATCGTGGTGCGGGTCAAACAGGGCAAAAAGATCAGTCGCTACGTGCTGGCCGTGGTGCTCGGTGACCGCCGCCTCGATCAGGACGCGGTGAGGCACCTCGTCGAAGGGACGTACTGCTCCTTTGTCCAGCCGGGGATCGCCGAACGCTTGACCGGCTGCGCCAGCGGCACGATCGTGCCGTTCAGCTTCGATCCGGAGCTGAGGTTGGTGGTCGATCCGATCATGCTGTCCCACGAGGAGATGTTCTTCAACGCCGCGGCGTTGGACCGCTCCATCGCGCTGCGCACCGAGGACTACGTCACGGTCGCCAAGCCCGAGATGCTGACCATCGTGGCGGACGACGATCCCTCAACGGTGCCGCACGTTCGACCAAGCCGAGGGTGACAGTCACCGGCGAGCTGGCACGCCGATACTGGATTGCGCCCGATTAAGCCCACCCGGGGAGCTAGCTGATGAAACCACTGCATGTCGTCATGGCAGTCCTGGTCGCGGCCGTGTGGGGAATCAATTTTGTTGTCATTGACGTCGGGCTGGGGCAGTTTCCACCGCTGCTGTTTTCCGCCTTACGGTTCCTGCTTGCTGCACTGCCCGCAGTATTCTTCGTCGGCTCCCCGCGGACCGAATGGAAATGGGTGATCGCCGTCGGCGTGCTGCTCGGTGTGTGCAAATTCGGCATGCTGTTCATTGGCATGCACGCCGGGATGCCAGCCGGGTTGTCCTCACTGCTGCTGCAGAGCCAGGCGCCGTTCACTCTGATATTCGCCGCCGTGCTGCTGCACGAACAGCCGACGCCGATGAAGCTGGCCGGCATGGGCATCGCGGTCTTCGGAGTCGCACTCATCGCCGCCGACTACATTCCCAGCAGCCCGGTGCTTGCTTTCGTGCTCGTGCTCGGCGCCGCGCTGTTCTGGGGCCTGTCCAACGTCGCGACCAAGAAGGCGGCACCGCCGGACATGTTCCGGTTCATGGTCTGGGTCAGCGTGGTGCCCCCGGTGCCACTGATCCTGTTATCGCTGCCTTTCGAGGGCGTCTCTGCAGATCTGGCGGCACTTCGCGACTTGAACCTTAGCGGTATCGGCGCGACGGTCTACGTCGCATGGGGAGCCACACTGTTTGGGTTCGGGGTGTGGGGTTTTCTCATCCGTACTTACGACGCGTCGACGGTTGCGCCGTATTCATTGCTCGTGCCGGTGTTCGGCATGTCCTCGGCGGCACTGCTTGTGGGTGAGCGTCTCACGCTGGTGCACGTCCTCGCCGCGGTGATCATCGTCGCCGGAGTGGGGTTGACCGCCCGCCGTAGCCGCATACCCGCCGCCGAGCCTGCATAGTGAGAAGGCCGCAGCCGCGGCTCGCTGCGGCGCCGGCCACCAGTGCGTCGATCTCGGTGGGCGACGCGCTCATCTCAGTGCGGGCAGCGGCAGCTGGCCCGGGGCGTTGCGGTCGGTCATGAAGCCGGCGGCCTGGTCGTTCCACTTGCCCACCGCGGTGGTGGCCTCGGTGCTTGGCTTGTTCGTCACCGTGAGGGGCCTTTCGGTCAGCGTGAGGTCGGCGTCGACGGTGAAACCCCAGGTGAGGACTGCGTAGACCTTGCCGGCGTCCGTCCCGGAGCGGCAGACCACCATGGTCTCGAACTGCCACGTGGTGTGGGGCTGGTTCCAGCTTGAGCGGTCCTGCATCGTGGCTGGGGTGGCCGGGGCGGACTTCTTCCAGGTGGTCAGCTGAGGGCTGCCCGTTCCGTTGTCCTTCATCCCGTACCAGCCCTGCTTCTTGCCGCTGAGCCGGTCCACGCTGGTGGCTGAGGGTGTCTGGCGTGTTTTGTTCGTCTCCTCAGGGTCCTGGTTGACACCGCTCGCGGTCTCGGTGAGGCGGACTGTCTGGATGAATGCGATCTCGTCGGCGTCGACGACGGCAGGGTCAGGTGTGAACGTGATGGTGATCTTGTAGGTGTACGGGGTGCTGGTGGCCTTGTCGCCGTCAATCCTCTCGTCGACCGTGGTCTCCAGCGTGCCGAACGCGGTACCGGCCGCGACCGTGGCCACCTTGCCCGGCAATTCGACGGCGATCGCGCGCACCTCCCGATCGTGGCAGCTTCGCGCGGCGAGGTCTGCCTGCTGGGTGCTGAATGTGCGGTCCCAGTCCCTAGTCTGGGTGCTGTGGCTGACACGGTGCGTTACGAGCTGGACGGGCATGTCGCGACGATCACTTACCACCGGCCGAACAAGCTCAACGTCATCGACCAGCAGATGCGCGTGGAACTTAACGCCGCATTCGCCGCATTCCGGGACGACGAGGACGCCTGGGTGGCGATCGTCACCGGGGCGGGCCGGGCGTTCTGCGCCGGGGCGGACCTCCGGTCCTCGGGTGATCCGGCTGGCGAGTTTCCTGGCACGTTCTGGGAGCGGCCGACCGTCAACTCCTTCGAGAGTGGTTGGGAAATGTACAAGCCGGTGATCG
>JBOHFG010000130.1:0-3139 GCA_050699575.1 Pseudonocardiaceae bacterium
TCGACGCCCGCGGGATCACCGTCTCCGACGACGTGCGGGCACGTATCGCTGCGTGTACCGATCTCGACCAGCTCGACACGTGGGTCCGCCGCGCCGCCACCGCGACCACCAGTCAGGACCTGTTCGCCTAGCCCCGAGAACCGTCCGGGTCGATCGCCTGGCGTGACACTGCGTTGGGCGCCCGACCGGATAGGCCGGCCCGTCGAGCCCCCACCGGAGCAGCTGCACGGCACTCGCCACGCCCGGACCACGCTGGATCCCGCGGTGTTGGCCGATCCGGCGTTCGCCTTCTTCGGCCAGCTCCATCTCGGGTCCGGCCGCAGCAACCACCACACCACCAGGTCCACCGCGGTGGCCCAGGACGGCTCCTGGGTACAGGCGCAACCAGCGACGCGTCCCACGGTTTCCTCGTCAGTTTCGACGGCACCCACAACCCCTGGCAGACCATCGAGGCTGCCCACCACACCTGGACCCAGCTCGGCCAACCCCCACCCGCCGCACTCGGGCTCACCGTCACTCCCGACGAGCAACGCGTGTGGTGCGCGCATCCCCACAGTGACTGGACCCACCCCCTGACCTCACGTGGTGGATCCTGAGCGTGGCCGCGACAAGCTGGCCTAGCTGGGTGGCGGGGGTGAAGGCCGGTTCTACAGGTCGTAGTCGCCGTCTTTGACGCTGGCGACGAACACGGCCCACTCGGCATGATCGAAGACGGCGGTTCCCGCGTCCGGGCACCGGTCGTTGCGCACGTACACCGCGTCCTCGGTGAACTTGGTCTGCACGCAGTTGGCGCCGTTGGCCGACCGCCGCGGCAGGAACCACTGGCCGGTGACGCGGGGCATGGCGCTACCTCTCCTCCAGCTCCCTGAGGATGGCCTGGATCAGCTCACCGCTGGCCTCATGGCCCAGGGCCTTGGCTCGCAGCAAATCCATTGTATGCGCGGCGGGGGAGATTTCAACTTCCGTGTCCTGGAAGGCGCCGTGCGAGTTGGTGTCGAAATGCAGCATCCGCGGCGCGGGCGGCGGGAATTCGTAGAGCGTCGCGGTCAGCCCGATGAAGGTGTGCACCCCGGAGCCCAGCGGCAGTACCTGCACTACCACGTTGTCGTGCAGTGTGGTCATGGTGATCAGGTGCTCCAGCTGCTCACGCATCACTGCCGTACCGCCGATGCCGGAGCGCAGCGCAGCCTCACTGAGGATGCACCACAAACGCAGCGGCGGCCGGTCGGTGCGGCTCAGTGCGGCGCTGCGGGCCATCCGCAGTTTCAGCATCCGTTCCAGCACCTCCGGTGGGTGCAGGTTGTTCCAGTGGAGCAGGGCCTGGGCGTAACCCTCGGTCTGCAGCATGCCGTGGATGAGCTCGCCGGAGTAGAAGATCGCCGAAGTGGCCTGGCGCTCCAGGTCGAGGAAACGGCGGTGACTGCCCGGAATCGTCGCCCAGTGGCTGCCCCGCGGTCGGCGGCTCTTCGGCGTGCGAGTGAACTCGATTAGGTCGTGGCGCTCGTCGCTGGTGACGCCGTAGCAGTCCAGCAGCGCGGCCAGCTCGACGGGTTTCGCGCCGGACCGGCCGGTCTCCAGGTCACCGATCTTCGACGCGGTGCAGCCGAGCACTGCGGCCGCCTGCTCCCGGCTGACACCCGCGTCCTCACGCATCCGGCGCAGCGTCGCCGCGACCTGGACCCGCTCGGTGCTCATCTGCCGCTGCCCCATCAGGTGCCCTCCTTGCATTGTTTTCATACGTAGTTTACGGTGTCTCTGGGCGGATGAGATGCAAAGCCGTGAGCGTACTCGGTGGACTGAGGCGGGGAGGGCAGGGACATGACGCAGGTCATGGGCTCGTCGGTGTTGGTGAGTGCCGACAGCAAGATCAGTTATCGTGTCTGGCCGGACGACGACATGATCCACTTTATTTTTGGTGGTCACGACGAGCTGGACATGGACATGAATGAGGATGACCTGCGGCGCTGCATTGCGACTTTCACCGAGGCGCTCGCCGCGTTCGAGGCCGCCGCCGCGTCGCAGCCCGACGGGACCGTTGCTGCTGATCCTGTTTCGTAGGCACGCTCTCCGACCGGTCGGGTACCCGTGTGCACCCTTGGTGTCCGCTCTGTCTGTCCGGACACGATTACGTGCTTGTGTCGGCTCGCCAGCGTTAGCAAGCAGGGGGATGGTTGAGAGCGTGCTGCGCACGAGTCCACGAATCAAGGTATGCGGTATTCGCTCGGAAGCTGACTTGAGAATCGCGGTCGCTTCCGGTGCGAATGCCGTCGGGTTTATCAGCGGTGTCACCCATCGAAGTGAGGACGCGCTTGCTCGGGCACGCGTTGCCGAGCTGGTGGCGGCTACTCCGCCGTATGTCTCGACCGTGCTGGTTACCCATCTGGAACACGCGGAGGAGATCGTTGACCTTGCGGAGATGCTGGGTGTCGATACTATCCAGATTCATGGTCTCGTAAGTAGCAGGACTCTTCGGGAAGTATTCGATCCGCTGGATCGCTGTGGACGCCCCGCTCGTGACTAGTTCGGAACTGTCGGTGTGTGCTCGTAGTGTCGCGATCATGCCGTCGAGCCTGCACGAGACGTTGGTAGAGATCTTTCGTGTCCGGCCGGCTCTGGTCGCGACACTCCTGGGCGGTCCGCTCGGACAGGTGCTGCCGAGGTTCGAACAGGCTAGGGTCGAGCCCGGCGAGCTCACCGACGTCGCGCCCACCGAGTACCGGGCCGACACGGTGGTCACGCTGTCGGTGGGCGATGAGCCGGTGCTGGCCATAGTGATCGAAGTGCAACTGCGTCGCGACCCCGACAAGCGGTGGACCTGGCCGATCTACCTCACCACGCTGCGCGGGCGGTTACGGTGCCCAGCCGTGTTGGTGGTGGTGTGTCTCGACCAGGCCGTCGCCGTCTGGTGTGCCGCGCCGATCCAACTCGGACACCCCGGCGCCACGGTGGCGCCGCTGGTGCTGGGGCCCGATCGCATGCCGGTGGTGACCGGCGCCGACCAGGCGGCCGCCACCCCGGAGCTGGCGGTGCTCTCCGCGATCATCCACGGCCCGGACCCCCGCCATCGCGCGGTGCTCGATGCCTTGCCCGGCGCGCTCTCGGCCGTCGATCTCGATCATGCCGCGCTGTACTATGACGT
>JBOHFG010000131.1:0-1354 GCA_050699575.1 Pseudonocardiaceae bacterium
AGACCGTGACGTGATCCACCTCGATGCCCCGCTCAGCGAGCAGTTCTTCCACGTCACGGTAGGACAGCCCGTAGCGCAGGTACCACCGCACCGCCAACACGATGACCTCACGGGGGAAGCGAAACCCAACGAAACCAGACCTCGGTGCTGGCACCCGAACAGGACGACGACCCATCACCCCACCTTGCCCGAGCCCGTGATCCGCCAACGCAACAGTGCCGATATGACTCCCGAACCCTCCGAGGAAGCTGTGCGGCAACTGTGCCTGTGTTACCGGCTGACGGCGGTCGCTTGCGACGACTACTTCCGGGAGGGGTTCACCGTCGTCGCCCAAGATGTCATCGTCGGCGAGCACCTCACCGAGATGGTCCAGCTAATCCAGCAGCGGCCGCTGCTGGTTGTCGTGCTCGCGCCGCGGTCCAAGATGGTCGCCGCTCGGGAAGCGGCCCGAGCGAAGAACACCTACAGCGAATGGACCATCGCCCTGCCCGACAACGGTCTGCGAAACGACACACCCCGCCCCGGGCTCTTGCTCGACACCTCCGACCAGACCCCAGAAGAGACCGTGGACAAGATCCTCAATCGCGCATGGATCAAGGCCCGCATCCCGTGATCAAGCAGACATTCAGACAGTTCCAATATCCGACTGTGCCGTT
This sequence comes from Pseudonocardiaceae bacterium, assembly GCA_050699575.1. Lineage (GTDB taxonomy): Bacteria > Actinomycetota > Actinomycetes > Mycobacteriales > Pseudonocardiaceae. Next base: position 657 of record JBOHFG010000131.1, read on the forward strand.
AAACACTTCGCGACCTGGCACGTGCTGCGCAAACTCCGCGAGACCGCTGCCCGTCAGCCGATCGGCATCCACCGCAACTCGACGGCTCGCGACATGCTCCGGCAGGCGGCGGCCTTCCTGACCTGGCTCGGCGACCGCGACCGCACCATTGGCTGCTGCGTCCAGACAGACCTGGACGCCTGGCTCGCCGACGGCATCCTGGCTCGGCGGCCCGCCCAATCGTTCCTGCGCTGGTGCATGGACAACCGACGCATGCCCCAGCTCGCGATCCCCGTCCAGCGCACCGAGAATCCCGCCCCGATCACCCGGCAACACCGGATCACCTTGCTCCGGCAGGTCCTCGTCGGCGACCATCTGCCGCTGGTCGATCGGGTCGTGGCGCTGCTAGTTCTGCTTTACGCCCAACCCGTCAGCCGCCTCGTCAGGCTCACCACCGACGACGTGCTCCACAACGGCGACGAGGTCCTGATCCGCCTGGGCGACCCGCCCTCCCCGGTCCCCGAACCTTTCGCCGGTTTGCTGCTGGCCCACCTCGCCGCGCGGCCGAACACCACCACCGCCACCAACCCGGCCAGCCGCTGGCTGTTCCCCGGACGGCGCGCGGGACAGCCGATGAACCCGGTCACCTTTCAGCAGCGTCTACGCCGGATCGGCATCCCAGGGGTGAACGGCCGGACCGGTGCGATCCGCCAACTTCT
>JBOHFG010000132.1:0-1146 GCA_050699575.1 Pseudonocardiaceae bacterium
CCACTTCTCCTCCACCACCATCGGAGCACACAACCGAACCCGTCCGCGAGTGGTGACGGCACCGAACCAGAGACCACCCGGCCGCGTGATTCCACGTAACTAAAACCAACCTCGACGTCTCCACCCCGGCCAAGGCCACCACCATCGAGCACTGGTACCGGCACCGCACCGAGATCGAAAACGTGTTCCGCGACGCCAAGCTCGGTGCCGCGCTGCGCCACCTCCCCTCGGGATATCCGCAGGTCAACACCGCGTGGATGTGGAGCGCGCTGCTCGCGGTGAGCATCGCCGGCTGGCTGCACCAGCTCACCGCCACCCCCGGACCCGGCGGGCGGCTGACCGGCCACGGCATCCGCGAGGGCCAAGCCATGATCGCAACCCTGCGCCACAAGCTGATCCGCGTACCCGCCCGCCTGGTCCGTCACGCCGGCGCGCTCAACCTGCGCCTACCACCGGGACACCACCTGCTCGACAAGGTCCTCGCCCGCCTCCGCGCACTCCCACAAACGTCCTGACCAGGCCCAGCAACCCCGAGCACACCGGAACCCCGCCACCCGAGGCGACACTCGGGCCACCGCCCTGCAACAAACCCGAAAACCCGCCCGAAACGATCAACAAAACGAAGAGAAGATCAATTCACAGCCTAATCGCGGAATCGGGTCTGAGCAGCCGGCGCTGGCGCAGCGCTACTTCCTCGCCGCGCTGCGCGCCGCACACGTCAGCGGGGACCGGGCGATCGGCGCCAACATCCTCGGCTTCATGGGCATTCAGGCGGCACAGTCGGGCAGTCCCCGCGACGCGGTGACTCTCATCGAGTCAGCGTTACGGGCCGAGCGGGAGCTGACGCCGGCCGTGGCTGGATCGCTCTACGGTCGGCTGGCGGTCGGGGCCGGCTACGCCAGGGACGCCACGGTGTCGCGGCGGGCCCAGGAACGTGCCTTCGAACTACTCGGGCAGTCAGTTCCCGAAAACGAACCGCCCTGGATCTACTGGTTCACCGAGGCCGACGCGCAGGGTCTCGCTGGCTGGTCGCTGCTGGCGCTGGGCCGGCCCGGTGAGGCTGAGCCCTACCTGCGCCGGGCGGTCGCCCTGCTCGATCCGGCCTTCACCCGGGACCGCGCGGGCATGCTCTGCGACCTCGCTACC
>JBOHFG010000133.1:0-1767 GCA_050699575.1 Pseudonocardiaceae bacterium
TGCGCCAAAGTAACCAATTTGCCAATATCGCGCGCTGCGGGCGTCGCGCAGGTGATGATGTAGAGCACCCGCTGCGGCGGTTCTTGCTGGCTGTTCACACCACTACCCCAACCGCTCGCGCCAGCCTTGTGACACCGGCCATCGGGGTTAAGCCACGCGGGTAACTGCGCACGAGATCAGTGATGATCAGCTTGGCCAGGTGGCGGCAGCGTACCTCTTCGGGGGCAAGCTGATCAGCGTCAAGGAGCGTGACGGCAGCCTGGTCGCGCTGCCCCGCTTGGAGATGCCCGCGCGTGACATCGAGCAAGTGGCTAACCCGGCGCTCACGGGGCAGACGCATGAGATCGCCATGGAGAATAGTGGTGGCCGCCTCAATGACCCGGCCACCACTTTGCATATCCGCTAATGCTGATACCCGGTGCACCAAGACGTTGGTAGTCCCGAACGCTGCCCAAAAGTCGTTGTGGCCAGTTCCCAGCCGGGCAGCCACAGCCAGCGCCTCATCCTGGAGGTCACGCACATCGGCCGCATGATCGAGCCGGGCAGCAGCGATGCTGCCCATGAGGAGCAGCATGCCGTAGGCCGAAGCAAACGCCGCGTCGGCGCTGCGTAAGTGTGGTTCAAGCCGGGTGACGGCTGATTTGACTAATTGCACCGCATCGTCACTTTGGTGGGTAGCGCTGAGGGCGTGTACGACCCCTCGCGCGGCGGTGCCGATGAGCGTCAGGTCGCCCGTCTGTTCGGCAACCTGGATGCCGCGGTCCGCAGCTACCCAGCCAAGCTGGGCATCGCCGAGCTTGAACGCCATGGAGGCCGTCAGCTGGTACGTCCCGGCTAACCACGTCCGTGCCTGCTGCCGTTCGTCATTCGCTAGCTGCCAGACGGCTGCCTGGGAATCGCGGATGAGATCGGCTAAGAGCTGCCCGACAACCTGGTAATTGCATGCCTGAAACGCCATCCGGCCAAAACGTACGGATCGCTCCAGCTTCGCCAGATCCGGCTCCGGCAGTGCATTGCCGTTGGGCCGGAAGACATTGGTAATGGCATCATAGCGGCGCAGGGCCTGCCTGATGTCCTGTATCTCCCGGTCGTCGGGGCACCTACGTTGGCGTTCGGCTTCCGCAGGATCAATCAGCACGGTAAGCGGAACATGCAGCACGCTGGCAATCTGGCGCAGCACCGACAGGCGGTCGAGCTGGCGATCCCCAGCCCGTATTTTGTCTACCCAGCTCAGTGACTTGCCCATGCGGTCGGCGAAAATCTGGCGGGTCAGGCCACGCCGCTGCATCCAGTACAGCACCACGGCAGCCGTCTCCTGTCGCTGCGCGTGGTCAGGGTCGGTCATGCGCCCAACTCCCCTCGGTGCTTGTGCCGGTTCGCGACCTAGCTTAACGGGGGTCACTGACAGCCAACCCGGTACAACGCTAGGCAGTTTGTACGGCCTCGGCTGCTGCCTGGGCCGGTAGCTTGTGCCGTCATGGCCTCAGGGCCGGGCTTGAGCAGCTCCAGCTGGTGCGGCGTCCTTCACCTCTTGAGGGACGTGTCCCCCGCTTACCACCAGTGTCTGGACCCTCCCCGGTCCTGGGTGCCATCCCAGCAAAGGACACCACCGACGGCTTAAGCACACGTGGAGCAGGAGGACGGTCTTGCCGGACAGGACACCGACCACCATTGTCACGGCGACAGCCAGGACCAGCAACTCGCCCACAGCAGGCGCAGCATCCGGCCTCGTACGGTCGTGCTGCCCACGGTGCTGGTCGCGGACAT
>JBOHFG010000134.1:0-25198 GCA_050699575.1 Pseudonocardiaceae bacterium
AACTTTCTGCTCCGGGAACTACCTGCCCCAGGAGTGATGTTGGACGCGTCCCGCCGCTCGTGCATAGTGAGCCGCTCAAGTCTCCCTAGCTTGTACTGGCGTGCGCCGTGAATCGGCGGTCAACCAAAAGATCGTTCTGGTTGCCCCCATATGCTGACGTGATAGATCGTTCCGTGAACTCCTACCTTGTCAGTGGTACTACGAACTCTCACTCTTCGCAACCAAAACTACTTACGTTACCTTTCTGTGACGCAACCGGCGGCAACCCCTATGCCCGACGGGCGATGATGCGCGAGCGCACCCCTGACCTTGATCCGCACGCCGCCACGTGCGGTGGGGGGCCCGGGTGGCCGCCGCGGTGCTGTGGCAGGCATTATCGTGGTGTGCACAGTCGCGCGTTTCGTTGGACAGTACCGATCGCGGCGCTGGTCGCCGTGCTGGTCGTGGCAGCACCGGCCTGGGCGGGCACGGTGGAGATCCAGGACGATTCCCACGTGTTGAACGCCACCGCAGTGCAGAATGCAGCGGCCACCCTGCCCGTCGGTGTCTACGTCTGGGCCACCACCCAGGACGCGGAGAACAAATCGACCTTCGATACCGACGTGCGGAACAAGGTCAACCCGACATTCCCGGTCGTGATCGGCATCAATACCCGGTCCCGGCACGAGTCGGTCCAGATCAGCTCTCGAGCCGGACTTTCCCAGAGTGCCGCGTTGGCCGTGGAGTCCAGCGCGAACACGGCGTTCGTCGCCTCGATGACGAGCAGGCATGATGACTACACCGCTGCGGTCACGGCCGCGCTGGGCACCCTGCACACCGGTCTGGCTGGGGCGCACCGGGGCCGGGTAGCGGCGCAACGAGCTTCGGAGCACTCCTCCGGTGGGGGTTTGCTGCTGATCATGTTGATCATCGGTGTGATCGTGGTGGTCGTGCTCCTCCTCCGCCGACGGAACCGGCCCGGCTCCCGGATGGGGGAGCCCGCCAGAGGTCCCTGGATGGGCGCAGGCCCGTCCCCGATGGCGTCCTACCCGGACTATGGCCCGTCTTACCGTTCGGGAATGAGCCCAGGAGCGGCCGGCGCGCTGGGTGCGGTGGGCGGCGGGTTGCTCGGCTATGAGCTGGGCAAGATGCAAGGCGAGGAGCAGCAGTTCCACCGGGACGAGAGGGCGTTCGACCACGATCGTGGCGGCCAGTCCGGTGACCAGGGCAACTGGGTCGTCGGGCAGGACAGCGACTTCCCTGATGGGGGCAGTTCGAGTTCTACCGGGGACTGGTGAGGATCCCTGAGGGTGGGGCCGTTACAAGGTCATAAAAGTCACCGCTGCCCGTAGTGTGTGCGACCTTGCCCGATATGCGACGATTCGCGCGATGATGGGTCGAAGCAGGAAGGGATTAGGTGACAACTAGGGAAGTGGCCCCGACAGCCATCGCGCGGGCCGCCCGCCGGGAAGCAGCGCGGAACAACGCAGCAGACAGCAAGCTCTCGGACGTCAGCTCGCTGCAAATCGGCCTGACCGCTGGGGCGGTCACCCCCCAGCGTGTGCTGCACCGCGTGGTGCTTCCTCGAGCGGATGACCCGCCGGAGGTGCGCTCGCTGTACCTGGATGAACCAGAGACCCGGCACGGGCATACCGCAGAGGTCGTGTCCCGATCGACGGTGACTCTGCCGCCGGCCTGTCAGCTGTCGTTCGCCACCTACTTCAACGCCTTCCCGGCCAGTTACTGGAAGCGCTGGACCCGGGTGGAGAAAGTAGCGCTGCGGCTCACCGTGCGAGGCTTCGGCCGGGTGGATCTCTACCGCTCTAAGTCCACTGGTTACGACGACGCCCCCCAGACCCGCGACCGCCCGCAGATCAACGTGCCGGCCCGTAACGCCCGGTGGTTCCTGCTCGGTATGGTGGGACTCGGTCACGGTCTCCAACGCAGACGGCAGCGGTGTGGCTTTCCGTAAGCGGGACCCGCAGCAGTTCCGCGCGCTGCTGGCTCGCACGATCACGCTCTACCGGCAGTTGGTTGCCGAGTGGGGCGTCACGGCTGAGCGCTACCGCGCCGCGGTGCCGGAGCTCATCTCCGTCGAGTCCTGGGACCAGATGTTCTCCCGACGCGGCTCAGGAGAGTGAGCGGAGTGCGCATGCCGGCCGTGCGCGAGCGATCAACTGTCGCGGTGTTGACGCAGCGCACCCGGGTGCTTCCGTTGTGGGGACCCTGCGCGGCGTTGGGCGCGCTCGGTGGTGCACTCGTGTTTCTGGGTGCACACCGGGCTTTGATTGACGACGCGTACATCACGCTCGACTACGCGCGCACACTTGCCCGACACGGGCAGTGGGCGCTGGAGCCGGGGCACCAGGCGAACACCGCCACGTCGCCGCTCAACGTGCTGGTGCTGGCCGGTCTTATCGTGTTATCCGGTGCGCCGGTGTGGTCAGTGGGGGTGCTGTTGGTGGCCACGCTCGCCGTGACTGGTGGCGCGTTGTCGGTGATCTGTGCGCGACTGGGGTACCGCCAGCTCGCTGCCGCGATAGCAGTCGGTCTCCTGGTGGTGAACCCTCTGCTCATCTCCACCATCGGGCTGGAGACATATCTGGGGCTGGCGCTGGTTGCGGTGCTGGGTGCCGCGGTGGTCACTCGTCGTCCGGTGACCACTGGGGTGGTGTGCGGATTACTGGTGCTCACGCGCGCCGACCTCGCCGCGTTCGCCTTGGCCGCGCTCATCGCCGGGACTGCGAGCTCGCCTGCTCGGAGCCGGGTACGCCATTTCGCGCAGGTTATCGGAGTGGCTGGCGTTGTCGCCTTGCCATGGTTTGCGCTGTCGTGGTGGTGGCTCGGTTCCGCGATTCCGGACACGCTGTTGTTCAAGGTCAGCGAGGTGTGGGTCGGGAACTCATTCGCCACTGGCCTGTGGCATTACGCGCTTCGCTATCCTTATGCTGTTGGGCTGGCCGTGCTGCCCGCTGCCGTCGGTGTGGTCGTCCTGATCGTCTGGAGCGTCATCGGGGTGTGTGGTCGTCGCGGGGCGATAGGTCTGCTGGCTGTGGTGTGGGGGCTCGGTGCGGTACTGCATGTCACGGTTTACCTGCTGCTGTCTCCACCGCCTTACCACTGGTATTACGGGCCGGCGATCGGTGCGTTGAGTATGCTCGCTGTCCTGGGTGTCGGAGAATTGCCCCGAGGACTGCACTGGACCGGGTCAACGGTTGGCGCGCTGCTGATTGTGGCGACGGTGGTGTTCCTCGCCGCGCGACCATGGACAGTCATGCCCATCTCCAGTAACTGGGCTTCCGCCGCTGAGTACGCCGCGCTCGCCGCGCGAGTACCCGCTGGCACGACGGTGGAGGCGTTCGGCGAGGTCGGCACGGTCGCTTATTTCTGCGACTGCACGGTGGTTGACCGGTTGTCCGACCGTGCGCAGGTGGCTGATTTCCTGCGGGCCAAGCGAGCAGCGGCGGGCCCCGTTGTGCGAAAACTGCTCGACTGGAATTACTCTCGATTTAAGGCCGATCCGCCCATTCATCCGGTGTACAAGTTCGCGTTCGCCGAGGACCCTACTGGGATCACTGCGACGTCATGGCGTCCCTACGCCGGGCAGATGGTCGTGCGACCCGCCGGTTGATGTCGCCTCCCGGCGGATCTGCAGCAGTTCCCCACGCTGACCTCTGTGGAATCGTGTCTGGGGCCGGGTGTTCGACCCGGGAAGCCGCTCCGGTCCGGGGCCGGGCAGTGCCGCTCGTCCGGCGACTGAGTTCAGACTTTGGTGACGATGAGGGCTACCTGTTCGTCATCACACGTGTAGGCCACGAACCGGAACTCGATTGCGGATTGCGCTACGAACTCCTGCCAGGCGCGATGTTCGTGCTGTTGCCACCCGGGATAGTTAAAGTACTCGTCGAATACGATCACACTGCCCGGACGTAGTCGGGACCCCACGTGTTCAAAAACGGTGGCTGTTGACGAGTACAGGTCCGCGTCAAGATGCACGAATGCCACCGGTTCGGCGTGACTGGCGAGGAAATCGGGAAGAGTGTCCTCGAACAATCCGACAACCAGCTCGGCACCGGGAACGTCGGGTAAACTGTCGATCTTGAATGTGCCCGCTGGTATGTTCGTGCGCCAGTCCTCAGGCAGGCCTTCGAACGAGTCGAACCCGAAGACCTGCTTATTCCCGCGTGCGGCGGCAATCACGGTGAGCGTACGGCCGGTGGCTACGCCGAATTCGAGTGCCATCCCCTCGGCGGGTGCAAGGGACAGGGCATGCTCTAACGTTGCGATCGGATCCCCGAACGTGGGCGCTGTCGGCATCGCCTCCCGAGCGAAGCGTTCGCTGGATGCGGCGGCCGCACGATCGCCTGCCGCCAACAGATCGCGCCGGGAACGAGACTCCACGTCGTGGACGGCCTTGATCGCGCGATCGACCTCCGCGGTGAGCGCGGCCTGTAACTCAATGCGGTGAGCGCTGAGCGTGGTCTGCAACTCAGCGTGGTAGCCAGCGTGCGTGACCTCCAGCTCGCGGCGGTGCGCGGTGATGACCTCATCGACAACCCGCACGAGCCGGTCTCGTACTGCCTCTCGGATGCGCTTCAGCACTGTGGCCAGTCTCCGCTCTCTCGCCTCAAGCCCCCACCGAGGCAGCTTAGCTGCGGCGCTGCGCCCGACGCTGGCGAGACCACCAGGCAAAGCTAGCCGGGTGGCGCCGAATATCGGCACGAGATGATCATAACCTTTGCCTATCCAACTCGGCCAGTAACGGTTGTTGGCATGTTCTGGCTTGGTGTGAACGATCGCCGAGAAGATGATGTCCTTACGGCTGGCCGTGCCCACCCGGCCCTGACCCGACCCAGGTCCTCGCCGGTTACCGGTATCACCACCGCGGCATTCCCGATATGGATCGGCTGACGTGCAGGAACTCATAGCACCGAGCGTGGGTACTCGGGTTTGGGATTGAAGATCATCCCCTCGATCAGCTTGCGCAAGAGTTGAACGCGCAGCGGCCACGGGACATTGCCGTCTCGAAGTTGCTTTCCCATGCGGACGGCGAACTTGGCGAATGCCCCCACTCCTTGATGATGCAACCGGAAGGATGCTTCGTTGCGCGCCCCGTAGCAGAACTTGAATATATTTTCTGCCGAGACGTCGGCGAAGTTCACCCCCCGGTTGATGCCCATATCATGGACCACGACGCTTCGTAAGCACTGCACACCCGGCGCGCTCTTGGTGATCCGGTGGGTGTACTCTTGGTCGTCGAACCAGATAAAGTACTCCTTTAGTGGCAAACCAAATCTGGTAAGCACTCGTCGTGGGAACAGTACGGACACAAAGGAGCAATGGGTGACGAGGACGCTCTCCTGCCCCAGTGCCATGAGCCGACCCCAGTCCCACGTCGTGCCCGGGTTGTTCATCTCGCAGATCTCACCATCGACAAATTTTACTAAGGAGCACGCGTAGGATAATGGCATGGCCATCGCCTCCTCGGCCTTGGCGAGACCGGTTTCCAACTCTTCGAGCGCATCGGGGTGTGGGTAGCAGTCGTCATCCATGAGCCAGATGTAATCTGCGCCAAGTTCGTAGCCTTTGGTCATTCCAGCGGAGAATCCGCCGGCGCCACCCATGTTTCGCCGCAATCGGTGTGTGATCACTCGGTGATCGGATTGATACCTGGCGAGTACTTGGTCTGTACCATCGGTGGATGCGTTGTCCACCACGATGATCCAGTCCAGCGCTCGAGTCTGTGTCACAATATGATCGAGTGTCTTGCTCAGCTTGGTCTGACGGTTGTACGTTACGACAACGGCGGCGACGGTGCTCAACGGATCCATCCTTTGTAAAGTGTGCGGACCCATGGTCTGGCGAGGGGGAGTTTGGCGAAAACGTTGGCCTTGGCTACCTGCTCTTCGAGCCATCCCTTGCGCCGGTCCGGAAAGTTGATCATGACGATAATCTTGATAGTTGCGATTTTCAAGAAACTATAGGGATGTCGCGGGCAGAGCAATTCGTTGGCGATCAGTGACGCCTGCGAGCCGACATCGGTCGATACCACCGGGACCCCCACTGCCGTTGCCTCGAAGGTGGTGAGCGTCAGTCCCTCATTATCCGATGAGATAACCATGACGTCCGCTTCGGCCAGTGTATGGGTCACCGGAATTTCCGGTCCACGCACCTGTAGTGTTTCCAAGTCGAGTGTCGCCCGCAGGGCGTGTACCTCTTCGGCCAGTTCGCCGTCGCCGTGCATGACGAATCTGAACTTGCCCGGATTGTGCTGACGTAGCCGGGCGGCGAGTTGGAGGAAGAGGTAGGGTCGTTTCTGTTGGGTGAACCGGCCCACAAAAACGACTGTGAACGGATCGCCGGCATCCGGCCTGCGTCTCGCGGTCACCGAGATATCTGTGGTCAGGTCCGCCAGTGTGGCCAGCTTGATCTTCTCGGCCGGCAGGCCTTCCTGGCCGATCAGGTGGTCGCGCAACGCCGGCGAGACGACATGGTGAGTATCGATGACGGCCGACATCCGGACGGCGATGTCGACGAACCCGCCGGTGCGCCATTCACGGATATGCAGGGAATCGACCACGGGAATGTCTGGCCGGATCGCCTTCAGCCAGGGCAGCCGTGCGTACAGCCACGCATTATGATGCACGTGTATGCCTCGGATGTCGAATGTCTCGAGAAGTCCATTGAGAAAAGCCGCCTCAGTGGCAGGGTTCATCGGGTGGGTCAAGGGGATGACTATTGCGCTGGCCAGCTCCGGCTTTGTGATCCACGGATTGCTCGACACGCGGTCGGTGATGACGATCGGGGTCGCCCCGGCCTCGGTCGCCATCCGTATGGTGTCCAGCGCCCACCGTTCAGCACCACCGAGCTCAAGCCAGTGCAGCCCGAAAAGCACTGCAGGTGGCCCGGTAACCACGCCGGACCTGGTCGCCCGAGTGAGGCGTACCGGGGCTCTCCGCGGTGCACGACGGCCGTGCTGCAGGTGCTCCACCACATCGGTGCGCAACTGGCGAAGGGCGTCGAACTGGATGGGCGCGATGAAACGTGCCGCTCGCCGGGCCCGTCCCGGCCAGCCGGGCAATGCGTCGTAGGTGTTCCCGTATTCTGATCCACCACCGACGTCCACGGTCAGGCATACGACACCCCCCGGGGGTGCCACTGGGGTCACTGGCTGGACGGTCGAGCGCAGGACGAGTGCGCCGACGGCTTCGCGATTATCGGCCCACTCGGTCTGGTGCACGGTCCGATCGGTCAACGAAGGAGGGGTTCCCCGTGGACCGCGCAGAACAATAATTTGCAAGACACACCCTGGTGTGGCTAAAGCGTGGAAATTGGCGGCACCCACCACCAGTCGGCGTTCGCGCTCATCCAGTAGCCCCGCGGTGCTGCCCGCCAGCCCGATACCATTTTCGTCCAGCAGCTCGAACAGTGCCGGAAGTTGCTGTTTGTTGTTCTGATCGTCCATTTTTTCATCCCGATCGATGAGGAGAACGTATGGGTACGGGGCCTGGCAGATCGAGATCCTGGTCAGACACGCTGTGTTGTTGGCCGACCACGTTCTCACGTATACAGCAAATTTCCCTGTCCGGTGATCGGGTGCTCATGACGGAAGCATATAAGATCAACGTCATGCTCTGGGGGTGGGCGCCGCCGGGCGATAAGCCACCGGTGGTAGGTCTAGAAGTGAGTGGGCCGAGTTAACTGGCTATGCATCCAGTGCTCACCCGGCCGCCGGTAAATCATGCGACGTGCCGCAGCTCGGGTTCGTTTAGTGTCCATGTCCGGTAGTAATCAGCACGGCGTTGCGGCACCCCGCTCGGTCAGCTCTCACGGGCACGCCGGTGCGGATGAGCTCTCGGCGAGCAGCAGCCTGAGGTCGACGCACCTGGGTGACCCGCCGCTGGTCACCGAGCCACGATGTGCGGGTCCGGCGTGGCTCGGGTGGCCGCCCGGGGCGGGGTTGGTGCTGAGCGTTACCCTCTGGCGACGCCGACGCCGCTACCTCGCTGGGACTGGGGAGTTCATGCCGAGCAGCACTGTCTGTAGTACGGACCGAGTGAGTACCAGCGCACCAGATGCGCCCGTGGCGACGCTGTTGCAGCGGGTTGTTCTGCCTCGCCGGGCCGATCCGATGGCGGTTCGTGCGCTCTACGTCGATGAGCGGTCGGCCACCACCCGACGGGTGTGGCCGGCAGCCGGTGCGGTCGCGCCGAACCCGTTCGACGTCGATATCGAGGTGACCCTCCCCAACCCCCACGCACAGCGGCTGCGGGTGCTGTCCCGCACCAGCGGGCAGGTGCCCGAGCGAACCGAGGTGTCCTTCGCGGCCTACTTCAACGCCTTCCCGGCCGCCTACTGGCGGCGCTGGAGCGCGCTGCGCACCCTGCACCTGCGTCTGGACGTCGAGGGCGCGGGCCGGATCGACGTCTACCGATCCAAGGCCGACGCCACCCAGATCCACGTGCACAGCGAGCTGATCGAGCCCGGCCGCGCTCAGGTCGACATCGAGCTGGACCTGACGCCCTTCGAAGACGGTGGGTGGTACTGGTTCGACCTCAGCACCGAGGACTCGGAGCTGATCGTGCACTCCGGCGGCTGGCACGCGCCGGTCGAGGCACCGGGGCGCGCCGCGGTGACTATCGGGATGCCCACCTTCAACCGCCCCACCGACTGCGTGGCCACCCTGCGCGCGATCGGCGAAGACGAGCTGGTCCGCTCCATCGTCACCGCGGTGGTGATCCCCGACCAGGGCGTCAACAAGGTCCGCGACCAGGACGGTTTCGACCAGGCGCAGGCTGTGCTGGGGGACCGGCTGCGGATCATCGACCAGCCCAACATCGGCGGCTCCGGCGGGTACGCCCGCGTCATGTACGAGGCGTTGGAGAACAGCGACTGCGAGCAGATCCTCTACATGGACGATGACATCGTCCTGGAGCCTGACTCGATCCTGCGCGCGGTGGCGTTCTCCCGTTTCGCGCGCCACCCGATGCTGATCGGTGGGCAAATGCTGCAGGCCCAGGCCCGCTCGCGGCTGCACGCCTGGGGCGAGGTCGTGGACCGGCAGCGGATGCGGTGGAACAAGGCGCCGGGCACCGAGTACGACCACGACTTCGCCCAGCACTCGCTGCGCCAGACGGCCTGGATGCATCGGCGCACCGACGTGGACTACAACGCCTGGTGGATGTGCCTGATCCCGCGCACCGTCGCCGAGCGCATCGGGTTGCCGCTGCCGCTGTTCATCAAGTGGGACGACGTCGAGTACGGGCTGCGTGCCCGTGCAGCCGGCTACCCCACCGCGACGGTGCCCGGCGTGGCGATCTGGCACATGTCCTTCGCCGACAAGGACGACGCGACGGACTGGCAGGCTTACTTCCACCTCCGCAACCGGCTGGTCGGCGCCGCACTGCACGGCACCGAGGACCGGCCCATGGCGATGCTCGCGGACAGCCTCAAACACGCGTTGAAGCACGCCCTGGCGATGGAGTACTCCACCCTGGCATTGCAAGAGATGGCGATCCGGGATTTCCTGGCTGGGCCGCAGGTGCTGTTCGACAAGCTGCCCACCGCGCTGGGTGAGGTCCGGGCCCGTTGCGCGGAGTTCACCGACGGCCAGGTGGTGGACTCCCAGGAGCTCCCCCTGCCGGCCGGTGGGCAGCGGGAGGTGCAGCGCATGCTCATACCACCCACCAACCCGGTGACCATCGCGGCGACCCTGCTCACACGTCTGGTGCATCAGCTACGCCCGGTTGATGCCCGGGCGCAGCACCGCCCGCAGTTGTCCCTGGCCCGTGCCGACGCCCGCTGGTTCGTGCTCTCCGGGATGGACGGGGTGACCGTCTCCACCGCGGATGGCCGCGGTGTCACCTACCGCAAGCGCGACCCGCGGGCATTCCGCTCGATGCTGGCCCGCTCGATAGCGCTGCACCGGCAACTCGGCCGGGAATTCCCGCGGTTGCGCCAGCGCTACCGCGATGCCGCGCCACAGCTCACTGATCGGACTGGCTGGAAGCGGGTTTTCGACGCGTGATGCGGCCTACCACGGATCACCGGGAGATTGCCCTGCTGGCTGCGGTGCAGCGCAGGATCGGGGTGCCCGGAGTGATCAGCGCCGCTCGCGGGCTGTCGCATTTCGGTGAGCACGCGCTGGGCTGGCTGGCGCTGGGTGCGCTGGGTGCCCTGGTCGACCGGCGACGTCGGCGGGACTGGCTGGTCTCCGCAGCCACCGTGGCTGCCGCGCACGGGGCGTCCATCGCGGTGAAACGGGTGGTGCGCCGGCACCGCCCCACCGACGCGTCGGTCCAGGTGTTGGCCGGCACGCCGAGCCGCCTGTCGTTTCCGTCCTCCCACGCCGCCTCGACGACCGCCGCGGCGGTCCTTTATGGCGGCCTGCTGCGTCGCCGGCTCACCCCGGTGTTGGTGCCCCCGATGCTGATGAGCAGACTGGTGCTAGGGGTGCACTACCCGACCGACGTGCTGGTGGGCTCCGTGCTGGGTGCGGCCATTGGTGCTGGGGTGCGACGACGGCTGTGCGGCAGCGTTCAGCACGACAGTCTCCATTACCGCGGTGTCCGGCCCGACAGTGTCCGGCACCGCAAACCTGATTGCGGCAATCCGCCGAGAGGATGGCGATGACCACCACTGCGCCGCAGGTCCAGGTCACCCGGAGTGACAACACGCTGGCCGGGTTGGTCCGCAGCATGCGGCCTCGGCAATGGGTGAAGAACGTCCTGGTGCTGGCCGCGCCATTCGCTGGCGGCACCATCTTCCAACTGCCGGTGCTCGCCGCCGTCGGGATCGCTTTTGTCGCGTTCTCGCTCGCCGCGTCCGGGATATACCTGGTCAACGACGTCCAGGACATCGAGGCGGACCGCGCGCACCCGGCCAAGCGCCGCCGGCCGATCGCTGCCGGGGTGGTGTCACCGCGGCTGGCGTTGGCCGCCGCGGTCGTGCTGCTGCTGGGCGCAATCGGGGTGTCCTTCCTGGCGTCGACCGGCCTGGTCCTGGTCACTTCCGTCTACATCGCGGTGCAGCTCGCCTACTGCTGGTGGCTCAAGCACCAGCCGGTGGTGGACATCTGCATCGTCGCGTCCGGTTTCCTGTTGCGGGCCATCGCGGGCGGGGCTGCCGCGGGGATCGTCCTGTCCCAGTGGTTCCTGCTCACCACCGCGTTCGGCTCGTTGTTCATGGTGGCCGGCAAGCGCTACGCCGAGATCCGGCTCGCCGAGCGCACCGGTGCGAAGATCCGCAAGTCGCTGGACCGCTACACAGCCTCCTACCTGCGCTTCGTGTGGACACTCTCGGCCACCGGAGTGATCATGACGTATGGTTCGTGGGCATTCCAGCTCAGCCAGACCAACCACTCCCGCTGGCCGGTGATCTCCCTCGTGCCCTTCGTGATCGCCGTGCTGCGCTACGCCGTCGACGTCGACAACGGCAACGGCGGCGAACCCGAGGAAATCGCCCTAGGTGACCGCGTCCTCCAAGTCCTAGGCGCCCTCCTAGTCCTCACCCTCATAGCTGCTGTCTACCTCTAAACCCCCGTCGGCTGTCTCCGTGAACTCGACGCGGCCGACGTTCCCAGTCGGCTAAATGTCCGTCGCGTCGAGTTCACGCCCCCAAGTTGGCTCCAAGTTTCCCCAACCCCTCGCCAAGTCCGGTGCCCAATGGTAGTGCGCACAGTGGAATTGTGAAGGGAAGTGCGCCATGGCTGCAATTGACCTGGTATTCACCCGGGGAGATATTTGCGACTTGTCAATGCTCTGGGCAAAACCAGCGTGGCACCAACCGGAATGGCCTGATCAGGCACGCGTGCGGCTGGTCAGAGGAGAGCTGGCGGTCAAGCCTCCGCTCGTGCGCGGGGAGGACGTGCACACGTTGCGCTCCCTGCTGGCGCGCGTCGCGGCCGGGCAGTTCCATGTCGTGCAGTCGGGTGACTGTGCGGAGGACCCGGGGGAGTGCACTCCGGGTTATGTCGCTCAGAAAGCCGCACTGCTGGACGTGCTGGCCGGGGTGCTCACCATGACGACGCGCAAGTCCGTGCTGCGGGTAGGGCGCATTGCGGGCCAGTTCGGCAAGCCTCGTTCCCAGCCGACCGAGTTTGTGGGCGGCGTTGAGCTGCCGGTTTATCGCGGCCACATGGTGAACAGCCCGGAGCCCGACCTCGTGCTGCGCCGACCGGACCCGAGTCGTCTGCTCGCCGGTTACCGTGCGGCACGCGAGGTGATGTACCACCTCGGTTGGCGTGCCACGGTGCGGCAGCCCCATCTCGTGGCACCCGTCTGGACCAGCCATGAGGCGCTGCTGCTCGACTACGAGATTCCGATGCTGCGTCGGGACGACGCGGGTCGGCCGCTGCTCACCTCGACGCACTGGCCGTGGGTCGGTGACCGAACTAACCAGCTGGACGGCGCCCACGTCGCCCTGCTCGCCGGGATCGTCAACCCGGTTGCCTGCAAGGTCGGACCTCGCATGTCACCCGATAAGCTGGTTGCGCTGTGCGAGCGGCTCGATCCCGGGCGTACAGCCGGCCGTCTGACGCTCATCGCCCGTCTGGGCGCCGACGCGGTGGCCGATAAACTGCCACCGCTGGTAGCCGCGGTCCGCAAGGCGGGACACCCCGTTATCTGGCTCACGGATCCCATGCACGGCAACACGGTGTGCGGCCCTGATGGGCTGAAGACCCGGTTCCTGGAGACTGTCATCCGGGAAGTCGAGAACTTCCAATGGGCTGTGTCCATCGAGCAGGGAACGGCTGGCGGGCTGCATTTGGAGACAACTCCCGATGACGTCACCGAGTGCGTGACAAACGAGTCGATGCTCAGCCAGGTCGGTGACAAGTACACCAGTTTCTGTGACCCGCGGCTCAACCTGAATCAGGCAATCTCGGTGGTGTCGGCGTGGCGCGGATGACAATCTACCGCGTTCAGATCGGCAGACGGCGGAAGATTGGGCGCGGCACGTGTCGCAGCACGGACATCACCCACCGCATGGCGCTCGGCGCCCAGGCCTGCTCGCGGCCGTGCGCCACGGCGTCCACGATCACCTCGGCGACCTGCTCCGGGGTGACCGACAAGGGTGCGGCTTTCAGGCCCGCAGTCATTTTGGTGTGCACGAAACCGGGCCGGATCACCGAGACCGTGATCCCGGAGGGGCGCAGCGCCTCAGTGAGGCCGGTGTAGAAGGCGTCCAGGCCGGCCTTGGTGGAGCCGTAGCCGAAGTTCGAGCGCCGGGGCCGCTCGGCGGCAACGGAGGACAGGGCGACCAGTGCCCCGTGGCCTTGCCGTTGCAGCGCCTGAGCCACCAGCACGCCGACCGACACCGCCCCCACGTAGTTGACCTGAGCGAGTTCAACGGCAGTGGCGTGGTCGGTCCACGCCTGCTCCTGGTCACCGAGTAACCCGAAGGCGACCAGGGTGACGTCAAGGTCGCCGTCGGCGAAAGCCTTTTCGATCGTCGCGGCGTGCGAGCCGGTGTCCGCGGCGTCGAAAGGCAGCGTCAGCACCGCAGCGCCCACCCGGTCCAGCCGAGCGGCAGCGGCGTCGAGCCGCGGCGACGGGCGAGCCGCCAGCACCACCCGCAGGGGACGGCGGGTGGCGTAGCGCTCCGCGGTGGCCAGCGCAATCTCGGAGGTGCCGCCCAACAGCAGCAGGGACTGGGGGTTGCCCACAGCGTCGATCACAGCTCAAGTCTCCTGGAGAGGTCGGAGGTGAAGACCCCGTCGGGGTCGGCGGTGGCGCGGATCTTGCGCCACTCCTCGAGCCGCGGGTACATGCGGGCCACGGTGGCCGCTGCGGCCCGCGACTCCTTGGCCAGGTAGAGCCGCCCACCGGCGTCGAGTACCTGGTCGTCGAGCCGGTCGCAGAACCCCGCGAGACCCCGGCGGATCGGGAAGTCCACGGTGATCGTCCAGCCGGGCTGGGGGAATGACAGTGGCGCCGGGCCGGCCTCGCCGAATCGTTTGAGCACGTTGAGAAAGGAGACGTGCCCCGAGCGCGCTATCTCCTCCACGATGTGACAGAAGGTGCGCTCCGCCCCGAACGGGACCACGAACTGGTACTGCAGGAAGCCTCGTGATCCGTACGCCCGGTTCCACTGTCCGATCATGTCCAGTGGGTGATAGAAGGTGGTCAGGTTCTGCACCTCGTCGCGGCGGCACCGAGGTGCCTTGCGGTACCACGCCTCGGTCAGCGCCCTGAAGACCGCCCGGTTGGCCAGGCCGTTGGGGAACACGTCGGGCGCGGTAAGCAGTTGCGGGGCGTCGAAGGCCAGCGGGGCGCGGCGCAGCGTCGGGGGCAACTGGTCACGCCGGGCCAATGAGCCGCGGGTGAGCACCGCGCGGCCCAGCTTCGCGCCCGTCGAGATCGCGTCGAACCAGGCCGCGGAGTAGTCGTAGCGGTCGTCGGAGCCGTCGGTGAGTAGCGTCATCAGCTCGTCGAGGTCGGCGGTGCGGTCGGTGTCGACGACGAAGTACGCCGACTCGACGTGGCTGAGTGCGATCGTGGCGCGCACGATGACCCCGGTCAGCCCCATGCCGCCGACGGTGGCCCAGAACAGCTCGTCGTCGGGGGTCAGGGTGGTGACCGAGCCGTCGGCGGTGACCAGGTCGAGGGAGCGGACGTGGCTGCCGAAGCTGCCCGCACTGTGGTGGTTCTTGCCGTGGATGTCGGCGGCGATCGCGCCCCCCACGGTAACCTGCCGGGTGCCCGGCAACACCGGCACCCACAGCCCGAACGGCAACGCGGCGCGCATCAGCGCATCAAGGCTGATCCCGGCGTCCACCACGGCCAGCCCGCTGTCCGCGTCGATGCAGTGGATCCTGGCCAGCCCGGTCATGTCGATGACCAGCCCACCCGCATTCTGCGCCGGGTCGCCGTAAGAGCGCCCCAGCCCACGAGCAATCACCCCCCGCCCGCCAGGATCGCGCACGGCCTGCTGGATCGCCTCAACCGTCGGGTCACTCAGCACCCGCGCCCAAGTACCCGCAGTCCCCCCCCACCCACTCACCACCCGCATCCCACTCATCGCCCGCACCCTACCGCGCCCCCCTCTCTCGCCCCCCTCCCCCCGACATGGAGACATATCGGGGGGAGGGGGGCTGGAGGGTGGTGAGGGGGGTGGGGAGATTCCCGAGGTGGAGGATGCAGAGGCGTTGGGTTGAGCGGGTGAGGGCGACGTAGAGGTCGTTGAGGCCGTGTGGGGACTCGGCCACGATCGCTGCCGGGTCGACCAGCACCACCGCGTCGAACTCGAGACCCTTGGCCTGAGTGACGGTCAGCACGGTCACCGGTGCGTCGAGATCCGCGCCACTCGCCGCGGGAATGATCTTTCTCAGTTCGTCCACCTGCCCCTTCGGCCCGAGCACGGCGACCCGGCCGGCACCGACTGCGGTGGCCTCGGTGCGCAGCTCAGCGGGGAGCCTCTCGGCCAGATCATCGACCTGGACCGCGCGGGGCGCCACACCGGTACTACGCACCGACTGCGGTGGGGTGACGTCGACGTCGAGAGCGGCGAGCACCTTGTCGGCCAGCTCCGCGATCTCGGCGGGGTTGCGGTAGTTGATCGTCAGCTCCGCCAGCCGCCACCGCTGCGCTACGTAGGGGCCGAGCACGTCCTGCCACGAGGCCGCGCCGGCCCGGCTCCCGGTCTGGGCGAGGTCCCCGACCACGGTCATCGAACGGCTGGGGCACCGCCGCATCAGCACCCGCCACGCCAGCGGAGACAGCTCCTGTGCCTCATCAATGATGACGTGACCGTAGGTCCAGGTCCGGTCGGCTGCCGCGCGCTCGGCGGTGCTGTTGTAGCTGCGCTGCCGCTGCCGGTCGGCCAGGCGGTCGGCGTTGATGAGGTCGGTGGCGCGCAGCAGCTCCGGATCCAGGTCCTCGTCCAGGTCCAGGATGTCCAGCACGCCTTGGGCGTACTGCAGCTCCGCGCGCAGCGCGGCGGCCTCCCGGGCGGCCTCGGCGCTGCCGTCGGAGCCGAGCAGCTCGGCGGCCTCGTCCAGCAGTGGGACGTCGGCTGGGGTCCAGACCTGCCCGAGGTCGGCGTCCGGGCCGGGCGCGGGGCGGTTGAGCAGGTCGCATTCCTGGGGTTCCAGGACCCGTTGGGTGGCACTGGTCAGCCGCTGCGGGTCCGCGTAGAGGTCGGTGAGCAGCTGCTCCGGTGACAGGGTCGGCCACAGCTGGTCCAGTGCGGTGGTCAGCTCGGGGCTGGCCTGTAGCTCGGCGCGAATGTCCGCCAAATCCGCGCGGCCCAGGACTCCGCGGCCCAGGTCGGCGAACCCGCCCGCGATCTGCGCGGCCAGTGCGGTCACCACTTCCTGGTGGAAGATCCGCTTGGCCTCGTTGTGCGGCCGGCGGGAACGCCGGGCCCGGGTACGGGCCGGCAGGCATACCTGCTGGTCCAGCCGGATGGGTTGGGCGTCGACGAGGAGCTCGAGTGGTTCCGCCGGCACCTGTTGGCGGTCCCGGATCGCTGCGGCCACCACCTTGACCATCTCCAGGCGACCCTTGACCGCGGCGGTCTCGTCGGGCTCGACCCCGCGGGCGTGCAGCCCCGGGTGCAGCTGCGCGACCGTGCAGAGCAGCACACTGGTCTCGCCCAGCGAGGGCAACACATGCCCGATGTAGCGCAGGAAGGTCGAGTTGGGTCCGACGACCAGCACGCCCCGCTTGGCCAGCTGCCGGCGGTGGGTGTAGAGCAGGTAGGCCGCCCGGTGCAGTGCGACCGCGGTCTTGCCGGTGCCCGGCCCGCCCTGCACGACCAGAACTCCCTGCGGCGTGGCGCGGATGATCCGGTCCTGCTCGGTCTGGATGGTCGCGACGATGTCGGACATCCGGCCGGTCCGGCTCGCCGTCAGCGCGGCCATTAGCGCTGCCTCGCTGGTCAGGCTGGTTCCGGTCGGCTCCTGCCCGGCGCCGTCGAGGTCGAGCACCTCGTCGTCGATGGCGAGCACCGTCCGGCTGCGGGTCCGGATGTGCCGGCGGCGGCGAACACCCTCGGGACGGGCGGCGGTCGCGGTGTAAAACGGGCGTGCGGCGGGTGCTCGCCAGTCGATGAGCAGCGGGAGGTACTCCCGCTGCTCATCCAGCAGCCCGAGCCGCCCGATGTAGCGTCGGTCTTCACCGTCGCTGGCTTGGTCCAGGTCGAGCCGCCCGAAACACAGGCCCTGCTCCACACCGTCGAGGGTGGCGAGCTGTTCCGCGTACATCGCGGCAGCCGCGTCCCGCTCACTGAGCGCTTGTGGTGTGCCGGTGGTGGGGGATTTCAGTACTTCGGCGAGCCGCCCCGCGGTGTAGCGGCGGCGCTGATCCAGGTGCTGGTAGAGCAGAGTGAGGTAGTCCTGCTCCGCTGCCACGTGTGGGGCTACCAGGTCAGGAGTTATCGAGGGAACTGACACGCGATGCATCCACCTTCTGCGACGAGACGACGTGCTGCGACGGGGCGGCGACGTGACACTGGAACCGGGGAGTGGTTGCTGACATTCCAAGGTACCCCAGGGTGTGTTCACGGACACCCGCACCGGCGATGCTGACCACGGTAAGTGACGGATGGGGTGCCGCCGACTCAGCTGGTACTGGGGCTGGGACTGGGGTCGGACCCGCCGTAGCCGATGATCCCGAAGAAGAAGAACTCGGAGATGCTTCGGCCATTGGCGCCGTGGGTACCCGGTGCGCCAATGGCGCCGGTGGCGTCTGCCTGCCACATCGACAGGACGGTACGGGCCGGCAGCAGCTCCATTTGGTGCTTGCTGAGCTCGGCAACACTCATCGCGTCAGTCATCGAATCCCCCCTAGGACACGGTTGTGCAGCGCCTACGGTGCCCACCGCAGTCGCCTGGAGCAATCCGTAGTTCTACGGAACCCGTTCGGGTACTACTGAGGCAGGTCCCGGCCCGGTCCACCAGTGATCGGGATCAAAGGCGGCGATGACCTCGTCTCCGGTACCGGATCGGACAGCGGCCGGCCGGCATGGCCGGTCTGGATGTCGACAAACTTCACTCCCGTCGCGGCGAGCATGTCTAGGTTGTGCTGCCAGGCGGGATGGGACTAGAGCCGGTTGTTGACCATTGGCGCGATGGTCATCGGGGTCCGTGAGGCGAGGGCTTCACACAGCAGACCGGCGGCGTAGTTGTCCAGGATCCCGGCGGCGAGCTTGTTCACCGTGTTGAACGTGGCCGGACACACGATGACCTGCGCTGGTGGCGGAAACCGCTTGGCCTGCCCGGGCCGCCGCTGCTCACTCAGCACCGCACATCCCGTGATCTTTTTGACCTGGGCGGCATCTACCCAGCTCATCGCCGAGGATGTGGCCACCACACGCACAATCCAACCGGCCTCGACTGCCCGCGCTGCAACGTCGTGGCAGCACGCGCTCCATGCGTGGTTGGCGTCCTCGCCCAGCAACTCAGCAAGACGCTCCGCCTCCGTCGGTGTGGTCCTGGCGAAGCAGCGCGCACACGACCTGGTAGGCGGCCATTCCTCGGGCGCTGAGTGAGCCGGCCTCGACCGCGATCGTCGCTGCCCGATCGGCCGTGACCACGGCAAGATCAGTCACACCGAGCTTGGTGAGCAGCTTCGCAGCACCGAACACCGCGATACGCTCACCCGTCCCCGCCGACAGCATCCAGTAAGTGTCGCATTTACCCCCGACAGCCTGAACTCAGTGGTTGGCACTCGAACTACAAGGGTGTCAATTCTCTACATCGATTGCTCGCGCGTACAGCGTCTAAAACCGCCGGGCCTCTCCGATTTGCTCGCGGTACACGATCTTGAAACGACGGTGGGTGCGCAGTGTGGTCGCATGGGCAATCGGTAGTTCTACGGAACTCGTTTGGGTACTACGGAGAAATTATCCGAGGTAGGCGCGGCCGGTGTAGCGTTCGCCGATCAGGGTGGGGAGCCGGGCCCATCCGGCGCGCCGCAGCTGGCCCACCCGGAGGTCAACCAGGCCGACGGGATGGGTGTAGACTACCTCGTCGACGTGGCCCCAGCCCAGGGTGGGTACGCCAGGGGGCGCGAGCTGGGTGGGCAGCTCGATGAACGTGGCGGTGCGGTCGACCTGCACCAGCGTGCCGCCGTTGCCCGCGAAGATCGTGATGTGGATGGTCGCGTCCTCCAGCCTGTCTCCGGTTCGCAGGCGCACCGCGGGGGCCTGCGCCAAGCCGTCGCGCAGCGCGATCTGGTGCTGGCACGGCCACAGCCCGGCGGAGACCTGATCGGCGAGCACCGGTCGGCCCGCGATGAGGTCGGTGACTGGTCGTGGCCCGGTCCGGGTGCCGGTCCCCAGGCCAGGTTTGACCTCGGTGAGCACCTGCACCGTTGACGCCAGTCCGCAGGGCCGGCCACCGAGCGCGCGCAGGTTCATCAGGGCCACCGAGGCGCCCGGGTACTGGCGCAGCGGCGCGATGGTGAACACCACCAGCATCAGCGCCACCCCCAGGCCGGTCGCGGTGACCAGCACAGCCCGATCCGGTCCCAGCCGGCCGAGCCGGCTATTCGGTCCCAGCCGGCCGGGCCCCCGCCGTCGCATCCACCACCAGCTCAAGCCCGCCACGGCCAGCCACAGCACCGGGTTGCGCAACGCCAGCGGTCCCAGCGACGGGGCGAGCAGGCTTTGCACGTACGGGGTTTCGAAGAGCAGGTGGTTCCCGAAGGGCTGACCCCAGTCTGACAGGGGGCGCCACAGGTTGGGCCCGGCGAAGCTGACCGACGTGGCGGCCACCAGCCCGGCGGTGCCGATGGCCATCGTCGCGGTGGCGGCCCGCCGCGGCAGCGGGGATCGAATCATCGCAACGGCCAGCAGCACAGTGGCCGGCGCAGCGATGGCCCCGAAGTGGTTCACCCACTTCGTTGGGGTGAGCGTCAGCACGATCAGACTCACCACGGTGATCGTCGCTGCATTGCCGAGCAGCCGGCCGCTGCGCCCGGCGGTGCCGGCCCGCCGACCCACCGAAAGAGCTACCGCCAGCAGCACCCCCAGAGTGAGTAGCACCGGAAGCCGCTTGCCCCATACCCCCCGCTCGTCGGGGACCAGCAGGTTCGCGTAGTGCAGGTATTCGTCGTACCAGGCGTGCTGCCGGTAGTACCAGCGGTGCACCGCAACCGATTCCAGCACGTCGCCGAGGGTGGCGTCCGCGAAGCCCACCGGGATGACGATGGAGGCGGCCGCACCCAGCAGCACCACCACCGCGACTCGGTTCAGTGCGTTTGCGGCCCGCCACCACTGCCATAGCCACGGCAGGCACAACACCAACGGCGCGGCGGCGACCAGGCCGGTGGGGGAGGCCGTGACGGTGAGCGCGGCGATCGCGACGGCGGTGGCGAGCACGCCCGCCGAGTGCCGCCGCCGGGCCAGCTCCGCCAGCACGAGTACCGCCGCGGTGCCCAGCGCGATCAGCGGTTCGGGGCGCAGCGTCATGCCGTAGGGCAGCCACCACAGCAAGTGCGCGGCCACCACCGCCCACGGTGCCATGACCGCTCGGCCCAGCACTGTCGCGACCAGCACCCGCAGCAGCGCATAGCTCGCCAGCCCGTAAGCCAGGGGGAGCAGCCGCATCCAGGCCAGGCTCCAGTTGCCGGCCAGGGCACCCCAGGCCTGCATGACGTACTGGCTGGCGACAAACGGGTTCTCGGTGACGTTGAGCTGGTAGATGACGTTGCCGAGATAGCCTGACTGCATCGCGTTGCGGGCCATCAGCAGGTACCATGAGTCGTCGATGTTGACCGGGCCCGCCACCACCCACCCCGCCGATACCGCGACCACCACCGCATCGGCCCACGACGGGCGCGGCCGGACCAGCCCGGCCCCGGCGCCCCGCCACCACCGCCAGGCCAGCCCGAGCAGTGCCACCAGCGCGAGACCCTGCGCGATCAGCAGTGCCGTCTTGAGCACCGTGGGGCGTGACTGGTACCGCGCGTCGGTGTGCAGCTGCACCGACAGGCCGCTGGTTCGCGTCGCGTCGGTCTGCAGCTCGGCGACCTGAGGGACGAGCAGAGTCGCCTGGTCGGCGACCCGGGTGCCGTTAAGGGATACCCGCACCCCGCCGGCATCGGCGACGACTTGATATGTGCAGTTGCCGGCGGTCAGCGGCTGGTGCACCAGCTCAGTACCGGAGGCGGTCACGGTCACCATGCCCTGGGCCGCGGCCACGACCAGGCCTTCGCCCGGCGCGGTGCCCACTTCGGCGGGCAGCGTGCGCAGCGCTGCTCCCCCGGACGGGCGGGCGTCCAACGCCTGCAGCGTCGCGCACGGGACCGTCGCGGTGAGCTGTAGCGGGCGGTAGGGCGACAGCGGCAGCACCGTGGAGCTGGGTTGCTGCCCGGCGCGTGGCCAGCTCACCACCGGATCGTCGGCGATCACCGGGGCGAGCATCACCAGGATCCCCAACACGCCGGTGAGCAGCGCCAACGCCACGACCGTCCACCCCTGCCGGCGTCGGTTTCCGGCATCAGGGCTGGCGTGGTTCGGCACCGCGGCAGGGTACGACCAGCCTCTTGGCCACCTGTGGCTGGTGTCCGTGGTTCAGCGCGTGGAGTTCCCGTGATAGCTCTTGTCGGCGAGGGTGGGCAACCGTGTCCAGCCGGCTCGCCGTTGCGTCTCGACGTGCAGGTCGACCAGCCCGACGGGATGGTCGTAGATCACCCGCTGCACCCGGCCCCAGGGCAGGGTGGGCGGCCCGCTGGGCACCAGCCGAGCCGGTAGCTGCACAGTGGTCGCGGAGCGACTCACCGGCACCTGGGTGCCGCCCCGGAACAGCTCGAATCCGAGATCGAGAAACCCCCGACCGAATCCCTCATCGCTGAGCACCAGCACGTTGGGGGCCCGCGCGATGCCATGCGCGA
Source organism: Pseudonocardiaceae bacterium (assembly GCA_050699575.1). Lineage (GTDB taxonomy): Bacteria > Actinomycetota > Actinomycetes > Mycobacteriales > Pseudonocardiaceae. The sequence goes on from JBOHFG010000134.1 coordinate 21,819, forward strand.
CGCCGACCTGGTCGAGGCAGGGCAGCAGGGCTGCGGTGAGCTGGTCGACGTACACCGGCCGGCCGGCAGTGACCGTCGTCAGCGGGCGCCACCCGGCCAGCCGCGGCTGGCCTACTGCAAGCCAACTATCGGCGCCGGTGAGCACCCAGTCCCGAATCACCAGCCGCACACTCGACGGCCGCCGCGTGCCCAGCTGGTCCAGCGCAATGGCGGCCTGTTGCCACTGCGTCCGCGACGCGGTCGAGTCTGCCGGCAGTGGCGCACTGCCCGCCACCGCGGGATCCGGACCTGCGATCGTGGCGTACTCCAGGGTCAGCTGCTGGCCCGTTCGCGCGCCGAGCAGCGGAACCACCAGGGTTGAGCCACCGCCGGCGGGCAGCGCGAACCAGGGGGTCACCAGCAGGCCCGCGGGGCTGGTCAATGATCCCGTGTCTGGGTCGATCTCGGGATCGCTCTCAACGGCGTCGTGCCACACCAGCATGCCCGGTGCCGGTGCAGACACCGTTAAGGGGTGCTGTGCCGCCCCGGTGAACGCGCCCTGAGTGAGTGCGCCCTGAGTGAATGCGCCCTGGGTGATCGCTGAGCCCACGGGCACCGGTTGCGCCGCGGTCTCGGCGAGGACCTGGGCGTAGTCGGCCAGCGTGCACGGCTCGCCGTGCACCGTTCGGACCGTGGACAGGGCCACCGACCAGCCAGGGTACTGCCGCAGCGGTGCCCACCCGAACACGACGAGGGTCAGCACCACGATCGCGGTCGACCCGGCCAGCAGCACCGCTCGGTCGGGAGTGGGGCCGGAATCCTGACCGCGGCGGTGCCACCACAGCCAGCAGCCAGCGGCCAGCGCGACTACGATCCACAGCACCGGGTTGGCCAGCTGCACGGGTCCCAGTTTCGGCCGCATCCCCACGAGATCGGGGTGATCCTGGGCCGCGGTGAGGTGATTGCCGAAGGGCTGGCCGCGGTCGGAGTAGGGCCGCCACAGGTTCGGCCCGGCGAAACTCCAGGACATCGCACCCACCAGCACTGCCGTCCCGGCGATGGCACCGAGCCGGCAGCCAGACATCAGCCGGCTCGGCCGGCGGTCGGACGGGAGCGGGGAGCACAGCAGGGCGGCGGTGAGCAACACCGTGGGCGCGGCCGCCACCGCCCCGAAATGGTTGACGAACTTCGTCGGCGTCGGCGCGAGCAGCGCCAGCGCCAACGCCGAACACCCGGCACTGCGCACCAGCATCTGGCGCACAGCGTCGTCGCTCTCGTTTCTCCTCAACCGTGAGCCCGGTGAGTTACCGCTGCCCAGGGCGACGACGATGAGGACCGCGATAGTGATCACCACGGGGGCCCGGCGGGCCCACTGGCTGGAGTCCTCGAAGCTCAGGATCGTCTGGTAGTGGACCAGCTCCTGGTACCAGGCGAAAGTCTGGTAATACCACCGGTGCACCGCGGCGGACTCCAGCACGTCACCGAGCGTCGCGTCGGCGAATCCCACCAGCACCAGGCTGGTGCCCGCGGCGACCAACAGCAGCACCGCAGCTACCCGCGCCACGGTGTCCTGCCCGCGCAGCCAGCGCCACAGCCACGGCAGCGCGGTCACTAGGGGTGCTACGGCCACCAGTCCGGACGGGGAGACCGAGATCGCCAACGCGGCGGTCGCGGTGGCGGCGGCCAGCGCGCCGACCGAGTGCCGCCGCCGGGCCAGCTCGGCCAGCAGCAGGGTCGACGTGGCGAGCAGCACTATCAGCGGCTCCGGGCGCAGGGTCATCCCGTAGGGCAGCCACCACAGCAGGTACGCCACCAGCAACGCCCACCCGGCCCGGCCGGTGCCCTGCTCCCGGCCGAGGTAGGAAACCAGCAGCAGCCGCAGCAGTGCCCAGGTGAGCAGCCCGTAGCTCAGCGGCACCAGCCGCATCCACGCCAGCCCCCAGCCGAGCCCACAGAACTCACCCAACTGGCCCCACAGCTGCAGCACGTACTGGCTGGTCACGAACGGGTTCTCGGTGACGTTGAACATGTAGATCGCATTGCCGACCGAACCGGAGGTCTGGGCGCCACGAGCCATCAGCAGGTACCACGGATCATCGAAGTTCGTCGGTGCAAGCAGGACCCACAGCGCTGAGATCGTTACCAGCACCGTGTCTACGACTCCCAGAACAAGCTTCACCTCCCGGGGCCCCTGGCCGGGCCACCACCGCCAGGCCAACCCGAGCAGTGTCAGCAGGGCCGCGGTGCACACCGCCAGCAGACCGGTCTTCACGGCCGTCGGGGCGGACTCGTATCGGGCATCGGTGTGCAACGACACCGCAAGGCCCGTCGCGGCCAGTTGGCCGTCGAGGTCGGTGGCCAGCTCGCTGACTTCCGGTACTTGCAGTGCCGCGGCGCCCCGCGGTGTTCCGTCGCGCAGTACCCGCACGCCGCCGGAGTCGGCCAGCACCTGGTAGGTACACCCCCCGGCGGGTAGCACGTCACGCACCAGGGTCCGACCGGAGACCGTGACCTGCACGACGCCGTTGCGCACCGCGACGACCAGGCCCTGGCTGGCATAGCCCGGCGTGCCGGCAGTGGTGGGCAGGGTGCGCAGCGCGGTGCCGCCGTCGCGTCGCTGGTCCAGCGCGGCCAGCGCGGTGCACGGCACCTGGGCGTCCAAGCTCAACGGTCGGTAGGGCACCAACGGCAGTACCGTGGAGCGCGGCTGCTGGCCGGACTGGGGCCAGCTGACCACCGGGTCATCGGCGACCACCGGGGCCAGCAGTATTCCGGCCGCCGCGATGAGCGTCAGGACGGCCAACCCGGCGAGTACCCCCGCCTGCCAGGTCACGGCCGGCCAGGTCACCATCCGCGACGGCACCGGTTCGCGCGTCATGGTGCGTTCCGAGGTAGGAGCGGCGGCCACGGCGGGAGAGTAACCGGTCACCGCCGTCGTAGAGGGTTGCCCCGGCCCAGCGCAGTGCCGGGTCGACCAGGCCGCTGGCGCGGGCCGCGGGCCCTACGGAGAGCCGGCCGAAGTTGCCGCTGCCGGTGGTGGCCAGCCACAGGTCTAGGTGGGCGACGGGCTCGCTGTCGCGGATCTGCACGCCTGTCCAGTGGGTGTGCGCGGGATGGGTGAGCGCTTGGCCGAGCGCGGCTTCGTCGGGCAGGTTTCGGGGTCGAGGTGCAGGTCAACGTTGTCGGCCAGTGGTACGGCGCGGTCGGCGTGCTCGGTGGTGCCGCGCAGGGCACGAAGCCACACACCGTTGCTGAGGTGCTGGTCATCCGGCCGGGCGCGTGGAGGTCGAATGCGATTGCTCGGGTCAGACCGCTGCCGTGTAAGCGCAGCGGCACGACCAGGCGGCCCCCGAGGGCGAGTTGCTGCCACCATGCGCAGGCGATGTCCCACGCGCCAGCGG
>JBOHFG010000135.1:0-12241 GCA_050699575.1 Pseudonocardiaceae bacterium
ACTGCCCTCCACGGGAGAAACTTGGGGTTTACCGAGCGGCCAGGCCCACACGCCGACGGTTGCCGCATGCCCAGGCTGGACGAGGACGGGGCCTGCATGCCCCGCGACCAGCTGGCTGAGTGGCTCGGATGACCTGGTACCTGCCACCCACGAATGATCACGATCCGCTGCGCGCCGATGGCACCGTTGCCCCCTCGTACGGTGGCGGGTTCGTGCCGAGATCACCCGCGTTCGGCCGCGACCCGGTGCTGCGCGGCTACCTGGACGTCACGCCCGAGCCGTCTCTAATTTCCGTCTCATTCGCCTCCGTTCGCGAGCATCCGTCAGCTACCGCGAGACTGTTCCGGCGCACGTCATGGACGGTGCCGACCGGACGCGGACACACCACCGGAGTCCTGAAAATCGGAAGGTCGACGGTTCGACCCCGTCCCTGGCCACCACCTCTTACCAGACCAAATGTTCGTGTCCGGCGTCTTGATCCAAGTCCGTTCGTCTCAGTTGCGCCCGGAGAAGCACTCCAAGGCGGCGATGTTGGTCGTGTTCGATCCCGCACGGCCGATCATCGGCATGGAGGCAGTCTGCGCCATGCGAATGCGCGCACGTTCGTGGGTGTGGTGCGCTACGCGGCGATGGTGACGGTCAGCAGCTGCGGTATGCCGCGTTCCTCCGGCACCGGCTCGCCGTCGGCCTCGAGCCCAGCGATGTGGACCTCGATGGCTTCGGCGGCCCGCTCGCGGCATTCCTCGATGGTTGCCCCCTGGGTGAAGCAGCCTGGCAAGGCGGGCACCGAGACCATGAAGCCGCCGGTATCCTCCGGCTCGACCACGATCGTGTAGGTGCGCATCACTCGCTCATCGTCTCACAACACGCTGAGGAATTCGTCCATCGTCAGTCCTGCCTGGTGGAGGATCGACCGGAGCAGTTTCGGTCCGATCGTTTCCCCGGCGTGCAGCGGAACAGTGACCCGTCCTCCGCGATCCGGATGCTTGAGTTGCGCGTGTGATCCCCGTTGGACGACAACTACCCAGCCACAACGGCCGAGGGCACGGACGATGTCGCGGCCGGTGACGCGAGGTGCTCGGGGCATGTGCCGGGCACCATACCGGTCCCCGTGGCAGTGGTGCGCAGACACACCAGGATTGACTCCACCAGCAGCGTCGCCATGATCCGATGCTCGACCTGGCCACCATGTCACCCGTAGCTGCGCGCTCCGCAACGCTGGAGCAGATCACGCTGCCGTCTCCATTTCCGTCTCATTCGCCTTCGTTCGCGGGCGTCCACCTGTGGCCGCGACGACGCTTCGACGCAGGTCACGGACGCTGCCGACCGGAGACGGACACAGCACCGGAGTCCTGAAAATCGGAAGGTCGACGGTTCGACCCCGCCCCTGGCCACCACCTCTGACCAGTGCGAATAGTCTTCTATCGTGATCTTCAAACGATCTCTGTCAAACTGACTGTCCAATTCCGCCGCTTACACTCGCCCACATGGCGCGCACGAAACAGCCTCTGAAGGACCTGACTGGCATCCGGCAGCGGGGCGGCACGTACCAGGTGCGGCTCGTCGGTGGGCAGGATCCGGTGACCGGCAAGCAGGTGATGTTGACCGGTTCCGCCGAGGACGAGGACGCGGCGATCACGCTCCGGGACAGGTTCCGCCGGCAGGTCGCGGAGGTTGTTCGGTAGTTCAAGTTGTCGGATCATGTTCGACTTCTTGGCGCAGGTCCCGCTGGCACGCGATGAAGCTGACGATCGACACCGCCCGGTATGCGTCGGACGAATTCGACGGGATTGCGAAAATCGCAAGCATCCGGCATTCTGAGTTCATGATCCAGGGAAGATGACCTCCGAGCGCGAGTGCGACAGGTCATCGACGCGTCGAGGCTTAATCAGTCCGCGTTCGCGCAGTCGATCGGGCTGGAGCCCACGAAGCTGTCGAAGGCCCTCGCCGGTACGCGGCGCTTCACGCCGCTGGAACTCGCGCTGATTGCCGAGGAGGGCCGGACGTCGACCGACTGGCTGCTCGGCGGGGCGCCGGAGCGGCCGACGCTCGCGGCGCGGGTTGCGCAGGCGAGCACGTCCGACGGGACAGCTCAGGCCGGCGCTCGCGCCGAGGAGCTCGATGAGGTCTACGAGACACTGCTCGGCGCTGGCCGGTCCCGGCGCACGCCGCCCCAGATCATGCTTGCGGGGGCTGGCGGGCTGATGATCGACCAGGGCGCCACCCTCGCCGAGCGGGCGTTGTGGGCCGTGGCGGATGCCGGGGAATCGGAGCGGCTCGCCACGATGCTGCCGCTGGTGATCGAGCGGGTCTTCGGCGTCGATGTCGCCATCGAGGGTTTTCCTGGCGGGCTCGACGGCTTGGCCTGGTGCCGAGACGGCTTTCGCTTGATCCTGGTGAACAATGCGGTGTCCTGGACGCGGCAGCGGTTCACCCTCGCTCACGAGCTTGGTCACGTGCTCGCCGGGGACGCGCGGGATCTCCGGGTCGATCTCGACGTGATGGCCGCCTCCACGCGATCTGACCACACCGAGATGCGGGCGAACGCGTTTGCTTCGGCGTTCCTGATGCCCGCCCGAACGATCACGGAGAGCTGGCGTGACGGCGGCCAGGACATCTTCGCGCGGCTGGTCGGCGAGCTCCGGGTCTCGCCGTCGGCACTGTCCTGGCGCCTGCGCAACCTCGGGCTCGTGGACGAGGCGCAACGGCGACAGCACTGTCGCGTGACCCTGCGGGAGTGCGCGGAACGCGGAGGGTGGCCGAGGAACACCTGACATTGACCCGCTCCCAGTCACACGTTCGCCGTCCTGGTCTGCTCAGCCGGGAGGTGCTCGACGCGTTCGCGCACGGCGAGGTCAGCGCGCGGGTCGCCGCACGAGTACTGGGAATACCACCGGAGACCCTGCTGCCCGCCGCGCCGTCGATGCTGCCAGGCAGCGTCGAGGAGCCCTGTAACATAAGGGGACGGCGCCGACGAGGATGGCCTGCTCTTTGTCCCTGACGCCATGCCGCGGACGTTCCTCGTCGACACCTGCACAATCATCAACTTCGCGGCCGTCGCGCGGCTCGATCTGCTCGAAACCGCCCTGGAAGGGCGTGGCCACTGGACGGAATCGGCAGCCGACGAGATCAACCGGGCTGTGGACCATTGGCCAGTGCTGTGGACCGTCCCGATCGCGGGCTGGCTCCGCGAACCGATCGCACCCGGTAGAGAGGGCGACACAGACGCTGTGTTCCGGCTCCAGCGTCAACTCGGCGGCAGGCGCGAGCCCCGCAAGCACCTCGCCGAGGCCGAAGCCATCCACCTGGCCCTCCGCTACCCCGAGTTCAGCGACGCGATCTTCCTCACCGACGACCGCCCGGCCGCCGACCTCGCACACAAGCGTGGTGTCACGATCTGGACAAGCGCTGATGTCCTGTCGGCCGCCTACCGTAACGGCCACATCGGATGCCCAGCGGCCTATGAAGTGCTGCTGGACATGGAGCAGGCAAGCCGAGGAGTACACGTGCCGATCAATCACGAGCTCGTCTGCCCGTGACAGGTACCGCATTGCGCGACGCTGCCCCGTGGTGACGAGCCGGTAGCGGTGGGACGACCGCCTACGCCGCCATGGGCGGCATTGATGAGGCCACCCGCTACCTCGCCGAAGCGAACGACGGGCCAGCGCCCCGAGACCCGTTCGAGCGCGCGGGCGCCGACCTGGACACCACGCGGGGTTCAACGTGACCTGGGACTACTCGACGCCGCCGTTGTCTCACTGGGTGGGTACCTCGCCCGGCGGCGGTCATGGGTGGGCGGCACCGCCGGGCAAGGCGCATGAGGGTGATGGGGGCGGGGTGCGGCGCCCCCATCAGCGGCGCGAAACTGGCAAGCTTGGTGGCTGCTGCCCCCAGGGGATCCAGCCGAACAGCTCATCGCGGATCTGGTGCCACACGATGCAGGGAAAGCGTCGGCGACGCCATCTCAACCGGGGGCAGGCCCGGCACCGACCCGCTGACGTGGGCCGATGCTCGGCCAGGACCCGCCGGAACCTGTCGATGGTGTCAGGCCGGTGGCCCGCTCGCTCCAGCTCGACGAGCTTGTCCCACACCGAGAAGGCGATCTTGCGGGCGTGGGGATTGTCGGCCAGCCAATCCAGCGTCCGGGGCGACAGCCGCAGCGCCGCCTCCATCCCGGGCTGCTCATCACGACCGTTCAGCGGTGAACTCGTTGATCAATGTCCCGCTTGTTCACGACCAACGACATCGCCCGGCACGGACCTTGCGCCCCGGTGCTGGTCTACCAGCGATCCAGGCGCGCGACGTTGTAGCGGTGGGGGGAACATGGAGGCTTATTCACAGCCATGATCATCCGGTACCCGGATCGCCGTCACTGCCGGTCAGATCTTGATCAATTTCGTATTGATGATCTTGTGAATAACCCTCACTTGGCAGACCAGGCTGTCGAAGTCCAGCAGCACCGCGCCAAGGACATCAGGCACAAAACTTCGCCAGGTCGTTGACCAGTGCTGGGCTGTTGTGAACACCGGCCGCCAGCTCGTAACCGCCGTAGTGCACTTGGCAACCAGGCAGCAGCAGTTCCTCCCTGGCTGGGATGAGGTCACCCCATGCCTTGCCGCCGCCATCGCGCTGCGACTCGTCGCACAGCACGATCTGTGCGATATCTCGCACGTCGCCGAGAGTGGGACGGACCACCTCCTGTAGTGCCTGCACCGTCCAGGCCACCGTGGTGCTCTCCTGTTCCTGGCGCAGGTTGGCAACCAGCACTCGCGGCACCACCGCCGGTACGACGCGCAACACTGGCGCCATGATCGCGGCGGTCGGAACCAGGCTGGAGAACAACGTGCCGGGCGCCCAGACCAGCGCATCGGCGCCGGCGACCGCCTCGCGGGCGGCGATCGCCGGCGCCGGCCATGACACCCGTTCCGATAGCACCCCGACATCAGCTGGGTCCTCGGCCGCCGCCAGGTGGACCCTCGCGACCGGCGCCCGGTCGGACCGCACGCACAGCTGCCACTCGTGCCGTAGTACGGTGCCATCGGTCAACACGCCGATCAGCCGCAGCGGATGCTCGTCAACCACGACCACCCGGGCCGGCAGGCGAAGTTCCGCGCCAAGCTGGTCGAGCGCCTCCTGGTACCCCTCCCCGTACTGCTGTCGCGCGCCGGTCAGGACGGCGTTGCGCAGGGCTAGATCGCCAGCGTCGAACCCCGCCGGGAGCACCCCCACGAAGGTACCCACGTAAGCCAGCAGCCGCTTGAGGTCGATGCCGTCCAGGCCCACGTGCGTTGCGGCCTCGACCGCCCATCGGTATAGCCCGTCAACGGTTGTGCCGGCCGGGCTACGCTCGGCGAGCCAGCGCTTCACTGCGGGCCTGGCCAGTACGCTGACCAGTTTACCCAGATCAGAAGGGCCGACGACTCCTAGTGCGGACCGGATCCTGCCTGTGCTGAACCCGTCGTCGTATGCATTCACCACGAAGGTGACATCGTCCAGCCGGGTGGCCAACTCGAAAGCGAAGGCCCGCGTGCCGGTGCCACCACAGAACACCACGGTGCTCATCGGGCCCTACCACCGCAGCGCACCAGCCTCAACCGTCGACCCTCTTGTTGGCCAGGTACGGCCCGATCGTCGGTGCGTCCAGCTCGGTCGCCAGGAAGGTGTCGACGGCCTGGCGCGGCGAGTTGACGATCGGCGAGCCAGCTAGATTGAACGATGTGTTCAGCGCACCGAGCACACCGGTCACCTGCCGGAATGCTGCGATCGGCTCCCAGAACGGCTGGTTCGTCTCCCGCCGGACCGCTTGCGGACGGGCGGTACCGTCGACGTGGACAACGGCCGGAATAGATGCCGTGCGATCCGGTGGGGTCGCGCCGGGCCGCCGTGACCCCGTGTTCGGCCAACTCGGCGGCAATCTCCTTATCGCCGAAGTCAAGCACAAGCCACGCGGTCCGTAATCGGCTTGGACTCGATGCCTCACTATGCTCGCCGGCGACTGCGGCCCCGACATAATACGCGAACGGCGGCGCGAACAGGTCACGAACGGCCGGTAGGCCAGCCAGCCTGTCGATCATGCTGCAGTTAATCCCGACCTCGCCAGCGATCGCTAGCAGGTCCGGGTCACCCGAGCGCAGCAGCAGCTCGAACAGCGACTCGCCGCTGCGCTCCTGCGCGAACCCTACGGCGGCGGCGAAGTCGGCATACTTGATCACATTCGCGCTGATTCTGAGAGCGTACGGGTAGCACTGAGCGAGCTGCTTCTCCAACTGGCGCCTCAGCGTCCAGTGCTGCTGGTCCCGCCCGACCGGATCGGATTTGTCTATTGGACACCCTTCGGCGCTAGTCGTCACCGGGAAACGCCAGGTGCTGTTCGGCCGACCGTTGGCGGCCAGCCCATCAGTTTGCCGGGGTCCGAGAAGCTCATCCCAGTCCAGGCGGACGCGACGCCGTACGACTTCCTCAGGCTTTGGTGTAGCGGTCAGCTCACCGCTGCCGTCGGTGACGATCACGGACACGTCGTCCAGGCCCGCTGACCAACAACGCCGAGTGCGCGTATGCGTCGTGATGCGGCATGAATCGCAGCGGCGGCAGGTCGGCCGCCACCGGCGTCGCCTGTCATAGACCTCCTCAGTGACACCGACGGGATCGAGCAGCCATTGGTGGAAGGCGGCGAACTCTGGGTACGTCGGGAGATCCCAGCCGCAGGGCACCAAGTCGACTGTGCCCCTCCGCCTCCACCACATGGGCTAGTTCACCGTTGAGGACCGGCGCGGCAGCACAGTGGTGCACGCTAGGGTCCATGCCGAGAGCGATCAATTGACTCTCCTCACAATTGCAACTCAACGGAGACGTCGATATTGGTCCTGACCTCGGTGCTAAACTGCACCTTGTAGCGCTCGGCTCCGCGCAACAGGTCTAGGCAGCTGAACCCAGCACCGAAGGTGTGCTGGACCACCTCGGTCAGGTGCCGGAGCCCAGGCTGGGACTCGGCCGCGTCAGGTTCGATCGCAGACTGGTAGTAGTACCTGGTGCCTCGCTCCTCGATCAGCAGGAACGACGCCTCGGTGCGGCTGCGGCTGCGCGCTGACGACAACACCAGGACACCGGAGCCCCGCATCGCCGGCCCGATCTCGGTGAGGAAGGCTGCGATCCGCGGATACTCCAGCAGGCTGCTGCGGTCCCGTTCCCGCCACCAGCGCAGGTGGAGGGTGACGAAGGATCGTAGTTGTCGTTCGTCCGGGTCCGGCTCGAACACAGTATGGGTGTCCCGGTCAGAGCGCCGGAACGCCCGGGACACCGAGCTGCGCAGGTTCCCACTGCGGTCGCACCAGTATTCGTCCCAGCTTCCAGCGACGGCGATCTGCGGGCACACTTCGCCAGAACTCCGATCCATTCCCGGGCAGGCGGCGAGCGCGGCGGCCAGGCTGGAGTCGTACGCCAGATCAGGCAGCTTGAGCCGAGTGACGCCGTCGGACCGCAGTGCCGAGAGCAGCGCGGCGGCCGCCTCGGCGGCGGATACCGACGGCGACAGCACCCAGCCGGAGTAGTCCGACAGGTGCTGCGGGGCGGCGATCGCGGTGCCGTCAGCGTCGAGCACAAGCGGCAGCACAGCTACCACTTCGTTACCGGAACCGTGGACACTGAGTACGGTCCCAGCCTCGTACTGGTCAGCGAAACAGCGCCACCAAGGCTCGATCCAGTTCGGCCGCTGGAATGGTGTTGCCTGCGGATCGCGGTGGTACACCGACCACCACGACTCGGCGCCATCAGCCAGGATTTTGTCGAGCCGGTGGCTGCGGACTTGCAACTGGGCCATCCTACTCGGTGCTTCCGTTGCTGGACGCCTCAAGGCGCCAGACCCGCCGCCCCTCGGCCATCCCACGGAACTTCGCCGCGGCGGTGCGGATCTCGAGTCCTGCCATCCGCCAGTCCCGATTGCCAAGCCTGCGGACCAGCCGGCGGCCATGGTCTCGCAGGATCTCTGCGGACAGCCGCCGAAACGCCGGCATCCCCCAGCGGCTCTCCACGATGTAACCCGACCGCCACCAGCGGAACAGCATGTGCCCCAGGCTGGCCCAGCCGTCCTGGCGGTGGTGCTCGACCATCGCCGCCGGCACATACCGCACGAGATACCCGCGCTCGCGTAGCGCATGACCCATCTGCACGTCTTCGCCGTACCCGAAGAAACCGCCCACTTCGCGCGCCGCCGCAGTGCGGAAACTACAGCACAGTCCCCACAGCCAGGGAATGTCCTCGCGCCGCTCCGGGCCCCAGCCCTGACTCGCGCACTCGGCCCGCCAGCGGTCGTATAGCGTGTCGCGGTACACCTCGACGCCCTGCCCGCCAACCGCCGCTACCTCGGGTACACCGAACTCCGGCAGCAGCTGCTCGACTAGGTCACTACGGGCTACGGTGTCACCGTCCAAATAGACTAAAATCTCGCTATTCGTCGCCGCTAGCAACGTGTTGCGGGTGGCCGTGCGCCCCCGGTTGTCACCGTGCCGCAGGACCATCACTCCGTCGTCGGCGTATCCGGACAGCACCTCAAGACTGTCGTCGGTCGAACCGTCGTCGCAGACCAAGATCTCGACTGGCCGGACCGACTGAGCCAGCGCGGACTCGACCGTGCGGCCGATCAACTCCGCCTGGTTGTAGCACAGGATCGCGATCGTGACATCCGCGCCTATCACTTTGCCTCTCAACGTTTCCTGGGCCAGAACGACTCGCTGTCGATATAGCGGAAGTTCTTCAGTGCCAGTTCGAGCTGGCCCGAACGCAGCGCCTGGCTGGCCTTTCCTGCGTCGAAAGACATGTCGATCAATGCTGCTGCGGCACGGCTGAACACTTCGGCAAGGCCACCTGGTCGGGCCGGTGCGACGGTGCCCTCGGCGGAGGCGTACGGATCAGCCGTCTGCCGCCGCCAACTCACCGCCAGCGCCGTGGCTGCGGCTGCGGCCAGCGCCGTCCGCAGCCGCAGCCCGAGCAGCCGCATACCAACGGCTGCGAGCAGCCCGCCGGCCAGTGGGCCCAGATAGTTGTCCGCGCGGTGCGGGTGCACCTGGCACAGGTAAGCGTCCGCACGGCCGTAGGTGAACAGGCTGCGGACGACGTGCTTAACAGTGACGTGCTCGCGCGCGTGCAGCGCTAGTGCCTGGTCGTTGGTCCGGATCGTGTACCCGGCCTCGGTCAGCCGGACGCCGAAGTCGACGTCCTCACCTCCGACCGGCGTAACTATCTTCTCATCAAACCCGCCGATCTTGTTGATCGCCTCCCGTCGCACGCAGATGTTGGCCGTGACACCCCACAGGACCTGTTCGTAGGCACGGGCGTGGTCGAAACACTGACTGTACAGCCCGGAGTGCTCCAGCACCTTCCACAATCGGTCGACCGGGCCGTACAAATCGGTAGGCCCGGTCACCGCCCCGACGGTGTCGGCCAGATCGAAGATCTTCCGGTGCTCGGTCAGTGTCTGGTCGGTCAGCATGCAGTCCGAGTCTAAGAATACCAGCGCGTCGTACGCCGCAGCACCGCTGCCCACGTTGCGCTTCGCCCCGGCCGGCCCAGGTCCGCGAAGGTAGCGCACCTCATCGCGGGAGCAGTACCTCGCCAGCGCCTCGCCCCTCACCCCCGAGGAACTGTCGACGACGATCAGTTCAGTCGGCAGCCCAGCCGTGGCCTGGTGGTCGAGGTAGGTGTCGATCAGCCGTTCGGTCAGCCGTTCGCGTCCATCGTGAGTTGGCACGATCACGGAGAGCCCATAGCCGTCGGGCATGTCCTGTCTCCTGTTCAGGTCGTGGACAACTGGACGGCCTGACCGGCCGCCAGCGATTCGGGTGCCAGACCGAGTTCGGTCAGCCTGGCCCGGGCCACCGCAGTCAGCGGCGGCGGCAGGCCGTGCATCCGCAGCCCCTCCCGCAATTCGTGCCCGTCCCGCGCGGCATCGATCGCCACCCGAATCTGCTCGATCCCGATCTCGTAGCGTTCGTCAGCGACTTCGAGTTCGCCGGGTGTGTTCACGCCCTGGCTGTCAGCCGATGCCGCGATGTGCACGGCGTACGCCGGATCGCCAGCGCTATGGAACTGCTCGACCAGTGGCAAGACGCCAATCTCCGCCCCGGTCTGGCTTTGTGCGGCGTCCTCGAGTACGGATCTCAACCGATCGGCGGCGAACACGAACGACCCGCAGTCCGACTCGCCGGCCTGTGGCATCGCATCCCCGTCGCGGGCGAACAGGAACCGGTAGGGCGCCCCCCGCTCGTCCCGGAGCAAGCAGACGTACGGCGCAGAGCGCAGCTTGGTCGGGAACGACATCGGCGAGCCAAGCGCCTGGTGCACGGCGACAGTGGCCCAGACGTGCGGGGCCCACACCATGCCCATATCCGCCCAGGCGGTGACGACATCGGCTGGCCCGTCCGGGTACTGCCGCAGTGCGGTCAAGATCGCACCGCCCATCCCGGGCAGCGCAGGGTCCTGGACAACCAGTTCCGCAGTCAGCCTGGCGCGGTCGATCACCCGCCAGACCGGCCCGGCGGTCCATTCGTTCACGACCACCACCGGCCTGTGGTCCAGCCCAGCGAGTGCGGCCAGCACTCGGACCACCAGTGGTACCCCGATCCGACCGGGTGCGACCACCTTCGGCTCGACATCGCTAAACCGCGTCCCTCGTCCTGCTGCAGCAACGATCACGCGGACCGGTCGTGACCTGCCAGTGAGGCCGTCAGAGCGCAGCGCACCGTCCAGGTCCTCCGGGGCCAGCGGCGGTGAGCCCACGGGTTGGGCCCGAAGCATCGCGGTCAGCACTGAGAGCCCCGCTCCTCATCGACCCTGCACAGCCGGCGGTACAGCTCTAGATAGTCGTCGGTCATCCGGGCGATGGTGAAGTGCTGTTCCACATGGGCGCGGCACACCGCTGGGCTAATCTCAGCAACCCGCTCGACGCCGGCGACAGCGGCAGACACGTCCCGGGCCACGAACCCGGTAACACCGTCGACCACCAACTCTGGCAGCGCGCCTGCCGCACTCACCACCACTGCCGTACCGCTGGCCATCGCCTCCACACACGCCAGACCGAACGTCTCTTCGGCCTGGGACGGCATCAGCAGTGCTCGAGCACCCTGTAGCAGGTCTAGCCGCCGCTGACCGCCAACCACACCGACGTACTGCACCTGTTGGTCCAGCTCGGGCCGGACGTACTCCTCGAAGTAGCGCTCATGCCACGACGGCACCGGACCGGCGATTACGAGCGGCATGCCAACCTTGCGCGCGGTCTCGATCGCCTCGCGGATGCCCTTGTGCTCACCAACCTGCCCCAAAATCAGCAGGTATCCGTCGTCGCGGTCCGCACCGCGGTACGCCGCGACGTCGATCCCGGGCCGCACCATGTGCATGGTGCCTGTGGTGTCGAGCCATGCAAGTCGGCGGCGCTGTGAGGCGGACTGCACCACCCAGTGCTGCGGGCTGACCCGGCGGAGGAAGTCGTAGTCGTCCACATGGTCGAAGTGGACCGTCGTCATACTCGCGCGGGCATCGGCCAGGAATCCCAACGCCGTACCGCTGAACAGGTTGTGGTTGTGCAGCACGTCGAACCCGGAGATCTCGCGTAGGCTAAACAGCGCGTGCAACCAGTCCCGGCCGAAGTCCAGGAACTTCTCACCGACCCGGTCGTAGATCGAGTGCAACGTCGCGCTGGTCTGTGAGTCCGCGTTCGCGAATAAATGCACATCGTGGCTGCGGGCAACTAGTTCCTCGGTCAGGTCCGCCACGATCCGGTTGATGCTCCCGTAGCCCTCGGGGGGCGTGCGCTCGTGTGGCGTCGACAGCTGCGCGATACGCAGCGAAGCGCTCAACGCGAACCTCGGGAGGAGCGGAACACATCCTGAGTGAAGCAGCCGTCAACTGGTTCGTCAACCAACGCGGAAGTCCCCACTCCGGTGCCCCGATCACGTGATATCGGCGGCCTTCCAGAGGGCTGGCGCCACAACCACTCGACCGCCGGAGCGTCGTGTTCCGGCTCCCGGCGGCCGCGCAGCATCGCGGCCTCGTCGGGCCACAGCGACGCGGTCGGTGGCAGCTGCGAGCGGTAGGCGCGGACTGCGTCGAGCTTGATGGCCCACAACGCGTCGTCGAGTGGCGCCGGGCACGGCCGCAGACCCGCAGCGACGGTGTCCTGCCAGGCCGGGTGGCACCCGTTCACCGCGTACGGCAGGTCCTCGAAGCAGGCGAACTCGGCAGGATCGATCAG
>JBOHFG010000136.1:0-15983 GCA_050699575.1 Pseudonocardiaceae bacterium
TATGAGCTGTGTGGAGGCCGGGCCGCTGCGCGATGGCTCCGGCCGGGTCGCGGTGCGCCACAGCCACCATCCGGACGGCGCGGCGATCGTCTACACCCGCGCCGAATGGGACGCGTTCACCGCCGGCATCCGCCTCGGCGAGTTCGACTTCCCCACCAGCTGACCACTGCTGACGGCAGACTCGACGATGTGCGCACCGGCGGAGCGGATCCTCAGCGTGAGCGGGACTGCCTCGTAGACGAGAAGTACGCTTCTAAGAAGTACACTTCTTACTGTGGAACTGCCGCACAAGCCGTCGGAGATGTTCGACCGAGACGACGAGTGGAACAACCTTGCTCGTTTTGCGATCGATGACACCGCGGGGGCGACGCTCGGTGTGGTGTCAGGGCGGCGCCGCCAGGGCAAGACGATGTTGCTGTACGCCCTCGCCCAGGCGACGGGTGGGCTCTACTTCGCCGCGACCGAGGCGACCGAGGCCGACTCCCTGCGCCGTCTCGGTCAGGTCGTCGCCGACCACGTCGGTGCGCCCGCACCGCTGCAACTGGGGTCGTGGGAACACGCCATTGATGTCTTGCTCGATATCGGGCGGCAGCGCCCCACCGTGGCAGTCCTGGACGAGTTCCCCTACCTCGCCATGGCCAGCCGCAGCCTGCCGTCAGTGATCCAGCATGCGCTGACCCCCGGCCGGCCAGAACGGATCAACTCCCGGACTCGCCTGTTGCTCTGCGGGTCGGCCATGTCGTTCATGGGGAAGATGCTCTCGGGAACGGCCCCGCTGCGGGGTCGCGCAGGGCTGGAGCTGCAGGTCGCACCACTGGACTACCGTAGTGCGGCACAGTTCTGGAATCTGGACGACCCGCGGCTCGCCGTACTCGTGCACGCGATCGTGGGTGGGACGCCGGCCTATCGCCGGGAATATGTCCGTGACGACGCCGCGTCTTCGATAACGGACTTCGATAGCTGGGTGGTCCGGACGGTGCTCAACCCAGCTAGCCCGCTTTTCCGCGAAGCCCGATACCTGCTCGCCGAAGATCCAGGCTTACGTGACCTCACGCTCTACCACTCGGTGCTCGCCGCGGTTGCCGACGGCAACACCACGCGCGGGGGCATCGCCAGCTACATCGGACGCAAAGCGACCGACCTGCAACACCCGCTCACCGTGCTCGAGGATGCCGGCCTACTGGCCCGCGATGGTGATCCGCTCCGGTCCGGCCGGAGTAACTACCGGATCATCGAACCACTCGTGACGTTCTATCAGGCGATCATGCGTCCCGCCTGGACCCGGCTGGAACGCCGCCAGGGGTCCCAGGTATGGCCCGGTGCCCGGCGGCGGTTCGACAGGGGAGTGCTCGGACCGCACTTCGAGCAGCTCTGCCGTACCTGGGTGGCCGAGTTCGCCGCATCTGAAACCCTCGGCGCATTCCCCGCCACGGTCGGCCACGGTGCCGTCAACGACGCCGCCAGGCGAACGAGTCACGAGGTTGACATCGTGGCTCTTGGTGATCCAGGCACCGGCCCACGCCCGGTCCTTGTCCTGGGCGAGACGAAGTGGGGTGAGCAGATGGGGCAGGCTCATCTCGACCGGCTCCGCCACGTCCACACCCTTCTGCGTCGCCACCGCGACATCGATGCGACAGGCGCAAAACTGCTGTGCGCGAGTAGCGCGGGCTTCACCCCGGAACTACGGGCGGCAGCAGATACCGGCGAGGTGATTCTGCTGGACCTCGAACGGCTCTACTTCGGAGAGTGACAGTGTGGCTGTGGGATACCACCGACCGGCACCGTCCCCACGTCATCACCACCCTCCCCGGCCATACCGCCGGTGTCACCTCAGCGGTGTTCAGCCCCGACGGGCACACCCTGGCTACCGCAGGTTCCGACCACACGGCACGGCTGTGGGACATCACCGACCAGCGCCACCCAGGCCCGGCGGCCACCCTGACCAGCCACACCAACGCTGTCAACACGGTAGCGTTCAGCCCTGATGGGCACACCCTCGCCACCAGCAGCGACGACGCCACAGCCCGGCTCTGGGACACCGACCCCGGCCACGTCACCCAACGAGTCTGCGCACTCGCCTACCCACCCATCACCCGCGCCGAATGGAGCCAATACCTTCCCGATCTAGCCTACCAACCGCCCTGCCCGTGAATCCGCCGCCAGCGGGATGTCCGACCCGCCGGTGCACGTCCTGGGCAAGCACCTCGGGTTGACACACAGTGGGGAAGACTTGGTGGCGTGAGCACCCCATCGGAGCGGATCTTCGCGCAGCGTGCGGATGACGATGGCACCGGGCTGCGCGATTTCCTGCCGCCGCGGGCCCGGAATCCGATGACCCTGGCCCGAGCAGCAGACCGGATCGCGGGTGGCCTCACGCTGCGGGAAGCGGTGGCCGACTTCGTTGACAATCTTTGGTGGGCCAGGGACGATGATGACGTCGCGCAGCGGATCACCGGGCGGCCACGCGACCTCGATCAGCGCACCGACGCCTACCTCGGCGCGCTGGCTGAGCATGCCGCAGCTGAACGCGGGCTCACCACACCACCCTGGGCAGGCGAACCCGGCCGGTTCCTGCCCCGGATCTGGTGGCCACGCTACCCCGGACTGTGGGCCCGCGCCATCGTGGAATCTCCCGCGGCATTTCGCCGCCGGGGGATCCTGCTCGGCACCGGAATGCTGAACCGGGTGTAGCGGATGCGCAGAGAAGAGATCCTGGCGGCTCTTGCCGAGTTTCTGGGCTAGCGTGATCTAGGTCGGCGTTTCCGCTGTTCACGATAGTTGTGGATCTTCAGGTTTCCTATGACCTAAGCCTGGGGTGCCCAGCGGTGCAGGTCGAAGATCTCAGCGAGGTGATCTTGGGTAGGGGTGGTCTCGTGAGCATTCGGCGGGCTTTGGGCCTTCCGCCGGCGGAAGGGTAGATCAGTACCGTCTCTTCGACGTCGGCCACTTATCGCCCGATGGGGCGTCACTCGATAGGGGAGAACGCGGTGTTTGATCAACCAGCGGCCGACCCTCCCAGTCCTGGCCGGGTCCGTACCCGGTTCTTCCGGCAAGGCCATCTCTATACCGGCATGGGTCGTCGGTGACGTGGAACGTCGGTAACAGTTCGGGCCGGTTACGATGGGTGGTGTGTTTGTCAACCGCACGGCGGAGCTCGCCGCACTGGAGCGTTGGTGGTCCAGCGCTGACGCGCGAATGGCGATGGTCTGGGGACGCAGGCGGGTAGGCAAGACCGCGTTGGTGCGCCGGTTTGCTGCCGGGCGGCGGGCGATGTTCCACACCGGAGCCGGCCGCGGCCAGGGCACCGAGCTCGCCGTGCTGGCCCGGGGGGTGCACGGCCTCGGCGGCACCGGCGTGCGGGACCTGGTGACTCGCGGGTACACGGACTGGGACGACGCCTTAGAGCATCTCGCCATAGTGGCCGAGCGGGAGCCGCTGCTGCTGGTCCTTGATGAGTTCCCCGAGCTGGCCGCGACGACACCCGAGCTGCCGAACCTGCTGCGGGCTTTCCTCGACCGCAGCCAGGGGAAGACCCAGTTGCGGATCCTGCTCTGTGGCTCAGCGGTGCGCTACATGGAGGCGCTGCAGCAGCAGCGCCAGCCACTCTATGGACGGATGGATCTCACCCTGGCGGTTCATCAGTTCGCACCGTGGGACGCCGCCCTGATGCTGCCTGCGCTGCGCCCGGCGGAGCGCGCGGTGGTGTACGGCATTGTCGGTGGTATCCCGATGTACTTGGCGTGGTGGGACCAGGCGGCACCGCTGGCCGAGAACCTGCGTGAGCTGGCCTGCCAGCCAGGTGCCCGGTTGCTGACCGAGGGTGAGCTGATCCTGGCCACGGAAGCCGAGGCGGGCGAATACCCGCGAGCTGTGCTGCACGCAATCGCCACCGGCGCGACCCGCCACAACGAGATCCGGGACGCGATCCGGGCGGACCCGACCCGCCTCCTTGACCGCCTGGTCAGCCTCCGGCTGATCGAGCGGGTCCAGCCGGTCACCGAGACCGGGCGGACCCGGCGGCGCATCTACCGTATCGCCGACAACTTTCTGGCGTTCTATCTGAACGTCCTCACCGGTTACCGCACCGAGATCGAGGCGGGGCTTGGACCCACGGTCCTGCCGGTGCTGCTTGACTCCCTGGATGATCACCAAGGCGGACGGTGGGAAGCGGCGTTCCGGCAGCAGGTACGCCGGCTCGCGGCGAGTGGCGGATTCGGTGGGCGGATCGTCGCAGTGGGGCCGTTCTGGACCGCCGACGGCCACAACGAGATCGACGTCGTGGCGCTGTCCGGGCGGGCCCGCACCCCGGTGCTGGCCGGGGAGGCGAAGTGGGCGCGGGAGGTCTCGGCGCCCCGGCTGGTCGCCGAGCTGTACCGCAAGGCCGCGGCGCTGCCGGGCGCACCGCATGAGCTGCGTCTCGCGATCTGTGCCCGCGAACGGGTCATCGACCTGCCGGAGGACGTGATCGCCCTCACCGCCGAGGACATCTTCTCCTAGCATCCGCCTCAGGAGGGAGCCAGGACTGCGACGCATTCGACGTGATGGGTCATCGGGAATGCGTCCAGCGCCCGCACCGCCAGCAGCCGGTAACCGCCCCTGAGGTAGGCAGCAATGTCACGGGCCAGCGCCGCCGGATCACAGGCCACGTGGACAATGCGCGCGGGCCTACGATCAGCCACCGCCAGGGCCACCTCCCGGCCGGCCCCGGCCCGGGGTGGGTCGAGCACCACCACGCCTGGGTGGCCCGGGAGCTGCTCCAGCGCCCGCTCTACCCGGCCGGTGACGAAGTGCACCTGGGCCAAGTCGGCCAGCGCCGCCGCCCCATCCGCCACCGCCCGCCGGGATGCCTCCACCACGGTCACCGAACCGGCGGGCCCGACCTGAC
The DNA here is from genome assembly GCA_050699575.1 of Pseudonocardiaceae bacterium. Taxonomy (GTDB): domain Bacteria; phylum Actinomycetota; class Actinomycetes; order Mycobacteriales; family Pseudonocardiaceae. The sequence continues at coordinate 4,886 of JBOHFG010000136.1, forward strand.
CGGCCAGCACCGAGGCGAACAGGCCCACCCCACCGTAAAGATCCCACGCCGTGCCCCCAAGTGGCGCGGCCGCCCACTCCCCGACCAGCGCGGCCAACGCGTCAGCCGCAGCCGGGTGCACCTGCCAGAAATCGGGCGCGGACAGCTCCCAGCGTCGCCCAGCGGCGTGGCGCACGACCCGCCCGGTGCCGCGAAGCTGTCTCGGCGGCCGGCCCGGACGCAGCTGCGCCACGTGCACCCCGCCGGAGTCGGTGACCACCTCCAGCTCACCACCCGGCCGCCAGTGGCGGGAGAGCACCGGGTCCAGGGAGCCGGCCACCGCCAGCGGGCAGGCCGGCACCGGCAGCACCGTGTGGCTGCGGTGCACCCGGAAACCGGGCTCCCCCGTCCCGTCCACCGCGAGCCGGGTCCGGGTCCGCCAGCCCAGCGGACCGCCGGGCAGCTCCTGTACGGTCACCGCCACGTCCAGTCCGGCGATCCGGCGCAGCTGCTCAGCCACCACCTGCGCCTTGAGCTCGCGCTGCACCTGAGGGTCGGCATGCTGGAAGTCGCAGCCACCACAGCCACCCGGCCCCGATGCCGGACACGGCGGCGGCACCCGGCCGGCGGCGGGGTCGAGCACCGCCACCGCGTCGGCCCGGCAGTAGGACCCGCCGCGATCCTCGGTCACCACCGCCAGGACCCGCTCCCCGGGCAACGCATGCCGGACGAACACCACCCGCCCCTCATGGCGGGCCACGCAGAACCCGCCGTGACCCACGGGTCCGACGGTGAGCTCAAGCTGGACAGCCACCTTGCCTCCTCAGAGGTCGAGAGGTCACGGACGGTTCCCACGGTGCAGGGGTGGGCTGACCGCGGCGACCTCCGGGAAGGTGCCAGTTTGGGTGCCACTGTCTGGGCCTCTCCGAGGTGAGTTGCCGGCGCGATCGGTGTTCATGCCCCAACGCACCACGCCTGGGGCGGTCTGATCCCGCTGGGCCAGCCGGGCAGAGGAACGCGCCTGCCAGGGCACGCTGGTCATCATCACCCCCGGCTCGAACAGCAGGCGGCTCTTGATCCGAAGAGCGCTCTGGTTGTGCAGGATCTGCTCCCACCAATGACCCACCACGTACTCGGGAATGAACACCGTCACCACGTTACGGGGGTTGTCCGAGCGCACCCGCTTAACGTAGTCGACCACTGGTTTGGTGATCTCCCGGTAGGGCGACTCAACCACCTTGAGCGGCACCGGGAGCCCGCTGGCTTCCCACTGGGCTACCAGCTCCCGGGTGCCCGCATCGTCGACGTTGACGGTGACCGCCTCGAGCACATCGGGACGGGTGGCGCGGGCGTAGGCCAGGGCCCGCAGGGTCGGCAGGTGCAGGGTGGCCACCAGCACGATCGCGTGGTTTCGCGAGGGCAGCACGGTGTCGATCTCCTGAGGGACCAGCTCGGCGGATACCCGGTCGTAGTGCTTCCGGATCGCCCGCATCACCATGAAGATCGCCACCATGGCCGCGATTGCGATCCAGGCACCCTGGGTGAACTTGGTGGCCAGCACGACCAGCAGCACCGAACCGGTCATCACCAGCCCCAACAGGTTGATCGCTTGCGAGCGACGCATCCGACGACGCGCCGCCCGGTTGGTCTCGCGAGCCAGCAGCCGGTTCCAGTGCCGCACCATGCCGGTCTGGCTCAGCGTGAACGAGACAAACACCCCGACGATGTAGAGCTGGATTAAGCGGGTGACCTCGGCCCCGAACGCGATCACCAGGACGGTCGCCGCACCGGCCAGGAAAACGATGCCGTTGGAGAAGGCCAACCGGTCACCACGAGTGTGCAGCTGGCGCGGCAGGTACCGGTCCAGCGCCAGGATCGAGCCGAGCACCGGGAAACCGTTGAACGCGGTGTTCGCCGCCAGCACCAGGATCAGCGCGGTGACCACGGTGATGAAGTAGAACGCCGCCGGAAAGCCGTCGAACACCACCTGCGCGATCTGCGCCACCAACGTCTTTTGGTCGTAATGCTGCGGCGCGCCGATCAGCTGCCGCACCGGGTCATCGGCCATTTTCACCCCGGTGAGCTGGGCCAGCACGATCAGACCCATCAGCATGCTCACCGAGATGCTCCCGAGCAGCAACAGCGTGGTGGCGGCGTTGCGGGACTTCGGCTTCTGAAAAGCCGGCACCCCGTTGCTGATCGCCTCCACACCGGTGAGCGCGGCGCAGCCAGAAGAAAACGCCCGCAGGACCAGGAACACCAGCGCCACACCGACGAGCTGGTTACCCTCACCCCGCAACCCGAAACCCGCGGACTCGGCGCGGAGATGCTCCCCCAGCAGCACCCGGACCAACCCCCAGCCGAGCATCGCGATGATACCGATCATGAACGCGTAGGTGGGGATGGCGAACGCCGTCCCGGACTCCCGGATCCCGCGCAGGTTGGCCGCCGTGAGCAGAATGATCGCGACCACCGCGAACGTCACCTTGTGGGTAGCCACGAAGGGCAGCGCTGAGCCGATGTTCGACGCCGCCGAGGAAATCGACACCGCAACGGTGAGAACGTAGTCGACCAGTAAGGCACTGGCCACCACGAGCCCCGCGGAACCGCCCAGGTTCACCGTCGCGACCTCGTAGTCCCCACCGCCTGAGGGGTAGGCCCGCACGTTCTGCCGGTAGCTGGCGACCACCACCAGCATCACCGCGGCAACCGTGAGTCCGACCCACGACGCGAACGAGTACGCCGAGATCCCCGCGACCGAGAGCACGAGGAAGAGCTCTTCGGGGGCGTAGGCCACCGAGGACAGCGCATCCGAGGCGAAGACCGGCAGCGCGATGCGCTTGGGCAGCAGGGTGTGGCTAAGCCGTTCGCTGCGGAACGGCCTGCCGACAAGGATCCGTTTAACCGCAGTAACGAGCTTCGGCACGAGAAAAGCGTACGGCCCGGAGTCGGCCCGGCGCGGAACGACGGCACTATCGGCGATACGGTCTCCTGGCAACCGTCGACCCGCCGGCAACCGTCGACCAGGGAGTGCGCATGCACGTCGTGATCATGGGCTGTGGCCGGGTGGGTGCCGGCCTCGCCCTAGCACTGGGACGGCTCGGCCACAACGTGGCCGTGATCGACCAGAGTTTACAAGCCTTCCGCCGGCTCGGCGCCGACTTTCACGGCCAGCAGATCCGCGGCTCCGGCTTTGATCGCCAGGTGCTCATCGAGGCGGGGATCGAGCAGGCGGGGGCATTCGCCGCAGTGTCCAACGGCGACAACTCCAACATCATCGCTGCCCGGGTGGCCCGAGAGACCTTCGGGGTGGCGCACGTCGTGGCCAGGATCTATGACCCCAAGCGGGCCGCGGTCTACGAGCGACTCGGCATCCCGACCGTAGCCACGGTGCCCTGGACCACTGACCGCTTCCTGCGGATGTTGCTGCCCGACGGCGTGGCAGCCGCGTGGCGCGACCCGTCGGGCACGGTGGCGGTGCTACAGCTGCCCCTCGACGAGGGATGGGCCGGGCACACCGTGGGCGAACTGGAGGAACACATCGGCGCGCGGATCGCCGTCATCGTCCGATTCGGGACTGGGGTGCTGCCGAACCACAACACCGTGGTGCAGGCCGACGACCAAGTGTATGCCGCCGCCGTCTCCGGCACTGTCACCGACGTCACCACCGGGGCGTCCACTGCACCCCCACACGAGTGAACCCACTCCATCAACCCGGGAGCCGCAATGCGCGTGACAATCGCCGGAGCCGGCGCGGTGGGCCGGTCCATCGCAACCGAACTGCTCGAGTTCGGCCACCAGGTGATGCTCATCGAGCGAGATCCCGACCAGCTTGACCCGCACGAGGTCGAGGGCGCCGAATGGGTCCTCGCCGACGCCTGCGAGCTGGCCTCGCTGGAGGAGGCGGGGCTGGAGCACTCCGACGTCATGATTGCGGCAACCGGCGACGACAAAGTCAACCTGGTGGTCTCGTTGCTGGCCAAAACCGAGTTCGCGGTCCGCCGAGTGGTGGCCCGGGTCAACGAACCACGCAATGAGTGGTTATTCACCGGGGCATGGGGAGTGGACGTCGCGGTGTCGACCCCGCGGATGTTGGCCGCGATGGTTGAGGAAGCAGTCTCCGTCGGCGATCTTGTCCGGCTGATGACCCTGCGGCAAGGACAGGCGAACCTGGTCGAGGTCACATTGCCCGCGGACACTCCCCTGGCCGGACAACCGGTGCGGCAGCTGCAATTACCCACTGACGCCGCACTGGTCACCATCCTGCGTGGCGGCAGAGTGATCATCCCTCAGGACGATGACCCCCTCGAGGGTGGAGACGAACTACTCTTCGTCGCTGCCGCAGAGGTGGAACCCCAGGTCCGAGCCGCGTTATACCGTCGCGGGAGCTAGCCGGCTACCTGCCCAGCGCGACGGATCGCCCAGATGGTGACCAACGCGGCCACCGCGGTCAGCGGCAAGCCCATCGCCAGCCGGGCCACTCCGAGCCAGTCTGTCTGCTGCAGGTCGTACAGGTAACGCTGGACACCGAAACGGGCCAGCAGGAACACCGCCCAGACCGCAGTTGCCACATCGAAGCCGAACCTGGCGCGACGGTGCGCACGCCAACCGAAGCCGGAGCCGTTGAGCACCGACCACAGCACACCGACCAGCGGGCGGCGCACCACCACCGAGAGCGCCAGCACCAGCCCGGCAACCAGGCTGTACCAGATGCCGTACAAGAAAAAGCCCCGCGCCTCACCGGTCCGGTAGGCAATGAAGGCGCAGACGGCCACCCCGAGGATCCCGGACACGGCCGGTTGGAGGGGTTCCCGGCGCACCAGCCGCCACACCCCTACCGCGACCGCGACGCCCAGCGACGCCCAGATCGCCGGTTGCAGTCCGGCCAGCGGATTCACCACGACGAACAGCACCGCAGGAACGGCTGACGACACTAGACCCCCGACCCCACCCATCTGTTCCAACACTGTAGGGGTGCGGTGCTCGGGCTCAGTCATGAACTCCGCTGCAGCTCGTAGTAGGGGTTGTAGAGGACTTTGCGGCCGTCCCGGACGGAGATCCGGCCCGATGCCTTCACGGTACGACCAGGTTCGATGCCGGGGATTCGCCGCCGCCCCAGCCATACCAGGGTAATCGCCTCGGAGCCATCGAACAGCTCGGCCTCCAGCGTAGCCACTGCTACCCGGGAACAGTGTTCCACACTGCGCAGCCGACCCAGCACGGTCACGGTCTCACCGCAGCTGCATTCACTGGCGCGCCGCGCCCCAGATTGTTCGACCCGGCGGGATAGGTCCTCGGCATCCAGTTCGGAGTCATCGCTGGTCAGCCAGCGGACCAGGCGCCGCCAATAGCCGGGAGCCGCACCGCTCATGTCGATCTCCGACTGCGATCGCTCGGGTACCCCGCAGGACCCGCTCCCTCGCCAGAGTAGCCCGATGGCGCCGCCGTAGTGGCTCACGTGCCCTCAGCTGCGGCATCGACCAGCTCGGCGGCAGCCTGCTTGAGCTGGTCTGCCAGCGGCCCGGGCAGGTGCAGTGGCAACGGGCTGCGCACCGGAAGCGGTTCCGGACCACGCACCACCACGGTCTGCCGGACGATGTCACGCAGCAGCACGGTCCGCGCATCGGCGTGTTCGACAGGTCCGATCGCGACGCCACGCAGCATCCACCGGGGGCCGTCCACCGCGAGGAACCGCAGAACACCTTGCTCGGTCACGGCCGCAAGCTCCTGGCCCCACTCACCAGCAGTCTGCTCGACCTGCGCACCGTCCTCTCGCAGCCTGGCCAGCAGCTCCGGGGCGACCTCACGCCACAATCCGCCGCTGCGGGGGGCAGCGAAGGCGGTGATCGTGAGCTGACCGAGATCGGTGATCAGGTGCACCGCCCGCACCGGACCGGACCTGTCCACCTCCACCTGAAGTTGTGCACCCTCGGGCACCGGCAGCCGCAGTGAACCGAGATCCAGCCTGATCCACCCGTCGTCGGGTGCCTCGTCGACGTCGTAGGGTCCGGCACCGGGAGCCCGGTCAGCAGGGATACCGCCAGGGATGCTTTCGGGCACCCCGGCGTCCGGACCGCGCTGCTGCGGCTGTGATCTGGTTTGGGCCCTGTGGCGACGTCCGAACACTGCCTAAGCACGCTCCCTGCTGGCTTGTCCCGCCCTGCTGGGCACCCGGCCCGCGAGACTACCCTTGGTCCGGTGCCCCCTCGTCAGGCCCCGGGCCGGCGTGCGCCCGAGATAACACCACTGTTTGATGAACGTCTCGCAGTGCCGTTGTGGTGGTGGCCGCTGGGTTTCGGAGTGGCCATCCTGCTGGCGGCCGAGGTGCACATGGGATATCCAGGGGTGCGCGCCTGGCTACCATACCTGCTGACGGTACCGCTGGTCAGCGTGGTGCTGCTGCGGATGGGTCGGAATCGGGTCCAGCTGCGCGACGGTGAGCTGCGAGTTGGCTCAGCACACATCCCGGTTCGTCATCTGGGGTCGATCCACGTGATCCACCCGGACGCCAAGCGGCGCGCACTGGGCCCAGGCCTGGACCCAGTGGCATTCGTGCTGCATACCGGTTGGGTCGGACCTGTGTTGCAGGTCACTGTCACCGATCCAGCCGATCCGACTCCCTACTGGATCTTCAGCGTCCGCCGGGCCGCAGAACTCGCCGTGTTGCTGCTGGCCAGCACCGATGAAGTGGCACCCGACAGCTCCGGACCGCGCTCACTGGGCAGTTGAGCGAGCGGCCCCGCGTCACGCCGCGCAGTCCCGGCACACCATCCGCCCGTTGCGTTGTTCAGCCAGCCTGCTGCGGTGATGGACGAGGAAGCAGCTCGAGCAGGTGAACTCATCAGCCTGCTTGGGCAGCACTCGAACGATCAGCTCTTCGCCGGACAGGTCGGCGCCAGGCAGCTCGAAGTTCTCTGCGGAGTCCGACTCATCGACGTCGACCGCACTGGACTGCGCCTCGTTCCGTCTCGCCTTGAGCTCGTCCAACGAGTCCTCGACAAGCTCATCCGCCTCACTCCGTCTGGGAGCGTCGTAGTCGGTCGCCATGATTCCCACCCCTGAGTCGTACGGGTCGTGCCGCAGCACAAACGCACAGGCACGGTGATTTGTGCCCGAGACGTCGGTCACACTTCGACGCTGCGGGTCCGGCCCTGGCCCGCCGCACCAAAGCCCCTCGACGGCGCCAGAGCGGCGCGAGACTAGCTCATCAGCCAGGACCGCTCCCGGATTTCCCCGGCGTGTCGGGCCAGCGGCAAATATTTCTTGACGGCCAAGTGGGGGAACCCGGCTGTGTTCCACCAGCCCCGCTCTTACTCTCAAAGTCTCGGGGACCGGGTTGCCAAGGTGCGGGAGGGCGGGGCCGTGGCAGTGGCGGGCTCGTCTGACATACGAGCGAAGGGTTACCGCACCCGCAGGCCGATGCGGGCAGTCCTGCTGGCGGTGATTCTCGCCAGCGCGGCGGGGGCAGTCTGGCTCAGCGTGCTCCAGCAGACCGAGGGTGGCTGCCCGAGTGCTGCTGCACAGCATGCCTCCAGCCAGCGACTTTCGGCCGACGGCCTGGATGCGGTGCTACCGGCACCACCTCAGCTCACGCGAGTGCAGGTGCTCAACGCCAACGGCCTGGGCGGCAAGGCGACCGTCGTCGATAGCGAACTGGCCCAATTGGGGTTTGCCCCCACCGCCACCCCGGCGAACGATCCGCAATACCCCGCCTTCGACCTGCGATGCTACGGGGAGATCCGCTTCGGGACCGCTGGGCAGGCCGCGGCTCGGACTTTGAGCCTGGCGGTGCCGTGCGCCGAACTGGTCCGGGACGTCCGTCCGGACGCGGGGGTCGATCTGGCGCTGGGCACCAAGTTCGTCGCGCTACAGCCCAACGACGCAGCGCGCACGGCCTTGCTGGACCTGGCCGGACTAGGAACGCCGGCTGGGCCCGCCCGCGGTGGCTTGGCCGCCCAGCCGGAACCCTACTCGGTGCCGGTGGTGAATCCTGACCTGTTTCGGCGGGCCCGGCAGGTGACGTGCTGAAACGCTCAGACCGAATCGGCCCCGCACTGCGCGACCAGGTCCGCCAGCGCATCGACGACCCCCGGCGTCGCCGCCAGCAGGAAGTCTGATCCAGACTGGGGTAACCGGACCACCGCACCGGCCTCGGCCGCGATCAGCGCACCCGCTGCCCAGTCCCAGCGCTGCAATCCGTGCTCAACGAAACCGTCCAACCAGCCGGACGCCACCGCGCACAGGTCCAGGGCAGCCGACCCAGCGCGGCGCAGGTCCCGGATCCTCGGCAGCATGCCGGATACCATGGCCGCCTGCCGGGCCCGTCGCTCGGGCCGGTAGGAGAAACCGGTACCGATCAGCGAGAGCTCCAGCCGGGTAGCTCCGCTGGCTCGCAAAGCGACTCCGTTGCAGGTGGCGCCGCGACCTTGCGCGGCACTCCACAGCCGACCATCAGCGGGCTGCCCCACTGCGGCAGCCAGGGACTGCCCGTCCCGCTGGACCGCCACCGACACCGAATACCAGGGCAGCCCATAGAGGTAGTTCACCGTGCCATCGATGGGGTCGACCACCCAGCACAGACCTCCGGTCTGCGGACTGATGCCGCCCTCTTCCTCCCCTAGTACCGGCTCACCTGGCCGCCACTGAGCAAGCAGCCGCCGGGCCAACCGCTCGGCCGCCGTATCAGCGGCCGTAACCACGTCGGTGTCGCTGGTTTTGGTCTCCACCTGCCCGGCACCCGAAACACGCATCCGGACAACCAGGTCGCCGACCTGGTCAGCCACCGCCACCGCGGTGGCCCGCAACTGCTCGACATCGTCCCCTCGCGCGCTCAGCACCGAGCCATCCGACCACACCTGGGCAGCGAAGCCCGGGCTAGGGTCAGATGTCGACCAGCGGCTTTGGGGCGAATGATCAGGAGAGGACGCGGATGGCCAGGACACCCGGATTCGGGGTGGACATCGGTGGGTCCGGCATCAAGGGCTGCGTCGTAGACCTGCGCAGCGGGTCACTGGACGATGAGCGGGTTCGTCTCGCCACCCCGCAGCCCGCCACACCCGCCGCGGTGGCGGAGCTGGTCGCCACGGTCACCAACGAGTTTGGCTGGCACGGACCGATGGGAGTCACCCTGCCCGCCGTGGTGAAGCGCGGCATCGCCCGCACCGCGGCGCACCTGGACCCATCGTGGATAGGCATGGACGTGAACACGCTGTTCTCCGGGTACTGCCGGGTACCGGTGGTCGTGCTCAACGACGCCGATGCGGCCGGACTAGCCGAGATGCGGTTCGGCACCGGTCGAGACCAGGACGGCGTGGTCGTGCTGCTCACGTTCGGAACCGGCATCGGAAGCGCCCTGTTCCTCGACGGGGAACTGGTACCCAACACCGAGTTGGGTCACCTGCAGGTCGACGGGGCCGACGCCGAGATCCGAGCCGCCGCCGCGGCCAGGGACGCTGAAGCGCTGTCCTGGACGGACTGGGCCGCACGAGTATCTCGCTACCTGCAAGTCCTGGAGGATCTGGTCTGGCCGGATCTGATCATCGCAGGTGGCGGGGTCAGCAAGAAGGCCGAGAAATGGCTGTCCCTGCTGGAGTGCCGGACCCCCGTGGTTGCGGCCGCGTTGCGCAACGACGCCGGCATCGTCGGTGCCGCGGCGGCCGCCGCGGAGGGACGCGTGCGCTGAGCACTGTGGCGCCGCGCCCACGATCGATCGGCGTCGTTACAATGTCCGAGAGTCGTACACTGGAACGTGGCACCGTCCCGAGCACCCTGGATCGCACCGTCGAAATCCGGCAGGCCGCCGTGATTATCGGCGCTGGTACCAGCGGCGGGCTCGCCGACAGGCACCTAATTCCCGACCGCGCCCGAACACCGACTGTTCCGAAAGGCCGTCCGTGGCAGCCGCAGAACCCGCATCCCATCGCGCCGCAGCCTCGAACTCCGCTGCCTCAAACTCCGCTACCCCCAAGGCCGTAACCCCCAAGGCCGTAACCCCCAAGGCAGCTGCTCCCAAGAGCGCTGCCCCCAAAGCCGCTGCCGCAAAGGCCGTCACCCCGGCCGCTGGCTCGAATTCCGGGACCGGCAAGACGCCCTCAGCGCGCAACGGCGCCATCAGTGACGCCGACGTGAGTACGCTTGGTTCCGGTGCCACCACCAAAGATGGCACCGCCACGACCAAGGCCCGCACTCGCAGCAGCGCGACACGCAGCCGGGCGAAAGCACCCAGCAACCCCGCCAAGGCGGGCACCAAACCCGCCACCGCGGCCAAACCCGCGGCCGGCGCAGGTGAGGGTCCCGACAGCAACCCCAGATTCGACCCTGAGGTCGACGTCGAGGGGGGCCCAGCCGCTGAGGACCTGGCCGACGTCGAGGTCGAAGTCGAAGAGATCGCCGTGGAAACCGAGGAGGCGGAGACGCCCAGTGGCCCCGGCTCGGAGGACTTCGTCTGGGATGAGGAGGAGTCCGAGGCGCTGCGCCAAGCCCGCAAGGACGCCGAGCTCACCGCCTCGGCCGACTCGGTCCGTGCGTATCTCAAGCAAATCGGCAAGGTCGCTCTGCTCAATGCTGAGGAGGAGGTGGAGCTCGCCAAACGCATCGAAGCGGGGCTCTATGCCGCCGAGCGGGTGCGCAGGACTGAGGACACGACCGAGAAGGAGAAGCCTTCGCCGCCGCCCGAGAAGCTCTCCCCGCAGCTGCGCCGCGATCTGCGCTGGATCGTTCGTGACGGTGAGCGCGCCAAGAACCACCTGTTGGAGGCCAACCTGCGGTTGGTCGTGTCGCTGGCCAAGCGCTACACCGGCCGTGGGATGGCATTCCTGGACCTGATCCAGGAGGGCAACCTGGGATTGATCCGCGCGGTGGAGAAGTTCGACTACACCAAGGGCTACAAGTTCTCCACCTACGCCACCTGGTGGATCCGGCAAGCCATCACCCGGGCCATGGCCGACCAGGCCCGCACCATCCGGATCCCGGTCCACATGGTCGAAGTGATCAACAAGCTGGGTCGGATTCAGCGCGAGTTGCTCCAGGACCTGGGTCGCGAGCCCACTCCGGAAGAGCTGGCCAAGGAAATGGACATCACCCCGGAGAAGGTGCTGGAGATCCAGCAGTACGCCCGGGA